>NZ_JAYRYM010000105.1:0-12769 GCF_041917035.1 Devosia sp. | reverse complement strand
GCGTAAGGAAAACAACCGTCAGGCGCCGGGCAGCGCCGACGGACGGGCAAGGCCGACGCCACCTTGCCTCCAGGAGGACTAACCCCATGCTCAGCAGCTTCAACCGGACCGTTCGCGGTCTCGTCCTAGCGGGCGCCGCCGTGGCGGCCGCAGCCTTTGCCGGCCCCGCCCTCGCCCAGTCGAAGGTGGCCGTGATCACCCCCTACCTGGCCCAGCCAGGGACCCAGTTCTACGTCGAGGCCTTCCAGGCGGTCGCCAAGGAAAAAGGCTGGGACGTCAACGTCATCGACACCTCCGGCGACGTCGCCGCGGTGATCAGCCGCATCGAGGACGTGGTCAACCAGGGCGTCGACGCCATCGTCATCAACGTCGACCCGGCCCAGGTCACCGCCGGCCTGCAGGCGGCCAAGAACGCCAATATCCCGGTGGTCGGCATGGATGCCGGCAGCGATCCGCTGCTCGCCACCAACGTCACCTCCGATGGTGTGGCCATGGCGGAGACGACCGCCAGCTACGTGGTCGACCGCATCGGTGCCAAGGGCAATGTGGTGATGTTCGTCTTCGACGCCTTCCCGCCGGTGCAGATCCGCGGCGCCAAGGCCGACGAGATCTTCGCCGCCAATGCCGACATCAAGGTGCTCGACCGCATCACTCCGGACGTCTCGGACGGCGGCATCGCCGACTCGCGCGCCAAGATGGAAGCCGTGCTCGCCGCCAACCCGGCGCCCGGCAGCATCAGCGCCGTGTGGGCGGCCTGGGACCAGCCGGCGCTTGGCGCGCTGCAGGCCATCGAGGCCGCCGGCCGCCAGGGCGAGGGCATCGTCATCACCGGTATCGACGCCAACCCGCAGGCTCGTGAGGAAGTCGCCAAGGGCGGCAATTTCGAAGCGACCGTCGCGCAGGACTTCACCGGCATCGGCACCGCCGCCGCCGAGGCGGTGGCCAAGCTCCTCGCCGGTGAGGCGATCGCCGACCCGGTGATTTTCGTCCCCACCAAGCTGGTGACGAAAGAGAACGCAGCCAACTGATCATGCCGAGGGGACCGGGCGTGGGAAGCCCCATGCCCGGTCCCGTCCGATGAGCCGATGGCCATGACGCTTCTCTCCCTCAGCCATGTCGCCAAGGCCTATGCAGGTGTTCCGGCCCTGCGCGACGTGAACCTGACGCTCGCTGCGGGCGAAATCCACGCACTGATGGGTGAGAACGGCGCCGGCAAGTCGACGCTGATCCGCATCCTCGCCGGCGTCATCCAGCCCGACCGGGCAACGATCGAGATGGACGGCAGGCCCATCGCCTTCGACAGCCCGGGAGCGGCGCACCGGCTGGGGCTGCGCTTCATCCACCAGGAACTCAACACCGTCCCGGCCCTGTCGGTGGCCGAGAACATCTTCGTCGGCCGCCGCTATCCGACCCGGGCCGGATTGTTCGTCGACTGGACGCGGCTGCATGCCACGGCCCGGGCGGCGCTCGACCGGCTCGGCATCACCCATATCGACACCCGCCGCAAGATGGGCGGCCTGTCGATCGGCGACCAGATGCTGGTGCGCATCTCGAGCGCCTTTCTCGGCGAGGCCGGCGCACCCGCCCGCCTCTATATCATGGACGAGCCGACGGCGGCGCTGACGCGCGAGGAATCGGAGCGGCTGTTCCGCGTGCTGCGCGAGATCCGCGCCGGCGGCGGCGCCGTGCTCTACGTGTCGCACCGCATCGACGAAGTGATGGCGCTGTGCGACCGGGCGACGGTGCCGCGCGACGGCACCACCATCGACACCGGCCGGCTCGCCGAGATCACCCATGACGACCTCGTGGCACTAATGATCGGCCGCAAGGTCGAGGAGGCCTACCCGCCGCCATCCGCCAGTCCGTCGGGCGACGTGGCGCTGGCCGCGCAGGGGATCGGCAACGGCGCCCTCGCGGCCGCAACGCTGAAGGTCAACAAGGGCGAGATCCTCGGCATCGCCGGCCTCTCCGGCTCGGGGCAGCGCGAACTGCTGCGCACCCTGTTCGGCGACCTGCCGCTACGGCGCGGGACGCTCGAACTCGAAGGCCGGCCCTATCGCCCGAACAGTCCCGCCGACGCCTGGCGCGCCGGCCTCGCCTACGTGCCGCGCGAGCGCCGCTCCGAGGGGCTGGTGCTGAGCCGGCCGATCTTCGAGAACGTCACCCTCGCCCACCTGGCCGACCGAAGCCTTGGCGGCACCTTCCTCCGGCCCAGCGCCGAGCGGGCCTTCGCCGCCCGCCTCGGCAGCGACGTGCGCCTGCGGGCCACCGGTCCCGGCCAGTTGGCCATGCAACTGAGCGGCGGCAACCAGCAGAAGGTGGTATTCGCCCGGGCGCTGAGCGGCCAACCGCGCGTACTGCTGCTCGACGAGCCGACCCGCGGCGTCGACATCGGCGCCAAGTTCGACATCTATTCGATCATCCGCGAGATGACGGCGGGCGGCATGGCGGTGATCCTCGTGTCATCGGACCTTCCCGAACTGATCGGCATGTGCGATCGGATCGCCATCATGCGGGAGGGCAGAATGACCGGCACGGTTTCGGCGCGAGGCCTCAACGAGGAGACGCTGCTCAACCTGTGCTACGGGCGCGGCGCGGAGGCCGCGGCATGAATGCCCTCGCCCTGCTGCGCCGCTACGGCACCCTGATCGGCTTCGTCCTCATCCTCGCGGTGTTCTGGGTCAGCCTGCCCGAAACCTTCATGACGGCCCGCAACTGGCTCAACATCAGCCAGCAGCTGTCGATGCTGATGGTGGTGGCGGCCGGCATGACCATCGTCATGGCGATGGGCGATTTCGACCTCAGCGTCGGCTCGGCGGCGAGCCTCGCCGGCATCGTCGCCGGGGCCCTGTTCATTGGCGGCTCCCCGCCGGCCGTGGCCGTCGGCGCGGCACTGGCGATCGGGCTGGCCGGCGGCGCCATCAACGGCGTCCTCGTCAGCGTGATCGGCATCCTGCCCTTCATCGCCACCCTCGCCACCCTCACCATCTATTCCGGGCTCGCCTTCGTGATCAGCGGGGGCAAGACCATTTCCGGCAAGTCGATCCCCGAGAGCTTCGGCAACTTCGCCCGCGAGGGCCTGCCGCTCGGCGAGATCGGCGGCGTGGCGCTGATGCTGCCCAACCTGACCATCGTTGCCGTTGCCGTGGTCTTCCTCGTCTGGGTGCTGCTCGAGCAGACCACCTTCGGACGGCGCCTCTATGCCATCGGCGGCAATATCGAGGCCGCTTACCTGAGCGGCGTGCCGGTGCGCCGGCTGAAGCTCGCCGCCTTCGCGCTGACCGGCCTCGGCGCCGCCGGGGCCGGGCTGATGTATGCAAGCCGCGTCGCCTCGGCCAACCCGACCCAGGGCAGCGGACTGATGCTCAATGCCATCGCCGCGGTGTTCCTCGGCATGACGATGAGCGAGCAGGGCGAACCGCGCATCCTCGCCACCGTCATCGGCGTGCTGATCCTGGGGGTGCTCGACAACGGCCTGACCCAGCTCAGCGTCGACAGCTACATCCGGCAGATCCTCGTCGGCGCCATCATCGTGCTTGCCGTATCCGCCGGCGCCCTGAGCAAGCGCGGCCGGCGCTGACTCAGCGCGCCGGCCCGAGAGCCGCCGTGAGTTCTGGCAGCAGCGTGAAGATGTCGCCGACCAGCCCGTAGTTCGCCACCTGGAAGATCGGTGCCGACGGGTCGGAATTGATGGCGACGATCACCTTGGCATCCTTCATGCCGGCGAGGTGCTGGATGGCGCCCGAGATGCCGCAGGCGATGTAGAGATCGGGCGCGACGATCTTGCCGGTCTGGCCGACCTGCAGCTCGTTGGCCGCATAGCCGGCGTCCACTGCCGCCCGGCTGGCGCCGATCGCGGCGTTGAGCGCCACGGCCAGCGGGGTCAGCAGCGCATCGAACTGCTCCTTGCTGCCGAAGGCGCGGCCACCCGAAACGACGATCCGCGCCGCCGTCAGCTCGGGTCGGTCCGAGACGACACTGCGATCCTCGATCAGGCGGACCAGCCCCGGATCGCCGGCCGCCCCTACGGCGACGATCTCCGCGGCGCTGCCGGCCGGGGCCGCCGCGAAGGCACTGGCGCGGACGGTGATCACCTGCTTTGCGTCATCCGAGCGCACGATCTCGACGGCATTGCCGGCATAGATCGGGCGGCGGAAGGTCTGCGGACCCTCGACAGCGATGATATCGGAGACCTGCATGACGTCGAGCAGGGCGGCAACGCGCGGCAGCACATCCTTGCCGGTGCTGGTCGCGGCGGCGACGATGGCATGGTAGCCGGCGGCGAGATCGACGAGGAGCGCCGCAAGCGGCTCGGCGAGGCCGGCGCCATAGCACGCCTCCTCGGCAAGCAGCACGCGCTCGACGCCCGCGAGCCCGGCCGCAGCGGAGGCGACGCTGCCGCAGCCCGTGCCGGCGACCAGCACGTGCACCGGCCGACCCAGCGCGAGCGCGGCGGTCAGCGCCTGGGCGGTCTGCGGATCGAGGGTGGTGTTGTCGTGTTCGGCGAGGAGGAGCGTGGTCATCAGATCACCTTGGCTTCGTGCCGGAGCTTGTCGACCAGTTCGGCGACCGTGGCCACGGTCACCCCAGCCTGCCGCTGCAGCGGTTCCTCGGTCCGCAGTACGGTGAGGCGCGGCGTCAGGTCGAGCCCGAGCTCGGCGGCGCTCAGCCTCGCGAGCGGCTTGCTGCGCGCCTTCATGATGGCCGGGAGCGCCGCAAAGCGCGGCGTGTTGAGCCTGAGGTCGACGGTCACCACGGCGGGCCGGGTCAGCTCAACCACCCTGAGGCCGCCATCGACCTCGCGCGTGACGCGCATCGTCTCGCCGGCGATCTCGATGCCGCTCGCGAAAGTCGCCTGGCCGCGGCCCATCAGCGCGGCCAGCATCTGGCCGGTCTGGTTGGCATCGTCGTCGATCGCCTGCTTGCCGAGCAGGACCAGATCGGCCGCCTCGCGCTCGACCAGCGCCCGCAGCACCTTGGCGACGCCGAGCGACTCCGCGCGCCCCTCGTGCTGGACGAGGATCGCCCGATCAACCCCGAGGGCAAGGGCCTGGCGCAGCGTGTCCTCGGCCTTGGCCGGACCGACCGAGACGGCGACGACTTCGCTTGCAGCGCCCGCCTCCTTGAGGCGCACGGCCTGTTCGACGGCGATCTCGTCGAACGGGTTCATCGCCATCTTGACGTTGTCGAGTTCGACGCCCGAGCCGTCGCGCTTGACGCGGATGCGGAAATTGGCGTCGACGACGCGCTTGACTGCGACCAGTATCTTCATGGCCCACGTTCCTTTCAGTGCGGCCCCGCCGCGACGGCGGCCACGTGCCCGGCAAAGCCGGGTGTCGCCATCAGGGCCCGGCAGCGGCCGAAGCGGTTGCTGGCATAAGCCCAGAAATCGTCGGCGGGATTGCCGTTGGCATGCTGAATCAGACCCCACAATGTCCAGAGCAGATCGCACATTGCCTTGTAGATGACCATCCGCCCGCGCTCGTCCGGACGCGGTTCGGTGCCGAAATAGCCCAAGAGCAGTTCCTCGTCCTGACCGGCATCGAAGCCGCCCTCGACCGAGAGGTCGCCCAGGTCCCACATCGGATCGTTCATGCCGGAATATTCCCAGTCGACGATCCACATGCGCTGCCCGGTATCGAGCAGGTTCTCGCACAGGGGATCGCAGTGGCAGGCCACGAGCGGCAGCGGATGCGCGGCGAGCGCGGCACGCACCGCCTCGGCCTCGCCGAGCACGTCGTGATAGCCGTCGGGCAGCTCCACCGTGCGGGTCGAGAGGAGCCGGAGGTAGTCGTCGATCATGGCGAACAGCTCGAAGCGGAAGTCGAACCGGGCACCCGAGCCGTGCAGCCGGCGAAAGGCCTCGCCCGCCCGGCGGGGCGCCCCCCGGCGCGCGCGGAACAGGTCCGGCGACATCGTCTCGACGCCATCGAGGAACGCCGTGACCAGCACGCCGCTCGCCGGATCGGCGAACAGCACCTCTGGGCTGACCCCGGCCCGGGCTGCTTCCCGCGCCGCCTGCGCCTCGTTGGCCCGGTTGATGTACTCTTCCGTTCCCTTGCCCGGAAGGCGGAGGCACAAGGTCCGGGGGCCGCCCACCCGGAAGACCCGGTTGGTGAGCCCGCCGAGCCGCGCGATGGCGGCATCCTGCCAGCCGGCATAGGCGGGAATGGCGAGAAGCGCGCGGCGCGCGTCGTCGATGTCGCTCATGCCTTGAGCCGCTCCATCTTCGCATCGTAGAGGACGCGCGGCCCGCGTGTCGCCGCATGCGCCCGGCCGAAGGCCTCGATGAGGTAGTCCCGCCGGTCGCCCTGGGCCACCGGCAGGTAGCCGAAGCCGATCGACTTGCCCAGGTGATGGCCGAAGCCGGCACTCGACAGCGACCCCACCACCTTGCCGTCGGCAATCACCGGCTCGCCGCCATGCAGCGGCACAAACCCCTCGAGGGTGAAGGTGACCAGCCGCCGCGACGGCCCGGCGGCCTTGAGCGCGGCGAGCGCCTCCCGGCCGGAGAACTCGGGCTTGCCCAGATCGACGGCAAAGCCGAGGCCCGCCTCGTACGGGTTGGTGTCGGGGGTGATGTCCCCCGACCAGTAGAGATAGCCCTTTTCGAGCCGGCAGCTCTCGATCGCCCGGTAGCCCGCATTGGCGATGCCATGAGGCTCGCCCGCCGCCCACAGCGTCTCGTAGACATGGGCGGCGAACTCCTGCGGAACATAGAGCTCGTAGCCCAGTTCGCCGACATAGCCGATGCGGACCGCCAGGGCGCGGGCCCAGCCGATCTCGATCTCGCGCGCGGCGAGGAACGGATGGGCGGCGTTCGACAGATCGCTGTCGGACACCGACTGCAGCACCTCGCGCGCCTTCGGCCCGCAGATGTTGATGGTGGCGTACTGGCCGGTGACGTCGCGCATCTGGACCCCCGGCGGCAGCTGCGCCCGGATCCAGGCGCCGTCGCGAATGCCGAAGCCCGAGCCGGTGACGACGAGGAAGCGCTCCGGCGCGGCGTGGACGATGGTCAGGTCGGCCTCGATGGTACCGCGCCCATTGCACAGCTGGGTATAGACGGCACTGCCGGGCGCCTCCGGCACCTTGTTGGCCGCGATCCTGTCGAGGGCCGCCAGGGCGCCGGGGCCGGTGACCTCGAACTTGACGAACGAGGTCTGGTCGATGAGCGCCACGCGGTTGCGGATCGCCTCGACCTCGCGCGCGACGGCGCCGAACCAGTTCGGCCGCTGCTCGAAGCTGGGCGCGTCATGGCGATCCTCGCCCGGAGCGGCGAACCAGTTCGGCCTCTCCCAGCCGAATTTCTGCCCGTTGACGGCACCCATGGCGGTGAGGCGGTCATGGAGCGGCGAACGCCGCAGCGGCCGCGCCGAGTGCTGCTCCTCATTGGGCCAGTGGATCTTGTAGTAGGCGCCGTAGGCCTCTATGGCGCGCTCCTCCAGATACCGCCCCTGGGCCTGCACCGGCCCGAAGCGGCGGACGTCGAACTGCCACAGGTCCATGCCCGGATCACCCTCGACGATCCAGTTGGCCAGCGCCTCGCCGGCCCCGCCCGAGGCGGCGATGCCGGCAGTGAAGCCGCAGGCGAGGTAGAAATTGTCGAGTTCCGGCGCCCGCCCGATGATCGGTTCGCCATCGGCGGAGACCGGAATCGGGCCGTTGATCACCGTCTGGATGCCGGTCTTGTCGAGCACCGGCAGGCGTTCGCTGGCAAGCCCGGCGAACAGCGCCAGGCGATCGTAGTTGGCGTCGAACAGCTCGCGCCCGAACTCGAGAGGCGGCAGGCCGCGCCAGCAGCCCCGGGTCCCCTCCTCCCAGCCGCCGATGGCGAAACTGCCGGTATCGGGCTTGAGGTAGAAGTTCTTGTCCGGATCGCGCAGCGTGGTCAGGTTGTCGGGCAGCTCGAGCGTCTTCTCGGTGAGGAAATACTGGTGCTCGACCACGCCCGCCGCGATGGCGACGCCCGCCATCTCGCCCACACGTTTGGCCCACAGCCCGGCGCAGTTGACGAGGATGTCGCAGCCGATGGTGCCGTGATCGGTGACCACCCCGACGGCCTGCCGGCCGGCCGTGATGATGTCGGTGACGGTGACCCCCTCCTCGATCTCAACGCCGCCGGCGCGAGCCGCCCGCGCATAAGCCTGGGTCAGCCCGTAGGGATCGACATAGCCATCCCCGGCAATGTAGGCGGCGCCCTCGACGCCATCGGTGGTGATGAAGGGGAACAGGGCCTTTGCCTCGTCGGCCGAGAGCGCGTCGCACTCGACCCCGAAGCTCTTGGCCTGCGTCATCGAGCGGCGGATCTCGCTCCAGCGATCCGGCGACGAGGCGAGGCGAAGCGAGCCGACCTTGTGCCACTGGATGGCATTGCCGGTCTCGGCCGCCAGCCGGTCGAACACCGCCACCGAGGCCTGCATCAGCCGGGTCAGGTTGCGCTTGCCGCGCAATTGCCCGACGAGCCCCGCCGCATGCCAGGTGCAGCCCTCGGTGAGGCGGCGCTTCTCGAGCAGCAGCACGTCGCGCTCGCCCTTGCGGCTGAGCGCGTAGGCCACCGAGCAGCCGATGGCGCCGCCACCGATGATGACGATGCGGGCGTGACGATCGACGGGGATGCTCATGACTTCACCCGGGCGCTGCTGGGATCATAGAGCGGCTCGAGCGTCAGCTGCGCCGCCACCGTCTCGCCGGCGACAACGAGTTCGTAGCGACCCGAGCGGACCCACTCGTCGCTGATGCCGTCGGGCTTGCGCAGATAGCCCAGCCCGATCGGCCGGCCGATGGTGTAGCCATAGCCCCCCGAGGTCAGGTAGCCGGCGAACTGGCCGTCGCGCAGGATGGTCTCGCGGCCAAGCAGCACGACATCCTCGCGCTCGGTGGTGAAGGTGGCGAGCACTTTCTTCTGCGGCTTGTTCGAGGCGGCCTCGAGCGCCGCCCGGCCCATGAAGGGCGTCTCCTTCTTGAGCTTGACCGCCCAGCCGAGGCCGGCCTCGAGCGGGGTATCGTTCGGGGTGATGTCGGAGCCCCAGGCGCGATAGCCCTTCTCGAGCCGCAGGGCCTCGAGGGCGCGGTAGCCGACCGGCTTCAGCCCATGCGGCGCCCCGGCGGCCATCAGCGCGTCGAACACCTCGCCGGTCTTGCCCAGCGGGATGTGGAGCTCCCAGCCCAGTTCGCCCACGTAGGTGACCCGCAGCGCCCGCACCTCGGCCCCGGCGATCGGCAGGATGCGGACGTGGCCGAACGGGAAGGCGGCATTGGAGACATCGGCGCTGGTCACCGCGGCGAGCACGTCGCGCGCCAGCGGCCCCATCAGCGACAGCGTGCCGAACTGCTCGGTGACATCGGTGAGCGTAGCGTCGAGCCCGGCCGGGACATGGTCCCTGATCCAGGCGAAGTCGTGGGTGCGGAAGCCGGTGCCGGTGACGATGTAGAACCGGTCCTCGGCGATGCGGGCGACGGTCAGATCGCATTCGATGCCGCCGCGGCTGTTGAGCATCTGCGTGTAGGTGAGCCGCCCCACCGGCTTGTCGACACTGTTGGCTCCGATCCAGCCGAGCGCGGTCACCGCGTCGGCACCGCTCAGTTCGTACTTGGCGAAGGACGACTGGTCGAACAGCCCGACCTTTTCGCGCACCAGCCGGTGCTCCTCGCCGACCGGACCGAACCAGTTCTGACGGCCCATCGAATAGCGATCCTCGGGCACGACCCCCTCGGGCGCGAACCAGTTCGGCCGTTCCCAGCCGAGCTTGGAGCCGAACACCGCGCCATGCGCCTTGAGCCGCTCGTAGAGCGGGGAGACGATCCGGTTGCGGCCCGAGGTATACTCCTCGTGTGGGAAGACGATAGTGTAGTGCTTGCCATAGGCCTCGAGCGTGCGCTCCTTCACCCAGTCGCGGTCGCGATGCATCTGGGCGAAGCGGCGGATATCGACGACCCACAGGTCCATCGGCGCTTCCCCGGTGGCGGCCCACGCGGCCAGCACCCAGCCGGCGCCGCCGCCCGAGGCGATGCCGAAGGCATTGAAGCCGGCGCCGACGAACATGTTGCTGCACTCGGGCGCCACCCCGAGGATGAAGTTGCCGTCGGGCGTGAAACTCTCGGGCCCGTTGATCATCTGGCGCACGCCGGTGGTCTCGAGCGCCGGCACGCGGGCGATGGCCTGCGTCAGGTGCTGCTCGAAATGCTCCCAGTCGTCGTCGAAGAGGCGGAACTGGAAATCGTCGGGGACGTCGCCGGTGGTCCAGGCGATCGGGTTGCGCTCGTAGCCGCCCATGACGAGGCCGCCCACTTCCTCCTTGAAGTAGGTGAACCGGTCCGGATCGCGCAGCGTCGGCGCGTCGGAGGCGAGGCCCTCGATCCGTTCGGTGACGATGTACTGGTGCTTGACCGGTTGCAGCGGCACGTTGATGCCGGCCATGGCGCCGACCTGCCGGGCCCACTGGCCGGCGCAGTTGACGACGGTCTCGCAGCGCACCGTGCCCGCGGTGGTCTTCACCGCGACGATGCGGCTACCTTCCATCTCGAAGCCGGTGACCCGCACCCCTTCGAAGAACCGCGCCCCCGCCATGCGCGCACCCTTGGCGAGCGACTGCGTGATGTCGGAGGGCGAGGCCTGCCCGTCGGTCGGCAGCCAGGAGGCGCCGACAAGGTCGCCGACCTCCATCAGCGGCCACATGCGCTTGACCTCGGCGGGCGAGACCAGCTCCATCTCCATGCCGAAGCTGCGTGCCGTGGTGGCGAGGCGGCGATACTCGGTCCAGCGATCCTGGTTGGTGGCGAGGCGCAGGCAGCCGGTCATCTTCCAGCCGGTGGCGAGCCCGGTCTCGGCCTCGAGTCGCTTGTAGAGTTCGACCGAGTACTTGAGCACCTGCGTGATCGAGGCCGAGGAGCGCAATTGCCCCACCAGCCCCGCCGCATGCCAGGTCGAGCCGGAGGTGACCTTGCCCTGCTCGAGCACGATGACGTCGGCCTTGTGGTCGCGCGCCAGGTGGTAGGCGGTGGAGCAGCCGATAATGCCGCCACCGATGACGACGAACTGGGCGTGGCTGGGAAGAGTCATTGTCGTTCAGGCCTCTGTGGTCGCGGCGCGATAGGCGGCGAGCGCTGCATCGAAACGGTCGAAGTTCTGGCGGGCATAGGCGTCGTAGTCGGCGCCGGGGGCACTGAGGTACATTTCGGAGACCAGCGCCCACAGCGCCTCGCGCAGCAGCGACGCGCACTGCATGGCGAGGTGGCTGTGCCGCAGGCCCCGGCCGGCCGGTCCGAAATACGCATCGAGCAGCGCCTGCGACTGGCGGGCATCGCACCCGGCATTCGAGGCGAGCCCGGCGAGATCGAACATGGCGGTGTTGAACCCGGCATACTCGAAATCGATCAGCCACAGGCGCCGGCCATCGTCGATGAGATTGGCCGGCAGCAGGTCGTTGTGGCCGAAGACGATCGGCAGCGGCACCTGCGCCGCCTCGAGCTCGGCCGCCGTCGCGAGCAGCTCGGGCAGGCGCTGCGCCAGCGGATTGGTGCTGCCGGCCAGCGTGTGGGCATAGTCGCGGATGACGTGGAACACCCAGAACATGAAGCCCGATCCGGTGACGACGGCCGGCATCTCGCGGTGGAAACGGCCGACCAGCCCCGCGATCCGCTCGATGTTGTCGCGCACCTCGGCTTCGCCGAACACCCGCCCCTCGATGAAGCGCGACACCATCAGGCCGGTCTCGGCGTAGACCACCTCCGGAGCGAAGCCGGCGGCGTGCGCCGCCCGCGCGGTCATCAGTTCGCGCTGCCGCGACACGTGGTGGAACGGATAGTCGGTACCGGCGCGGGCGACGTAGCGGTCCGTCCCGTCGGTGACGGCGAAGCTCGCGTTGGAGAGCCCCCCGACCAGCGGCTCGATCCGGGGCCGCCCCTGCCAGCACGGCAGCGCGGCGATGCGGGCCTCGAGCGCGCTCACCGGAGCCCCAGCCTCGCCTTCGTCCGCCGGGCCCCGGCCGAGATCAGCCGGTCGGCGATGATGGCGATGAAGGCGACGGCGAGCCCGGCGACGATGCCGCGCCCGGTATCGGCCTTGGCGAGCGCGATATAGACCTCCTGGCCGAGATCGCGGGTGCCGACCAGGGCGGTGATCACCAGCATGGAGAGGGCCAGCATGATGGTCTGGTTGAGGCCCAGCATGATCTCGGGAAAAGCCAGCCGGAGCTTGATCTTGGTGAGCAGTTGCCAGCGTGTCGTGCCGGCGGCCCGACCGGCCTCGATCAGCGCCGGATCGACCTGCATCAACCCGTGCGCGGTGTAGCGGATGGCCGGCGCCAGCGCATAGAGCACGACCGCGAGGATGGCGGTGAAGTCGCCGACCCGGAACAGCATCACCACCGGCATCAGGTAGACGAAGGAGGGCAGCGTCTGCAGCGTATCGATCACGGCCTGCACCGCCGGCCACAAACGCCGCTTCTCGGCCGCGAGGATGCCGATCGGGATGCCGATCAGTGCCGCCGCGACCACCGCGATGCCGCACAGGTAGACCGTGGTCATCGCCTTTTCCCACTGCCCGGTGGCCGCGATGAGCGTGCCGAGTCCGCCGGTCAGCAGCATCAGCCGCCAGCCCCCGAGCTGCAGGCCGGCAAGCGCGATCAGCCCGACGACCCCCAGCCAGGGCAGCGACAGCAGCAGGCGCTTGAACGGGATCAGCAGGTTGAGCAGGAGGAAATCCTTGAAGGCCTCGAGCTGGGTGAAGAAGTTGACGTTGATCCACTCGATGACCTCGGCCCAGAAG
>NZ_JAYRYM010000104.1:0-12857 GCF_041917035.1 Devosia sp. | reverse complement strand
ATTTCTACACCCCAGCCATCATCGACCGGGCCCCGGTCAGCATCGCGGTGGCCTCAGAGGGCGATGCGCCGGTGCTGGCGCGGCTGATCCGGGCGCGCATCGAGGCGGCACTGTCGCCCAATCTGGGTGCGTTGGCCCGGCTGGCCGGGTCGATGCGGACGCGAGTGGCCGGTCTGCTGCCCGGTGCGCGGGCCCGGCGCTACTACGAGGAACTGGTCACCTCACCCGAAGTGGAGGCGGCATTCCTGCACGGCGAGGGTTCGGCCAAGGCCGAAGCGCTGCTCGACCAGCACGTGGCAGAGGGCGACAGCCCGGGCGTTGTCTGGCTGATCGGGGCAGGGCCGGGCTCCGAGGACCTGCTGACGCTGCGGGCGCAGCGGCTGCTGCAGCAGGCCGATGTCATCGTCCACGATCATCTTGTGCCTGCCGCCGCCGTCGAGATGGGTCGGCGCGATGCCGAGCGCATCCTCGTGGGCAAGCAGAAGGGGCACCACTCGTTCACCCAGGCCGAGATCAACGCGTTGATCGTCCGCCTCGCCAGGGATGGCAAGCGCGTGGCACGGCTGAAGGGCGGCGATCCCATGGTGTTCGGCCGCGCCGGCGAGGAGATCGACGCGCTCAAGGCACATGGCATCGACTTCCACGTCGTGCCGGGCGTCACGGCGGCGCTGGCGGCAGCCGCCGACACGGCGACACCGGTGACCCTGAGGCAGGTCTCGACCGGCTTCGTCCTCGCCACGGCGCACGGGGCCGATTCCGAGGAGCTCAGGCACTGGGCGGCGCTGGCCTCGGCGGGCCTGACGCTGGCGCTCTACATGGGCAAGTCGGTGGCCTCCGCGACGGCCTCGCGGCTGATCGCGGAGGGGGCGGGCCCGGCCATCCCGGTCGGCGTCGTTGTGCGGGCCGGCCGCAGGGACCGGGTGCTCTACCGCGGTACGCTGGGGTCGCTGGCGGCGTCCGCGACCGAACTCGAGGATGGGCCGGCGATCATCTTCGTGGGCGAGGCGATCGCCCATGGCGACTGGCGGCAGGCGATCGAGATCGCGCGCGTCGAATTCAAGGTGGCATGAAACATGGAAATCCTCACCGGCAACGAGCTGATGAGCGGGGCGACGGTCTATCTCGATCGCGCCGGCAGGTGGGTCGAGGACCTCCAGCAGGCGCGCCTGTTCGGTAACGACGAGGCCGAGGCGCGCGATGCCGCCATCGCCGCGACCCGGCAGACCGGCCGCATCAACTCGCTGGAGATCGAGACCGTGAAGCTCGTCGACAGCGCCATCGTGCCCGATCGCATCCGGGAACGCATCCGTGCCGAGGGCCCGACGGCCCCGCGCTTCGAGCGCCAGCATCTCGACGAGGACGGCCATGTATCGATATGACGAGTTTGACGCCGCCTTCGTGAAGGCGCGCACGGCGCAGTTTTCCGACCAGGTGGCGCGACGCCTGTCGGGCGAACTCAACGAGGACCAGTTCCGGCCCCTCAGGCTGATGAACGGCCTCTACCTGCAACTGCATGCCTACATGCTGCGCATTGCCGTGCCCTACGGTACGATGAGCGCGCGCCAGCTGAGGATGCTGGCCCACATCGCGCGCACCTACGACCGCGGCTACGGCCACTTCACCACAAGGCAGAACATCCAGTTCAACTGGCCCAGGCTGCGCGACATACCGAAGATCCTCGAGGACCTCGCAGCGGTCGAGATGCACGCCATCCAGACTTCGGGCAATTGCATCCGCAACATCACCACCGACCAGTTCGCCGGTGCCGCCGCCGACGAGATCATTGATCCCAGGCCCGTCGCCGAAATCCTCCGTCAGTGGTCCTCGCTGCATCCCGAGTTCAGCTACCTGCCGCGCAAGTTCAAGATCGCCATGAGCGGGGCGACGCACGACCGGGCAGCGATCCGCTTTCACGATATCGGCCTGCAGGCGACCACCAGCGCCGCGGGCGAAGTCGGCTGGGAGGTCTGGGTCGGTGGCGGCTTGGGCCGCACGCCGATGATCGGCAAGCAGATCAGCCCCTTCGTGCCGCACGAGCACCTGCTCGCCTATCTCGAGAGCATCCTCAGGGTCTACAACCGCTACGGACGCCGCGACAACAAGTACAAGGCGCGCATCAAGATCCTCGTCCACGAGGAAGGCATCGAGTCGATCCGGCGCCAGGTCGAGGAGGAGTTCGCGCAGGTGAAGGGCGGTGTCCTCACCCTGCCGCAGGGCGAGCTGGACCGGATCGCCGCCTACTTTGCCGCGCCGGACTACGAGCGGCTCAATGCCACCACTCTCGACCTCGCCCGCGAGAAGATCGTCGCCCCGGCCTATGGCCGCTGGCTCGAGCGCAATCTCAATGCGCACCGGCAGCCGGGCTATGTCTCGGTGACCATCTCGCTGAAGCCCGTGGGCGGCGCCCCCGGCGACGCGACCGACGCCCAGATGGATGTCGTCGCCGATCTCGCCGAACGTTACTCGTTCGACGAGTTGCGCGTCAGCCACGAGCAGAACCTGGTGCTGCCGCACGTGCGCATCACCGACCTGCCGGCGATCTACGAAACCCTGGTGGCGAACGGCCTCGCCGAAGGCAATGCCGGCCAGATCACCGACATGATCTGCTGCCCTGGCCTCGACTTCTGCGCGCTGGCCAATGCCCGATCGATCCCGCTGGCGCAGGAACTCACCCGCACCTTCGCGGCGCCGGAGCGGCAGGCCGAGATCGGCGATCTCAAGATCAAGATCTCGGGTTGCATCAACGCCTGCGGCCACCACCACGTCGGCCACATCGGCATCCTCGGAGTGGAGAAGAAGGGCACCGAACTCTACCAGATCACCGTCGGGGGCGATGCCACCGAACACGCCGCGATCGGCGATATCCTCGGGCACGGCTTCGTCGTCGAGGATGTGCCGGCCGCCATCGAGCGGCTGGTCGACGCCTATCTCGCCCGTCGCGAGGGCCCGGCCGAGACCTTCATCGCCGCCTACCGCCGCCTCGGCAAGGAGCCGTTCAAGGAGGCGTTGTATGGCAATGCGTGATCCCTCCGTCTTCCCTCTCCCCTTGAGGGAGAGGGTGCCTCGCGAAGCGAGGCGGGTGAGGGGCAGTACCTCATCCGTCCCCTCATCCGGCGCTGCGCGCCACCTTCTCCCTCAAGGGGAGAAGGGAGAAAGAACCTGCAATGGCCGCCACTAGCCTCGCCGCCACTCCCTTCCGCCAGCACAGGCCGGACAAGCTCCGCCAGCTCGGCATCATGTCGCTCAACGGCATGTTCGACGAAATGGATGGCGTCGGCGTGCTGCGCCAGGCCGTCACCGAGCTGCTGGTCGACGACGTGGCCATCGTCTCCTCGTTCGGCGCGGATTCGGTGGTGCTCCTGCACATGGTGTCGGAAGTCGACCGGAACCTGCCGGTCTACTTCCTCGAAACCGGCAAGCACTTCCCCGAGACCCTCGACTATGTCGAGACGCTGAAGCAGCATCTTGGGCTCGCCAATGTCATCGCGCTTCGTCCGGACGACAAGGACGTGCTGCGCTTCGATCCCGCCGGCGACCTGTGGGAAACCGATCCCGACTCGTGCTGCCACATCAGGAAGACCGAGCCGCTCGATCTGGCGGTCTCCGGCTTCGGCGGCTGGGTCACCGGCCGCAAGCGCTACCAGACGGCGGAACGCGGCGTGCTGCCGCACTTCGAGCTGACCAGCGACGACCGCGTCAAGGTCAATCCGCTCGCCTATTTCTCCGATGCCGACATCGCCGCCTACAAACTCAAGTACGGGTTGCCCGAGCATCCGCTCTACACTAAGGGCTACAAGTCCATCGGTTGCGCGCCCTGCACGAGCGTGGTGGCCGAGGGGGAAGACCCGCGCGCCGGCCGCTGGCGCGGGCTCAACAAGAAGGAATGCGGCATCCATTTCGACTTCAATGGAGCGATCGCCAAGCCGATGGCCGCCGAAGACCTGAGCCTGTTCAAGGACGGCGCCTTCATCGCCGATCCATTCCGCCCCTGGAGCGACGGCGACGACGCGGCATCGGTGCGCTACACCCACGTGCCGCTGCCGGTGTTCCTCGCGGGGCGCGAGGCCATCCTCGCCAACCCGCATCCGCTCGGGCTGCTGGTCTCCCCCGGGGACGATGTCACGCTTGCCGCCGCGGACCTCTCCCGCTTCGCCTCGGTCGCCATCGCCTTTCCCGGCTTCACCGACGGGCGCGGCTACTCGTCGGCGCGGCTGGTGGTCGAGCGCTACGGCTACAGGGGCGAGGTGCGTGCGGTGGGGGATGTGCTGGCCGACCAGGTCCCGCTGATGCGGCGGTGCGGCATCAATGCCTTCGTGGTGCGCCACGAGCCGACCCGCAAGGCATTGATCGAGCGCAAACTGTCGACCGTGGATATCTTCTATCAACCGGTCGGCAGCACCGAGGTCCCCCTCGGTACGCGGCCGTTCCTCCGCCGCCCGGTGGAGACGGCCTGAACCAGACGACCCAATCGCACGGTGTCGTCCCGGCGAAGGCCGGGATCCATGGCGCGAGCCAGCACCGAAGTTGAGATGGGTCCCGGCCTTCGCCGGGATGACACCGAGCGCGCGGCCAGGGCCGCTTCAGAACTGAGAATGAGATGAGCCAGAACGAAATCGTCACCGATGTGGTCATTGTCGGCGCCGGCCCGGTGGGCCTGTTCGCCGTGTTCGAGCTGGGGCTGCTCGATATCAAGTGCCACCTCGTCGACATCCTCGACCGGCCGGGCGGGCAGTGTGCCGAGCTCTATCCCGAAAAGCCGATCTACGACATTCCCGGCTTCCCGATGATCACCGGGCAGGGCCTCGTCGACAACCTGATGCAGCAGATCGCGCCGTTCGGTCCCGAGTTCCATTTCGGCCGCATGGTGACCAGCCTCACCCGGCTCGAGGATGGCAGCTTCCGGCTGACCACAGATGCCGACGAAACCTTCCTGTGCAAGGCCGTCGTCATCGCGGCGGGCGGCGGCTCGTTCCAGGCCAAGCGCCCGCCGGTCGAGGGCATCGAGGCCTACGAGGGCCAGTCGGTGTTCTATGCGGTGCGCCGCATGGAGGATTTCCGCGACCACGATCTCGTCATCGTCGGTGGCGGCGACTCGGCGCTCGACTGGACGCTGAACCTGCAGCCGCTGGCGAAGTCGCTGACCCTCGTACACCGGCGCGACGAGTTCCGTGCCGCGCCCGCCTCGGTCAACGAGATGCGGCGGCTGGTCGCCGAGGGCAAGGTCAAGCTGCTGATCGGCCAGATCGGCAGCGTCGAGGGCGCCGACGGGCAGCTCGGCGCCGTCACCATCAAGACCGCCGAGGGCGAGGTGAAGCTTCCCGCCACCCGCATGATGCCGTTCTTCGGGCTGACCATGAAGCTCGGGCCGGTCGGCGACTGGGGGCTCGAACTCAACGACAACCTGATCGCCGTCGATACCGCGAAATTCCAGTCCTCGGTGCCCGGCGTCTTCGCCATCGGCGATATCAACGCCTATCCGGGCAAGCTCAAGCTCATCCTCTCCGGCTTCCACGAGGCGGCGCTGATGGCACAGGCGGCCAAGTCGATCGTCTCGCCGGGCGAGCGGGTGATCTTCCAGTACACCACCAGCTCCACCAAGCTGCAGAAGAAGCTCGGCGTGGCGTGACACTATCAGGCCGTCGGGGGCGCAGGTCGCATTCCCCTGCAATCCTCGACGGCCGACGGCCTACTCCGAGCCGTCGTCCTCGTCGTCGCCCGGCACATATTGCAGGATATCGCCGGGCTGGCAGTCGAGCACCTGGCAGATGCGCGATAGCGTGGCGAAGCGGATGCCGCGCACCTTGCCCGACTTGAGCAGCGACACGTTCTGCTCGGTGATGCCGATGCGCTCGGCGAGTTCCCTCGAGCGCAGCTTGCGGCGCGCCAGCATGACATCGAGATTGACCACGATCGCCATGGTCAGACGATGCCCCGCGCGTCGTCCTCGAGCCGCCGCGCCTCGGCGATGACGAGCGCGAAGGCCAGCGCCAGGATGCCGACCAGCAGCGTGGCCAGTTCGGTGCTGCCGAAGGCGATGGCGAGCGTCCGCGTGCCGTCCGCCGAGCCCAGGCTTTCGAGATAGGCGAGGGCGGTGTGCGCCAGCGTGGCGGCGATGCCGGTGGCAAAGGCGCCCCAGCCCAGTCCGACCAGCGCGGCGACGGCGCGCGGCGCAAACGGGTCGGCGCCGCGCAGGGTGGCGAACAGCCGGCCCGCCTGCCACAGGCAATAGCCGAAGGTTGCCGCCGGGATCGCCGCGACCAGCGCGCCGAGCTGGGCGTTGCCGCCGAGCTCGAGCCCCATCTGCCGCAGCCACGGGTCGCGAACCTCCGGGAAGGCGAGGGCCGCGCCGACGAACAGCACGACCAGCAGCAGTCCGCCCCAGGCCACCAGCTGCCCGCCGAGGGCCGTGCGGCGCAGGCGGCGGGAGGTCGTCGTCGAGTGCGGGTCTGGCATGGCGAAGATTCCTGTTGTATAACCAAAAATGATCGTATTACGATAAATCATCATCGTAAAGCGACAAAGAGCATCCCATGCCGAAATACCTCCGCGCCCTGCTCCTCACCGTCACGCTCGGCCTCTTCGGCTGTGCCAGCGTGCCCCTCGGCTCGGTCGTGCCGCTGCTGCGGCTCGATCTCGCGACGACGCGGATCGAGGCCTTGCGGGTGGCGGTGCGTCTGCCCGAAGCGGTTCGTCCGCGCCCCGGCGGCGTGGTGCTCGATGTCGTGCTGAACCGGCAGGGACTGCCCGAGCTGAAACAGGCCTACCTCCTCGTCGAGACCGAGGGCGCCGCCGATCTCGCCGGCCTGGTCGGCCAGCAGCGTCCGGGCTTCCGCCTGACGGCCTACCGGCTCGGTGCCGAGGACCTCGAGCGCTTCCGCGCCGTGCAGGTCGCGCTGGCCGAGGCGCGCGCGAGCGGAAAGTCGGGAGGCCTGGGCTTCGGCATCGCCACGCGCGAGTTCTGTCGCACCGGCGAGGCCGCCCCCGGCCGCATCCCGGCCTCGACCTACCTGATGACCGCCGAGAGCAATGGCTGGCTCACCGTCAGCGAGGATTTCGACCTGATGGGCGAGCCGAAGGTCGCCGCCGAGCTTGCGAACCTTGCTGCGTGCTGAGGCCGGCGGGTCGGGGCAAGTTTTCGCTTCCGTCTGCGGCTCTGCATGCTACACAGCCGCGCGCAACTCGCGGAGCCGATCCACGATGAAGATCCTCGTCACAGACCAGTCCGGAACCCGACACGAACTCGAGGGGCTGGAGAGCTGGCGGGTGATGGAGGTGATCCGGGACTGGGGCCTCGATATCAAGGCCGAGTGCGGCGGCGCCTGTTCCTGCGCCACCTGCCACGTCTACGTGGACGAGTCCTGGCTGAAGCGGCTGCTGCCTGCCTCGCCCGAGGAGGAAGACCTGCTCTACACCGCCCCCGGGCGGCAGGCCAATTCCCGGCTCAGCTGCCAGATCCTGCTGTCGGACGCGCTGGACGGGCTCGAGGTCACCCTCGCCCCCGGCTCCGCCAAGGACTGAGTCCGTCCCCGTCGGATCGGCGGTGACCCTTCGCCCCGACCACCCCGGGCGTGGCGCGGCCGCCGGACGTCAGGTAACGTAGGCCTCGTGGACCCAGCCGGTGTTGACGGGCAGGCCGTTCTGCAGCACCGAGACGCTGATCCAGCGACCCTGTCGTTCCAGCGGCCTGAGCCTGGTGCCGTTGGCGAGCAGCACCATCACCGCGAACTGCGTGCCGGGCCCGGCGCGCAGGTTGAGCCCCTCGGCAACGTTGACGGTGAGTTCGCCGGTGGCGGTCGAGTCGTCGGCGTTGCCGTCGTCCCCGAACACCAGTTCGCGGAACCGGGCCATGTCGAAGGCCGGGCCGGGGTCCCATTTGCGGGTCGGCGCGATGTCGTCGTGGCCGACGATCTCGTCGATGCCATAGGCGTCCACCGCGGCCCGCGCCAGGGCGACGGCACTGCGGATCTGCGCCTCCGGATAGTCCTCCCAGCCGATCGGCTGCGTGCTGCCGTCCGGGTTGCCGTTGCGGTGCACGCCCATGAAGGGATCGGCGATCGGGCGGCCGGTATAGGTCTGCCAGCCGCTGCCGGCGCGCTTCAGGAAGCCCCAGTTGGCCAGCTCGATGCCGAACGAGGAGCGGTTGAGACCGACGATGTGGTTACCGTGCCGATCGCGCCATTCCGAGGTGCCGGCATGCCAGGCGGGCCTGTCGAAGGAGACGCACTGGATGATCGAGCCGTCGCGCTCGATCACCACCTGCGCAGACGATCCCGGATTGTCCGGGCTGTTGAACCAGGCGGCACTGGATGCCGCCGTGCCGCCATAGGTGAAGTGCATCACCAGTATCTTTGGCGGTCGGACGAAACTTGCGCTTGTATAGCGGGATTCAACGAATGGAACATTCGTTCCGTCAACCTGGACTCTGCCATTTCGGATTCGCGTCGCCATGCCAATTCCTCCATCTGGGCTGAACGTCACGTAACTCGGCTAGTCAGTATGGATCAGTGTAGAGGCACGTGGAGTAACTATCCATGATGCATTCGTGAGATGGGGATTATTCGCAGAGTAGCGAACAATCCTCGGATTGAATGACGAAAGCTTCGCCGCGCACGGCAGGTCTTCAGGGCCGTCGGGGTGCCGGCGATGGTTGCCGGCCGCGCAGCGCGCACCCCCTGCGGCCGGGCTTGCCGTCGGTCAGACGCCGGACTGGTCAACTGGCCAGCGCTGCCGAGACCCCCTCGAGCAGCTTGGTGGCGCTGCGGGTCAGCGCCTGCGCACCGAGCTTACTGGCGCGCTCGCGCAGCTGCGGGTCTTCGCGCACGGTGTAGATGAAGAACGGCGTGCGGCTCCCGCGCTTGTTCAGCTCTTCGAGCAGCGCGAACCCCGCCTCCGTCTCGGCCCCGCGCCCGAGGTCGGAGATGATGGCGTCGAAGCCGCTGGAGCCGGCGAGCCTGAGCGCCTGCTCGGTGCTGACCGCGCTGGTGATCCGGATATTGAACTTCTCGAAGGTGCGCTGCAGGTTGGCGTTGTTCTCCGGGTGGTCGTCGACCCACAGGACGGACTTGGCCTGCTGCTTGTCTCTCGTCCAGGATTGCAGGGCCACCCGCCGCACCGTGGAAACCGATTCCTGGGCGATGGTCTCGGTGCTGGGCGCCGCCTCGCCGGCAATGACCGGGGCGGACGCCGTGGCGGCCGCCAGCGTCGCCGCCTGCTCCATCATGGCGATGTAGTCCTTGGGGTCCTTGAAGTCGCCCGGACCGAACAGGTTCTTGGGGTACTTCGCCACGAGGTGTACGAAGGCCCAGAGCACAACGAAGGGAAAGGTGGCGAGGAAGGCCACGATGATGGTCAGGTCGTAGCCGTCGATGTCGTTCGGCACCGAGATGGAGATTGCCGCGAAGGCGTAGACCAGCACGATGAACAGCGCGATGATGCCGAGCGGATTGCGGGCCAGCGCAATCGCCGTGCGGTTGAAGTCGGCGCTCAGGCCCTGCTGCTGCGAGTCCGGTTCGTCGGCCAATCGCTGTCCCCCGATGCTCCCCGCCGCATTGATGCGCCGCCTGCGGGCATGGGCAATCCGGGGCAACTGCCTACGTGGCGCTACGCGTGGGGGAGGCCGTTGCCGCCGTGGGTCTCAGCGCGCCGTTTCGGTGTTCAGCACGTTGGCCAGTTCCGGCACGAAGTCCTTGACCAGCGGTTGGCGCAGCGCCGCGAAGGGCAGGGGGCGGACGACGCGCATCGCGGCGATGCCGACGCGCACCGTCATCAGGCCGTTGACCACGCCTTCCCCGAGCCGGGCCGAGAGCTTGGCCGCAAGCCCCTGTCCCACCAGCTGCTCCACCACCCCGTCGGTCAGCACCAGCCCGCCTGTGACGGCGAGATGGGCGAGCACGGCGCCGGCGAGGCGCCAGGTTCCGATCACGCCGGGGCGGGCGCCGTACAGCCGGGCGATGTCGGCTCCGAGCCGGATGCTCTCGTAGGCGACGAACGTGATGTCGACGACGGCACGGGGGGAGACCGTCGTCACCAGCGCCACCCGGCGGGCAGAGGCCGCGGTCAGCGTCCGGGCGCGGGCGTCGAGCGGCGCCATCAGCAGCCGCTCGGCCAGCCGCACCTGTTCGGCGCCATCGAAGACCTGCCGGCTGTCCCCCTCGATCTGCGCCAGCGGCCGCGCCAGCTCAGGACGCCGCGCGTAGAGGTGTCCGAGCTCGCGCACGATGGCGGCGCCCTCGCGGTTGCGGTCGTTCTCGAGCACCGCGTCCGCCCGTCTGCGCAGCCGCTCGAGGCTGTCGAGGCGCAGCACGGCACCCACCTCGCGCACCGCGATGCCAAGCAGGGCCAGCACCAGCGCGGCGGCAAGTCCCAGTGCCAGCCAGCCCAGCCAGGGCTGCGCCGCGAACAGGTCGGCGATCAGGCGTTCCGCGGCAAGGCCGACGGCCAGCGACAGCAGCAGCCCGCCGGCGATCCCCGCGACGCGCCAGAGCCAGCCGAGGCGTCGCGGCTCTGCCGCGGCGTCGAGGTCGGGGGCCGGCGCGTCGCTGATCGGTTCGATGCGCTCGGGCAGCGCCGGCGCGTCCCCGGGCGCAAAGGCGCGGGGGCGGCGAGCCGAACCGGCGGCTTCGGCCTCGGCTGGAACGGGCCTCGCGAAGGGTTGCTTCATTGCAGCTTGTCCCCGATCAGGAACTCCAGCGCCCGGTCGAGGCGGATATGCGGCAGCACCACATTGCCTTCGGCATTGCGCGCGAGGCGCGATGGCGGGCGGAAGCGCAGGAACTTCAGCGCGACACTGGTCCCGTCCTCCAGCAGTGAGTCCGGTTGCGCCGGCAAGTCACCGGGAAACAGCGCGATTTCCGTGTCGCCGTCATAGGTGACGCCGTCGAGGCTCTCACCCGCCTCGGGTGTTCCGACGATCACCTCGTGAGCGTCGACCTGGCTTTCCCGGGTGGCGCGGATCGCGGCCAGCGCCACCGAGCGCGTCTCGGCCCCGGCGAACCTCGCCCGACGCGCCGCGCTGGCGACCAGCCGGTTCATCACGGCCTCGAGCCGGTCGTGGCTGGCCGAGTGGATGTGGTCGGCCTTGGTCGCGGCGAACACGATGCGGTCGATGCGGCGCGCGACGAGGCGGGTCAGCGGGTTGTTGTCGCCCTGCCGGAAGGCGGCGAGGATGTCGGTCAGCGCCGCCTCGAGGTCGACGACCGCCGACGGGCCGGCATTGAGCGCGCGCAAGGTGTCGACGAGGACGATCTGCCGATCGAGCCGGGCGAAATGGTCGCGGAAGAACGGGCGCACGACGATGGCCTTGTAGGCCTCGTAGCGTCGCTCCAGCGTGGCATAGAGGCTGGTGGACCGCACCGGGCCGGCGGGCGGCGGCAGCGGCGCGAAGGTCAGGGCCGGGCTGCCCTCGAGATCGCCGGGGAGGAGGAACCGTCCGGGCGGCAGGGCGCTCAGGGCCCGCCCGTCTTCACGGCTCGCCCTGAGGTACCCGGTGAAGGCCGCCGCCAGTCGCTCTGCCTCGGCGTCGCTCGCCTCGGCGAGCGGGTGTGTCTGCGCCAGTGCTGCATGGAACCGTTCAGCATCGTGGCGGGAATGCGGCCTATCCCCCCGTTCGAGCGCCTGCGCGCTCCATTCGGCATAGCTCAGCGAGAGCAGCGGCAGGTCCAGCAGCCACTCGCCGGGATAGTCGACGATGTCGAGGTTGAGCACCGTCGGGCCCAGCAGTCCTCCCGGCCAGCGCTGCGACTGGAACTTCAGGGCGATGCGCAATTCGCTGATCCGCCGCGTCGAGTCCGGCCAGTGCGGCGACTTTCCGGTGAGTGCGGCCAGGTGCTGCTCGTAGGCGAAGCGCGGCACGCCCGGGTCGGGGTTTTCCGCCAGTCTGGCGCCGATGAGGCGGCCCTCGGTGAGCGCCGCCAGCCCCGGAATCCGCCCGCCGGTCAACAGGTTATGGACGAGCGCGGTGATGAACACGGTCTTGCCGGCCCGGCTCAGGCCAGTGACGCCGAGCCGCAGGGTGGGGGTGAACGGAGCCCTTGCCGCATCCGCCAGGTTGCTGAGCGCGATGCCGAGTTCGTCGGATAGGGTGGTCGGCGGCTGCGGCACGCGGGGATCCTCGGCTCCTCAGTCCGGAAGGTAGGCCGCGGCGGCCGGATTGCAAGGTGCCCGCGGCAATCCCCGCCGCCGCCGGTGGTGCTAGTCTGGCGGCAGCGGGAGTGAAAGCAGATTGCGGCGGGATCGAGGCAGGCGGGGACGGCCTCAGTTATCCCCGTCGCCGATGCGCGCGATGTCGTAGGGGGTCGTCTGGTAGATCTCGTTGATCCAGTTCTGGAACAGCAGGTGCCCGTGGCTGCGCCAGCGGTTCTCGGGTTCCACCGTCGGGTCGCCGCCGGGGAACAGGTTCACCGGCAGCGCCGGGTTCAGGCCCGCCTTGACGTCGCGGTCGTACTCATCGGCCAATGACCGGTTGTCGTACTCGAGGTGGTTCAGCATGTAGAGCGCCGGACGTGTCCTGTCGCGCAGCATGCATATGCCTATCTCATTGTTATCAATGAGGATTTCGAGGTCGTCGCCGATACTCTCGCGATCGAGGTCATTGTAGCGGCTGACCGGCACCATCGGGCTGTCCGAGAAGCCGCGCAGCCAGGGGTTGGGGGCGCCGGTCAGGGTGTGGCGGTACACGCCGAAGGCCTTCTGCGGCATGCGGTAGCGCCGCACCCGGTGGAAATGGTGCAGCGCCGCCTGCGCGCCCCAGCAGATGAACATCGTCTGGTGCACGTTCGAGCCGGTCCAGTCCATGATCTCAAGCATCTCGGACCAGTACTTGACCTCCTCGAACGGGATGTGGGCGATCGGTGCGCCGG
>NZ_JAYRYM010000103.1:0-12907 GCF_041917035.1 Devosia sp. | reverse complement strand
CGCGGTCTTGGCACCGGCCTCGACCGTGAAGGTGGCCGTTCCGACCAGCTCGGCGCCTTCGAAGACTCCGAAGGTGGAGTTGCGGGCGAGGCGGGCCTGCCACTCGGCATCGGCGATCGCAGCGTCCTCCGCGAGGCTCGACGCGAAGGCGGTAGGTTCAAGCGTAAGGCCCTCGAGCCTGACCGCGCGAAACGCCGCAATATCCGCGTCACCGAGGCGGCGGACCGTGAAGCTCACTTGCCGGTCTCGATGGTTTCCACCGTCACGTTCTCGTTGGTGTAGATGCAGATCTCGGCCGCGATCTTCATCGCCCGGCGGGCGATGTCCTCGGCGTCGAGTTCAGTGTTCTCCGAGAGCGCCAGCGCCGCCGAATAGGCATAATTGCCGCCCGATCCGATGGCGATGGTGGCGTGGTCGGGGGTCAGCACGTCACCCGTGCCGGTGATCACCAGCGTGTCGCGGTGATCCGCGACAATCATCATGGCCTCGAGTCGCCTGAGGTAGCGGTCGGTGCGCCAGTCCTTGGCGAGCTCCACCGAGGCGCGCATCAGCTGGTCGGGATACTGCTCGAGCTTGGCCTCGAGTCGCTCGAACAGCGTGAAGGCGTCCGCGGTGGCGCCGGCAAAGCCGCCGATCACCTTGCCGCCGGCCAGCCGCCGAACCTTCCTGGCGGTGTGCTTCATCACCGTGTTGCCGACCGACACCTGGCCGTCGCCGGCAATCACCACCTTGTTACCCTTCCGGACCGCGACGATGGTGGTGCCGTGCCAGCCGGGGAAGTCGTTGTCCTGAGACATAGGGGGAGGATACTCCAGAACTCTCTGGTCCCTATTTAGGCGCGTGGCGTCGGAATGCAAACCGGGCTGCACCTTTGGGGAGGTGGGGACATGCGGAAGCGTCCGACAGCCCGATGAGCTTCGGAGTTTTCAGAGAACCATGCCCTCGCACCTTGAGGGAATGAAGCGGGGCCGGCGAGGCGTATGCCCCGACGCGGG
Organism: Devosia sp.; assembly: GCF_041917035.1. GTDB lineage: Bacteria > Pseudomonadota > Alphaproteobacteria > Rhizobiales > Devosiaceae > Devosia_A. The sequence continues at coordinate 11,912 of NZ_JAYRYM010000103.1, read as the reverse complement.
TAGTCCGCAATGAAATGAGGCTCACGCCTCGCCGGCCGATCGGGGTTTTGGGCTTGATTCGCAGCGGATCCGGAGATTTCCCCGGCGCCATCCGCCGACCCGGAATCTTGTCCCCCCGGGCCAGATCCACGGAGTGTCGCCACACCGGACGTTTCCGAGCAGGCAGTTCCTCTCCTCCGTGGGGGGAGCTGGTCGATGACCGGGGGATGGTCTCCCCGGCCGCGGGCTGTCCTCGGCGCGACCGCAGCCGGACAGGCTACGGCACAACCGGCTGCGACTTGGGCCTGAGCCGGCACGACTGCCAACCCACCCAACCTCCGCCGCACCAACCACTCGTCATGATCTCGCTTCGGTGCAGCGGACGAGGGGAGAATACTACGGGGATGGGAGAGCGGGGATAGATCTGGTCTTCGATGGTGCAGCACACCGGGCGTCATCCCGGCGGAGGCCGGGACCCGGTGCTTTCCGCATGCCCGGTGGGTGGGGTGAGTGCAACGCCGCCGCTTACGGCATCTTCATTGCTCTGCCGCTAGATGCTAGTGAGCCCGCGCCAATGACAGGACCCGCCATGCGCACCGCCGAAATCGCCCGCAAGACCAACGAAACCGACATCGCCGTGTCGGTGAACCTCGATGGCACCGGCCGGCATGACATCGAGACCGGCATCGGCTTTCTCGACCACATGCTCGACCAGCTGGCAAGGCACTCGCTGATCGACATCACCGTGCGCGCCAAGGGCGACCTGCACATCGATTTCCACCACACGGCGGAAGATGTCGGCATAGCGCTGGGCGAGGCAGTGAAGAAGGCGCTGGGCGACAAGAAGGGCATCCGCCGCTACGCCAGCTCCGATCTTCCGATGGACGGTACCCTCACCCGCGTGGCGCTCGACGTCTCGGGCCGGCCCTTCCTCGTCTGGAAGGTCGAGTTCACCCGCGACAAGGTCGGCGAGATGGATACCGAGCTGTTCCGCGAGTGGTTCCAGGCCTTCGCCATGAACGCCGGCATCACGCTGCATGTCGAGACCTTCTATGGCGACAACAACCATCACGTCGCCGAAAGCGCCTTCAAGGCGCTGGCGCGAGCCCTGCGCGACGCGGTCGAGATCGACCCACGCGCTGCCGACCGCATCCCCTCGACCAAGGGCCTGCTCTAGCGAAGGTTGCCGGCTCTCCGGTGCCGCGCCAGGGCCGTCACTCTGCCGGGCGGGCGGGCAGGGGCCTCACCGGCCCATGCCGGCCGAGATCAGCACCAGCAGGCTGAACACCGCAATCAGCGCGATCAGGCCGAGCGCCAGGCCGCCGATGAAGGTCCCCTGGGCGCTCGGATGCGATGCCAGCGCGCCATGGCCATGCGAATCGTGGGAATCGTGCGTCATTGGTCGTCCTCCTCGTTGATAGGGATCGCGCGCGCCTCCCGCGCGCATGGTCCCCGATCTTCCAACCGGACGGCTTTTGCTCTAGAGCGAACCCCGAGCCTGCCGGTCCTCGCCCGTGAAGGATAGCCCGTGACCCTGCATTCCGTCTATGACCGCCCCGATGCCGCGCCGGTCGCCGTCGCGGACCGGTTCTCGCTGCTTGCCGCGCTGCTGCCCCCCGTCTACGCACTGCTGCACGGGCTCTGGCTGTTGCTCGTCGCCTGGGTGCTGCTGCTCGTTGCCCTGACCGGGCTTTCCGCGCTGGCTGGGGCCGACGCGGCGTTCTGGATCTACGCCGCGCTGGCCGTGCTGATCGGCCTCGAGGCCCCGACCCTGCGGCGACGGCGACTCGGGCGGCTCGGTTTCCGCTATCGCACCGAGATCCTCGCGCCGGACGAGGATCTGGCCGCACTCGCCTGGCTGCAGCGTCGATGAGCACCGTCGCCATCATCGACTACGGGTCGGGCAACCTGCGCTCGGCCGCCAAGGCCTTCGAGCGCGCCGCGCGGGAGTCCGGCACCGGCGATACCGTGCTGGTCACCGACGATGTCGAGGTCGTGCGACGCGCCGACCGCATCGTGCTGCCGGGTGTCGGCGCCTTCGCCGATTGCCGGGCCGGGCTCGATGCCGTCGCCGGCATGGTCGAGGTGCTGCACGAGCGGGTGATCCGCGGCGGTGTGCCGTTTCTCGGCATCTGCGTGGGCATGCAACTGATGGCGTCGGAAGGCCGCGAGAAATCCATCACCATGGGGCTCGGCTGGATTCCGGGCGCCGTGGTACGGATCGAGCCCGAGGGCGGGCTGAAGGTGCCGCACATGGGCTGGAACACGCTGACCGTGCTGCAGCGTCACCCGGTGCTCGCCGGCATCCCGGATGGTCCGGACGGCCTGCACGCCTACTTCGTGCATTCCTATCACCTCAGCGTCGCGCATCCCGAGACATTGCTTGCCACCGCCGACTACGGTCAGCCGGTGACCGCCATCGTCGGTCGCGACAACATGGTGGGCACCCAGTTCCATCCGGAAAAGAGCCAGACGCTGGGCCTGACGCTGATCGGCAATTTTCTGAGGTGGACGCCGTGAGTTCCGGGATTGTGGCTTCCCCCCTCCCAGCCTCCCCCGCGAGGGGGGAGGTGCCGGCCGTGAGGTTGGTACCCGCTGCACCCCCCCACCCAGCCTCCCCCGCAAGGGGGGAGGTGCCGTTCCGTGTTCTTGGCTGGATCGTGCCTGTCGCTCTGGCGCGCACCCTCCCTTTGACGGGGAGGGATGGGGTGGGGTGTGCCCCACGCTCGATGCACGTCGGAGCCTCGCGATGATCCTGTTTCCCGCCATCGACCTCAAGGATGGCCAGTGCGTGCGGCTGAAGCTCGGCGACATGGCGCAGGCGACGGTGTTCAACGACGATCCGGCGGCGCAGGCGCTCAGCTTCGAGCGGCAGGGGTTCGAGTATCTGCATGTCGTCGATCTCAACGGCGCCTTTGCCGGGGAGAGCGTCAACGGAGCGGCGGTCGAGGCGATCCTCGAGGCGGTGACGTTCCCGGTGCAGCTCGGGGGCGGCATTCGCAGCATCGCCCATATCGAGAGCTGGCTGGCGAAGGGCCTGAGCCGCGTCATCCTCGGCACGGTCGCGGTGCGCGATCCGGCGCTGGTGAAAGAGGCAGCGCGGCTGTTTCCCGGCCGCGTCGCGGTGGGGATCGACGCCAAGGGCGGCAAGGTGGCGGTCGAGGGCTGGGCGGAGACCTCCGAGCTCTCGGTGATCGACCTGGCGCGGCGTTTCGAGGGCGCCGGGGTGGCGGCGATCATCTATACCGACATCGACCGCGACGGGGTGCTCGCCGGCATCAACTGGCCGGCGACGCTGGAGCTGGCCAAGGCGGTGTCGATCCCGGTGATCGCGTCGGGCGGACTCGCCTCGATGGACGACATCCGCACCCTGGCGCGGCCAGAATACGCGGTGCTCGAGGGCGCCATCTCCGGACGGGCGCTCTATGACGGGCGCATTGATTCACGTGAAGCACTGGCGCTGCTTGAGCAGGCGAGGTCGGCGTGACCGGCCGGCGGCGCTTCCCGATGGGCCCTTACTGGCTGGTGCTGGCGCTGCTCTTCGCTCTCGCCATGGCGCCGATCGCGCTCAGCGTGATGACCGGGCAGACCGCGGAACGGCTCGGCTGCACCATCACCGACGGCATCGTCGCACCCTGCCTCGACAACGGCGTCGACCGCACCGCGGAGTTGCAGACCGGGCTGGGGGCGCTCTGGTACGTGCTGGTCACCTGGCCGGCGGCCATTCTCGGCACCGTCGTCTGGCTCGGGGTACTGGTGCTTCACGGCGGCCGCTTCCGCGAGGAAGGAGCCGGCCATGGCTGAGCTCAGGAACCGCCCCATCCTGGTCAAGCGCATCAACCTCTGGTGGTACGCGTTCGCCATCCTGCCGATCGTTGCCGTGGTCTACATGGGCTTTTCCGGCATCCTGTCGCCCATCATCGGCCTGATCGGGCTCTTTGCCTTGTTCTTCTGGTTTTTCAGCCTCGGCTTCGCCGTTGCCGGCAAGCTCAGAAAGCCGCCACCGGACCCGCGCCAATGACTCTCAAGACCCGCATCATCCCCTGTCTCGACGTCAAGGACGACGGGCAACGCCCGCAGCGGCGGAGCCGCGAGGACGCGCAAATCGGAAAGGCGGCCGTCCGGTGACCCTCAAGACCCGCATCATCCCCTGTCTCGACGTCAAGGACGGCCGCGTCGTCAAGGGCGTGCAGTTCGTCGACCTGATCGATGCCGGCGACCCGGTCGAGGCCGCGATGGCCTACGACGCCGCCGGCGCCGACGAACTCACCTTCCTCGACATCACCGCCAGCCACGAGAACCGCGAGACGATCTTCGATGTCGTTGCACGTACCGCCGAGCACTGCTTCATGCCGGTGACGGTGGGCGGCGGGGTGCGCAGGATCGAGGATATCCGCAAACTCCTCCTCGCCGGAGCCGACAAGGTCTCGATCAACACCGCCGCGGTGAACGATCCCGATTTCGTGGCGCGCGCCGCCGACAAGTTCGGCGATCAATGCATCGTCGTGTCGGTCGATGCCCGCCGCCGCCAGACCCGTGCCCCCGGCCGGCACAACATCGATGAGTGGGAGATCTACACCCATGGCGGGCGCAACCCGACCGGGCTCGATGCCGTCGAGTTCGCCGTGCGCATGGTCGAGCGCGGCGCCGGGGAACTGCTGGTCACCTCGATGGACCGGGATGGCACAAAGTCGGGCTTCGACCTCAGCCTGACCCGTGCGATAGCCGATGCCGTGCATGTGCCGGTGATCGCCTCGGGCGGCGTCGGCACGCTCGACGACCTCGTCGCCGGCGTTACCGAGGGCCACGCTTCGGCCGTGCTGGCGGCCTCGATCTTTCACTTCGGCACCTACACCATCGCCGAAGCCAAGCAGTACATGGAGCGCCACGGCATCCCCATGCGCCACGACCTGAGCCCGGAGGCAATGCGATGAGTTTCACCCTCGAGGCGCTTGACGAGCGCATCCGGCTGCGGGCCGGGGCCGATCCGGCCGAGAGCTATACGGCAAAGCTCCTCTCCGAGGGGGTTGAGCGCTGCGCCAAGAAGTTCGGCGAAGAGGCGTCCGAGATCATCATCGCGTCGGTGACCAGGGACAGAAAGGGCACCGAGGGCGAGGCCTCCGACGTGCTCTATCACCTCTTGGTGCTGCTGCGCGCGGCCGGCGTGCCCCTCGCCGATGTCATGGCGCAGCTCGAGCGGCGCACGGCGCAGTCGGGCCTCGCCGAGAAGGCCTCGCGCGGCAAGGGAACCCCCTGATGCCTGCCAGCAAGCTCGAGCCCTACCATCACTTCAGCAAGGCCGAGTGGAGCCGCTTCCGCGCCGACGAGCCGATGACGCTCGAAGCCGCCGACATCCGGCGCCTCAGGGCCCTGAACGACCCGATCTCGTTGACCGAAGCCGAGGAGATCTACCTGCCGCTCTCCCGCCTGATCTCGCTCTATGTCGAGGCGACGCAGGAGCTGCACCGCGCTTCCACCCGCTTTCTCGGCGCCGATGGCCGACACGTGCCCTACATCATCGGTGTCGCCGGTTCGGTGGCGGTGGGCAAGTCGACCACCTCGCGCATCCTCAGGGCCTTGCTGCAGCGCTGGCCGAGTTCGCCCAAGGTCGACCTCGTCACCACCGACGGGTTCCTCTTCTCGAACCGGGTGCTGGACGAGCTCAAGCTCGCCGACCGCAAGGGCTTTCCCGAAAGCTACGACCGCGCCGCCCTCATCCGCTTCCTCTCCGACATCAAGTCGGGGAAGCCCGCGGTGAGGGTGCCGGTCTACTCCCACCTCGTCTACGACGTGGTCGAAGGCGAGTATCTGACCGTCGACCGGCCGGAGATCCTCATCGTCGAGGGACTCAACATCCTGCAGCCGGGTGAACTGCCGAGGTCCGGCAAGCCGATTCTGTTCGCCTCCGACTTCATCGATTTCTCCATCTTTATCGATGCCGACGAGGCGGACCTCACCACCTGGTTCATGGAGCGCTTCCGGCGCCTGCGCGAGACGGCCTTCGCCGACCCCAAGAGCTTCTTCCACCGCTTCAGCCAGATGAGCGCCGAGGAGGCCGAGGCCTTCGGACTCTGGGCCTGGACCGAGATCAACCTGCCGAACCTGCGCGACAACATCCAGCCGACCCGCAGTCGCGCGGACCTGGTGCTGACCAAGGGACCGAGCCACGCGATCGAACGCGTGGATCTGCGCAAGGTGTAGGCATCGTTCGCCCGGAGCAAGGCGCCCGGGTGAAGGAAGCAGAAAGGCGACTGCCTATATCGCCACGCCGATTTGCGCGGCCAGCGCCCTGAGGTCGGCGACGGGTCGCGCTCCGATATGGCTGATCACTTCGCTGGCGGCGAGGCATCCAGCCTGCAGCGCGGTGCGGAACTCCCGGCCGCGTGCGTAGGCCAGCAGGAAGCCCGAGGCGAACAGGTCGCCGGCGCCGGTGACATCGACGACGTTGGGCACCGGATAGGCCGGCACCGTGATCACCTCGCCATCCGCCACCACCATCGCGCCGTCGGCCCCCATGGTGATCGCCGCAAGCTCGGCGTCCCTGGCGATCCCCTGCACCGCGTCGTGGAAGCTCGAGGTCTGGTACAGCGACTTCAGCTCCTCGATATTGCCGAACACGATGTCGATCGTCCGCGAGCGGATGAGGTCGAGGAACTCCTCGCGGTAGCGATTGACGCAGAACGGGTCCGACAGGGTGAAGGCAGTGGCGCGCTCGTGCTTGTGGGCGTAGTGCGCCGCGGTGACGAAGGCTTTCTTGGCCTCGACCGGATCCCACAGGAACCCCTCCATGTAGGTCACCGTCGCCGCCCCGATCTCGTCTTCCTTGATGTCGGCGGGGGTCAGCTGGTGACAGGCGCCCAGGTAGGTGTTCATGGTGCGCTCGCCATCGGGCGACAGCAGGATCATCGAGCGCGCCGTGGCCGGGCCCTCCTTGAGCCGCGACACGCCGTAGTGCACTCCGATGCGGTCGAGGTCGGCGGCGAACACGTCCCCCAGGTCGTCGTCGGCCACCTTGCCGATGAAGCTCGCTCGGCCCCCGAGCGAGGCCACCCCCGCTGCCGTGTTGCCCGAGCTGCCGCCCGAGATCTGCTGCTTGTGCGCCGGCATGCGCTCGTAGAGATAGGCGCTGCGCTCGGCATCGACGAGGTGCATGATGCCCTCGACGAGGCCCTCGCGCTCGAGGAACCCGTCCTCGATCGGGGCGATCACGTCGACGATGGCATTGCCGATGGTGAGAACGTCGAACCGGGTCTCGGCCATCGGCAGTCCTTGGAATGCGAGCGGTTGAAAAAGGCCGGGCCGCAATAGCCGAGATCGGGCGGTTTCGCAACGCCGGGGGCGCTCAGGCGGCCTTCGGAGCAGGGGTTTTCGGCTCGAAGCGGCACCAGTCGCGGATCGGGCAGCGCCAGCACTCCGGCTTTCGCGCCTTGCAGACGTAGCGCCCGTGCAGGATCAGCCAGTGGTGCGCATGCAGCAGGAAAGGCCCCGGTACGATCTTCAGCAGCCCCTGCTCGACCGCCAGCGGCGTGGCTCCCGGTGCCAGCCCGGTGCGATTGGCGACGCGGAACAGGTGCGTGTCGACCGCGATGGTTGGTTGCCGGAAGGCGATGTTGAGCACGACATTGGCCGTCTTGCGGCCGACCCCCGGCAGGCTCTCGAGGGCTTCGCGCGTCCGCGGCACCTCGGAATTGAAGCGCTCGACCAACGCCTGGCTCAGCGCGTGGACATTCTTGGCCTTGTTGCGGAACAACCCGATGGTCTTGATCTTGTCCTCGATCGCCGCCGGCCCGAGCGCCACCATCTTTTCCGGCGTGTCGGCGAGGGCGAAGAGCGCCGGCGTCGCCTTGTTGACCCCGGCATCGGTGGCCTGCGCCGAGAGCACGACCGCCACCAGCAAGGTGAACGGGTTGGAATGGTCGAGTTCTCCCTTCGGGTCGGGGTCGGCCGCCGCAAAAGCGCCGAAAATGGCCTCGACATCTGGTTTCGACATTGTCTTCAATTTTCGCTGCGGCATTTCCGTCATCCCGATTCTGAGCCTATACTGATGCGCAAGATGACGACGCAAACGCAAGCAAGACCGCTCTTTGCGGCGCGGCTGACCCCGCAGCGCTCACTGGGACGCCGCGGCTTGCGGCTCGTCCTGGCGATGCTGGTGCTCGGTTCCGCCGTTCCGGTGGCGATCTACGCCTCGAGCGGAGCCTGGCCGATCGTCGGCTTCGTCGGACTGGTGGTCGGACTTGCCTGCTGGGCCTTCCTGCTCTCCTTCAAGGATGGCAAGCGTTACGAGCAGGTGACGCTATGGCCGGATCAGCTGGAACTGAAACAGGTCGACGGCGCCGGCAAGGAGACGCTGACCCGTTTCGATCCCCATGGCGTCAAGCTGGTGGTCGATCGTGATTTCAACGAACGCACGACCGGGCTGCACCTGAGGACCCGCGATCGCGACCTGGTGCTCGGTGCGTTCCTCAACGCCGACGAGAAGTCGAGCTTCGCCAAGGCGTTCGGCACGGCGCTGAAGCGCGCGCGGCAGTAGGGCCGGCAGCGCCGCTCCCGCGTCAAATCCGGGTCGATTCGGCGGCCGCACCCCCCTAGTGTCGGACCCATGAGCAGACACGACCAGATCATCGCCAATTCCGACTACGAGACCGTGCAGGCTGCCATCGCCTATCTGAGCGAGACGCTGCCCGACGAGATCGACCTCGAGCGCTTCGCCAGGGCCCTGGGCCTGACCGAGCGGCAATTGACCGACCTCTTCCGGCGCTGGTGCGGGCTGAGCCCGAAGAGCTTTGCCCAGGCCGTGGCGCTCGATCATGCCAAGCGCCTGCTGGCTGAGCAGCGGAGCGTGCTCGACACCACCTACGAGGTCGGCCTCTCGTCGACCTCGCGGTTGCACGATCTGTTCGTGACGCACGAAGCCATGCCACCCGGCGCCTGGCGGGCACGCGGCGACGGCCTCGAGATGGCCTGGGGGGCGGCGCCCTCTCCCTTCGGCACCGCCGTGCTGACAGTGACCGAGTATGGATTGTCGGGCATCGGCTTCGCCGACGCGACGACCAGCGTCGCGGCGGCCTTCGAGGATCTGGCCAATCGCTGGCCCAATGCCCGCTACCGCCGCGACGACGCCGCCATCGCCCCGGTCGCCGCCCGCGTCTTCGATCCGCGCCGCTGGAACCCGGACGAGCCGGTGCGCGTGGTGCTGATCGGCACCGATTTCGAGGTGAGGGTCTGGGAGACCTTGCTGCGCATCCCGGTGGGCAGGGCGACGACATACCAGAACGTGGCCAGCCACATCGGCCGCCCCACTGCCGCCCGCGCCGTCGGCGCAGCCGTGGGCAAGAACCCGATCAGCTTCGTTGTTCCCTGCCACCGCGTCGTGGGCTCGACCGGCGCCCTCACCGGCTACCACTGGGGCCTGCCGCGCAAGCGCGCGATCCTCGGCTGGGAATGCGGGGTGGCGGGGGCTTGAGGCCGGTGACATGGAGCCGGGCGGGTCGGCCAGGGCTGGGCCGACCTCCGGTGATCGTTCGCCTCGCGGCGAGCCGAACGGGTCCGGACTAGATCGCCACCCTCTCCACAAGTTGTCCATTGGTCCCGATGCGGTAGATCACCGGTTCGCCGGTGGCCAGTTCGCGCTTGAGGATCTGCTCGGGTGTCAGGCCTTCGATGGCCATCACGATCGAGCGCAGCGAGTTGCCGTGCGCCGCCACCAGCACGGTCTTGCCGGCCTTGAGTTGAGGCACGATCCGGCCCTCGTAATAGGGCAGGGTGCGGGCCGCCGTGTCCTTGAGGCTCTCGCCGCCGGGCGGCGGCACGTCGAACGAACGGCGCCAGATCAGCACCTGCTCCTCCCCCCATTTCAGGCGTGCGTCGTCCTTGTTGAGGCCGGAGAGATCGCCATAGTCGCGCTCGTTGAGGAGCTTCGAGCGGGTGATCGTCACCTCGGTGACGCCGAGTTCCTCGAGGATCAGGTCGAGCGTGTGCTGGGCGCGCTTCAGCGCCGAGGTGAAGTAGACGTCGGGCGCGTACCCGGCCGCCTTGAGCCGCCGGCCGGTCGCGCGGGCCTCCCCGATGCCTTTCTCGGTAAGGTCCGGATTGCGCCAGCCGGTGAACAGGTTCTTGAGGTTCCACTCGCTCTCGCCGTGGCGGACGAGGATCAGCGTTCCGGTCATTGGCAATCCTTCAGCTGTTGAAGCCGAGCACATCGGCCATCGAGTACAGTCCTGCCGGCTGTGCGGCCGCCCACTGGGCGGCACGCACCGCGCCCTCGGCGAACAGGGCGCGGTTGTCGGCAATGTGAGTGAGCGCGATGCGCTCCGAGGGGCCGGCAAGGATGACGCTGTGCTCGCCGATGACGTTTCCGCCCCGCAGCGTCGCAAACCCGATGGTGCCGGCGACGCGGGGGCCGGTATGGCCATCGCGGCTGCGCACAGAATGGCTCGCAAGATCGATGCCGCGGCCCTGTGCGGCGGCCGCCCCCAGCATCAGCGCCGTGCCCGATGGGGCATCGACCTTGCGGTTGTGGTGCATCTCGAGGATTTCGACGTCGAAGCCCGGCAGCGCCGCTGCGGCCTGGCGCACCAGTCCGACCAGCGTGTTGATGCCGAGCGAGAAATTGCCCGACTTGACGATCCGCGCCCCGGCCGCGGCTGCGGCGGCGATTGCCGCGTCGTCCCCGGCCGAGCAGCCGGTGGTGCCGATGACGTGCACCAGTCCGCGCGCGGCGGCCCTGCGGGCCAGCGCCACCGAGGCGGCCGGTGCGGTGAAATCGATCACCGCTTCGGCCGCGTCGAGCGCGGCGTCGATATCGGCGGTGATCGAGACGCCAAGCTGCGACAGGCCCGCGATCTCGCCGGCATCACGGCCGATGGCGGGAGAGCCCTCGCGCTCGAAGGCGGCGACCACGACAAGCCCCGCGGTCTCGGTGACCGCCCGTATGTTGGCCGCGCCCATCCGGCCGCCGGCGCCGGCAATTGCGATCTTGAGGTCGGCCATGCATCATCCCCCGGGCGTGTCGCCCCGCCTATAGCGCAAGCAGCGCCGCGCGCGAAAGCCCCCCAGCTAGACGAGTCGCCTGCCGCCGCCCGCCATCTCGGCAAGGATGGCGCGCGCCGCTTCGGTCGGATCGGCGGCTGCGGTGATCGGACGGCCGACGACGAGGTGAGTCGCGCCCGCGGCCAGTGCCGCTGCCGGCCCCATGACCCGCTTCTGGTCGCCATGTGCGGCGCCGGCCGGGCGGATACCCGGAGTGACGATCGCCATGTGCGGACCGGCGATACTGCGGACCATCTCGGCCTCGAGCGGCGAGCAGACCAGCCCGCCGATCCCGGCGGCCCTGGCCTGGCCGGCGCGCAGCGCCACCAGTCCCGCCGTGTCGCGGGCGAATCCGGCTTCGGCGACATCGGCGTCATTCATCGAGGTCAGCACCGAAACGCCGAGGATCTGCAGGGAACTGCCCGCGGCGCCCGCGACGGCGGCCCGCATGCACTGGGGGTAGGCGTGCACGGTCAACAGGCTCGCCCCGGTCCGCGCAATCGCCGCGACGCCCTTTTCGACAGTGTTGTCGATATCGAGCAGCTTGAGATCGAAGAACACCCGCTTGCCCGCCGCGATCAGCGCCCTGCCGATGGCCAGCCCGTCGCCGCCATAGAACAGCTGGTAGCCGATCTTGTAGAAGTCGACACTGTCGCCGAGCCGCTCGATCAGCTTTTCCGCCTCCTGGCGGCTGTCGAGATCGAGGGCGACGATGAGTGTTCCGGTCATCTGTGGGGCTCCCGCATTTCGGCGTGCGTCGCACGGCCAGCCGAAACCGGCAAGCGCTTTCCGCCATCTGCCGACATGCTATGGCAGCATAGGAACACGGCGCGATTCGGAGTTGTCGATGCAGCAGCAGGCCCTGTCGGCGCTCGTCGCCTGGGTGCGGCTCGAGCGGGCGC
>NZ_JAYRYM010000102.1:0-12951 GCF_041917035.1 Devosia sp. | reverse complement strand
CGATTTCCATGCGACAATTCACTCCCTCGCCACCTCGTCATCTTGGCGTGACGATGGCGGTCGACTGTCAGGTTTGGCGGCAAGATAAAAACTTGTCAAACTAATTTTTGTCTGACAAGTTACTCACCAGAGACGAGAGCGGCGCCAAGCCGCCCGGGCCATACCAGGGAGAAGATCACCGTGACGCTCACCGTTTCGGCTCGCCGCAAGGTCGGCAGGACGGCGCTCGAACTGCCCGTTTTCGGCTTCGGCGCTGCGCATATCGGCGAACTTTACGGCAAGGTCGACGAGGCCGACTCGCAGGCCACGCTGAACGCCGCCTGGGACGCCGGCGTGCGCTTCTACGATACCGCTCCGTGGTACGGACGCGGGCTGTCCGAGCATCGCCTCGGCGGCTTCCTCAGGACCAAGCCGCGCGCCGAGTTCCAGATCACCACCAAGGTCGGCCGCACGCTGCACCGCCCCAAGGACCCCAAGACCTTCGATCGGTCGCCGTGGACCGGCGGGCTGAACTTCGAGGTCAATTTCGACTACAGTTACGACGGAGTGATGCGCTCCTACGAGCAGGCGCTGCAGCGGCTCGCCCTCGATACGGTCGACGCGCTGATCATTCACGACCTCGACGCCGGCTTCCACCAGGACAAGCAGGCCGGCTACGAGAAGCAGCTCGTCTCGGGCGGCATCAAGGCGCTGGAAGAGCTCAAGAAGACCGGCGACATCCTCGCCTACGGCATGGGCATCAACACCAACGACGCCCTCGAGAACACCTCGACGCTGGTCGACATCGACTTCTGCCTCGTCGCGATGCCCTACACGCTGCTCGACCAGGAGAGCCTCAACCGTGGCATGGCGAACCTCGCCAGACGCGGCATGTCGGCGATCATCGGAGCCCCCTTCGCGTCGGGCATCCTCGTCACCGGCTCGAAGGGACCGGCGCATTATGCCTATGGCAAGGCCTCGCCCGAGATCCAGGCCAAGGTGCGCGGCATCGAGGCCGTGTGCGCGGCCCACAAGGTGGCGCTGCCCGCCGCGGCGCTGCAGTTCGTGCTGGCCCACCCGGTCGTCGCCTCGGTGATCCCGGGTGCCGCGCGTCCCGGCGAAGTGACCGCCAACATCGCCTCTCTCGGCGCCCCGATTCCGGCGGCCTTCTGGTCCGATCTCAAGTCCGAGGGCCTGATCGTCGGTGACGCCCCGGTTCCGGCCGGCAAGTAGGGCGAGCGGATGACCGGCGCGACCACCAACGCCAGGCCGCTGCTGTCGGCCCGCGGCATCTCGAAGTCCTTCGCCGGCGTCGAAGTGCTGCGCGACGTCGACCTCGACCTCATGCCGGGCGAAATCCATGCCCTGCTCGGCGAGAACGGCGCCGGCAAGTCCACCTTCGCCAAGATCGTCGCCGGCGTGCACCGGCCCACACGCGGCATGCTGCAGCTCAACGGCGAGGCCGTCGAGGTGACGAGCCCGCTGGCCGCCCAGCGCCTCGGCATCACGCTGATCCACCAGGAGCCGATCTCGTTTCCCGACCTGTCGGTGGCCGAGAACCTGGTGCTCGGACGCGGCAGCGGCTCGCCGCTGTCGCGCGTGCCGTGGGCCGACATCATCGGCGATGCCCGGCGGCTGATCGACCTGCTCGGCGTCAAGATCGACGTGAGCCGCCCGATGCGCGGCCTCTCGATCGCTGATCAGCAGATGGTCGAGATCGCCCGCGCCCTGGCCTCCGACAGCCGCCTGATCATCATGGACGAGCCGACCGCGCCGCTCACCCCCAAGGAGGTGGAGACGCTGTTCGGCATCGCCCGGCGCCTGCGCGACGAAGGCCGCACCATCATCTTCATCAGCCATCGGCTGGAGGAGGTGCGCGCCCTGTGCGACCGCGTCACCATCTTCCGCGACGGCAGCAAGATCGCCACCGAGGATATCGGCGGCCTGACGGACGCGGACATCATCCGGCTGATGATCGGGCGCCCCCTCAAGGAGTACATGCACAAGGGCAAGAGCCATATCGGCGACGTGGCGCTCAAGGTCGAGGCCCTGACCCTGCCCGGCTACTTCGAGAACATCAGCTTCGAGGTGAGGAAGGGCGAGATCGTCGGGCTGGGTGGCCTCGTGGGCGCCGGGCGAACCGATGTCGCCCGCGCCCTGTTCGGCGTCGCCCCGGCCGCGAGCGGCATCGTCTCGGTCAACGGCAAGGTGGTGAACATCACCGATCCGTCCCAGGCGATCCGTGAAGGCCTGGCCTTCGTGCCCGAGGACCGGGCCGTCGCCGGAATCTTCCGCACGCTGTCGGTCGAACAGAACATCACGGCCGCCGTGCCGCGGCAGATCGCCCCCTCGGGGGTCATCCGGCGGGCCATAGAGAAGGCGATGGCGCACGACTCGGTGCGGCGCCTGCGCATCCGCCTCGCCTCCCTGCGCCAGCCGATCGGCGAATTGTCCGGCGGCAACCAGCAGAAGGCGATCCTCGCCCGCTGGCTGCTGACCGATCCGAGCGTGCTCATCCTCGACGAGCCGACGCGCGGCATCGACATCGGCGTGAAGGCCGAGTTCTACGACATGATCGGCGAACTCGCCGCGGCCGGCCGCGCCATCCTCTTGATCTCGTCGGAACTGCCCGAACTTCTGGCGCTCTGCGATCGCGTCCTGGTGATGTCCGAGGGGCACCTGACGGCCGACATTCCGCGCGCCGACGCGACCCAGGAAAAGATCATGAGCGCTGCCGTGCCGCAGTTCCGGGAGGCCGCGGCATGAACATGCTCCGGGCCCTCTTCGTCCGGCGCGAAGCCGGCATCGCGGTGATGATCGTGCTGTTCTGCCTCGCGGTCGGGGCGATCAAGCCGCAGTTCCTCAGCCTCGACCAGTTGCGCATCATCCTGCTGCTGACCCCGCTGATCATGATCGCGGCCATGGGCCAGATGATGGTCATCGTCGCCCGCCACGTCGACCTGTCGATCGGCTCGACGCTCGGCTTCTCCGCGATGGTGAGCGGCATGCTCTATCGTTTCGACGTGGACTGGTTCGGCTTCGACGTCCCCTGGTGGACGGGCATTCCGGTATCGGTCGTCGTGGGAGCGCTGCTGGGTTTCGGAAACGGCGTCCTCATCCAGCTGTTCCGACTGCCGGCGATCATCGTGACGCTCGGCACGCTCAGTCTCTATCGCGGGCTGACCTTCATCATCTCCAATGCCAAGCAGATCGACCGGCAGTGGATACCGTCGGAAATCAAGGGCCTGTCGCAGACCTCGCCCTTCACCTTCCCCGAGTTCCTGCCGGTCGTGGGCAAGTTCAACATCCCCTGGATCGTCGTGCTCGCCTTCGGCATCGCCGTCCTCGCCTACCTGTTCCTCATGCACACGCGGATGGGTCGGCAGATCTACGCCATCGGCTCGAACCCGGTGGCGGCACCGCTGCGCGGCATCAACGTCACCCAGGTGACGCTGACCGTGTTCACCATTTCCGGCGCCCTCGCCGGCCTCGCCGGCATCATGTACGCGAGCCGCTGGGGGTTCGTGAATCCGTCCAATACCGGCAACGGCTTCGAGTTCCAGGTGATCGCCGCCGTGGTGATCGGCGGCGTGTCGATCAATGGCGGCGTCGGCACAGTCTTGGGGACGGTGCTGGGGGTGCTGCTGCTCGGCTGCGTCGCGGCCGCGCTGCCGCTTCTCGGTATCCCCGGGACCTCGCAGGCAGCGATCTATGGAGCCGTGATCCTGATCGCCCTGCTGATCGACCGGACCGTCCGCCAGCAGGGGATCGTCGGCCTGAGGAGGGTGCGGCCATGAGCGCCTCCGAGATGCCGACTGCGCCGACGACACAGGATGCGGCCCCGCCCCGGCCGGCCTGGCAGGTGCTGCTGATCCGCCCCGAAACGATGACGCTGGTGCTGCTGATCCTCGGTGTGTTCGCCGGCAGCCTGCTGTCGCCCTTCTTCCTCGACATCGGCTACATCCTCAAGAGCTTCACGCTGTATGCCGAGTTCGCCATCGTCGCGCTGCTGCTGACCATGGTCATCATCGCCGGAGAGATCGACCTGTCGCCGGCCGCCAACATGGCGCTTTCGGCCTGTGTGTTCGCCTGGCTGCAGCAGGCGGGCGTGCCGATGCCGGTCGCGGTGGGCCTCGGGCTGCTGTCGGGCCTCGCGATGGGCGCGCTGAACGCGTTCTTCGTGATCGCGCTGCAGCTGCCCTCGATCATCGTCACCATCGGCACGCTGACCCTCTATCGCGGCCTCGCCCAGGTGATCGCCGGGGACAAGTCGATCCGCGTGCCGGAGTGGTTCATCGGCATCGACAAGGTGATGATCGGCGGCATTCCGCTGCCGGTCGTGGCCTTCGTCGTGCTCGCCATCGTCCTCGGCTTCGTGCTGAGCGGGACCATTTTCGGGCGCCAGATCTACCAGATCGGCACCAACGAGGTGGCGGCGCGGCATGCCGGCATCCGCACCGCCCGCATCAAGACCGGACTGTTCCTCGGCATCGGCCTTGTCGCCGCGGTGGCCGGGATCCTGACCGCCTCGCGCCTCGGCTCGGTCCGCTACGACCTCGGCCTCGGCGGCGAACTGCAGATGGTGCTGATGGCCATGCTGGGCGGCACCTACATCTTCGGCGGACGCGGCACGATCCTCGGCACGTTCCTCGCCGCCTGGCTGCTGGTCATCGTGTCGACCGGCATGATCGTCGCCAACGTGCTTCCCGCCGTCCAGCTCGTCGTGCTCGGCGTGCTGCTCATCGTCTCGATCGTCGCAACCAACTTCATCTATTCCCGCACCCAGAGGTAGCGGGCGCCAAGCCGGCCCCACCGGCATCCACACCAGGAGGAAAAACGTGTTGAAGAAATCCCTGCTCATCGGCCTGGCCGCGGGCTTTGCCATGGTCACCGGCGCACTTGCCGCCGATCCGATCAAGATCGTCTACATCGGCAAGAACACCGGTAACCCGTATTTCGACTCGATCACCGGCGGCTTCGAAGACGCCTGTGAGAAGCTCGGCTGCGAATTCGAGTTCGTCGCCCCGGCGACGGCGGAAGCCACTTCGCAGATCCCGTTCATCGAAGCGCAGATCCAACGCGGCGTGAACGTCATCGGCATCGCGCCCAACAGCCCCGATGCGCTCAACCAGGTGCTCGACGCCGCCAAGGCCAAGGGCATCCTCGTGCTCACCGTGAACGGCGACCTGGTCGGCAACGAGAGCCACCGCGACGCCACCATCCTGCCGGTCGACTTCACCAAGACCGGCCCGAACCAGATCGAGCTGACCGGCTCGCTGATCGGCTACGAGGGCGAGATCGCCATCCTGTCGGCCACCACCGAGGCCCCGGACCAGAACACCTGGATCGCGGCGATGAACGAGACGCTCAAGAACGACCCGAAATACGCCAAGATGACTCTCGTCGCCACCGTCTACGGCGACGACCAGCCCGAGAAGTCGACCACCGAAATGGAAGCGCTGCTCGCCAACTACCCGAACCTGAAGGCCGTCATTGCCCCGACCACCGTGGGTATCGCCGCTGCCGCCCAGGTCGTGCAGAGCCGCGGCATCGCCGACAAGGTCGCCGTGACCGGTCTCGGCCTGCCCAGCGAGATGCGCGACTTCATCAAGGACGGCACCGTGAAGGCCTTCCAGCTGTGGTCGCCGTACAATGAAGGCTGGCTCGCCGTGCACTTCGCCCTCGGCGTGCTCGACGGCTCGATCAAGAACGAAGTCGGCAACACCTTCGAAGTGGAGAACCTGGGCACCATCAAGATCGAAGAAAAGAACGCGATGAACACCCAGGCCGAACTGACCACGTTCGACATCAACAACATCGACAACTTCAACTTCTGATCGACCTCGAGGGCGCCGAGCCATCGGCGCCCTCCCCCCATTTCGAATGCGCCTGCCGACCCGGCAGAGGAACCCCACATGAACAGCTACGATTTCAACGGCCGGGTGGCCATCGTCACCGGCGGCGGCCAGGGTATCGGCCTCACGGTTGCCGAGCGCATGCTGGCGAGCGGCGGCAAGGTATCGGTCTGGGACCGGGACCAGAAGCTCGTCGACGCGCTTGCGGCGCGGTTTCCGGCGACGCAGCTGCAGGTGCTCAACGTCGATATCGGCGACCTGGCCTCGGTCGAAGCCGCTACGGCGAGGGTCGTGGCGCAGTTCGGCCGGATCGACATCCTCGTCAACAACGCCGCCATCGTCGGCCCGAACGCCAATACTTGGGAATACCCGCCACAGGCCTTCATGGACGTCGTGCACATTGGGCTCGTCGGCACCTTCTTCGTGTCGCGCACCGTCATTCCGCACATGATCGCGCAGAATTACGGGCGCATCGTCAACCTCAGTTCGGTCGCCGGCAAGGAAGGCAACCCGGGCGCTCCGGCCTACTCGTCGACCAAGGCGGGTGTCCTCGCCCTCACCAAGTCGATGGGCAAGGAACTGGCGACCTACAATATCGCGGTCAACGCCGTGACCCCCGCGGTCGCCAAGACCACGATGGCGATGAGCCAGGCTCCGGACTTCCTCAAGATGATCCTCGCCAAGATCCCGCGCGGCCGCATGCTGGAACTGAGCGAGGCCGCAGCCATGATCTGCTGGCTCGCGACGGAGGAAAACTCCTTCACCACCGGTGCCGTGTTCGACCTGTCGGGCGGGCGCGCGACCTACTAGGGCACGTTGCCGAACGGGCCTTTCCCCCTCGGGGGGGGATTCGGATCACCCGGCCGAGGAATGGCCGGAGACCTCGACCCAAGGAGTATCGCACCGGGTTCGTCTGACCATTGAGGCCGGATCGGGCCTCGGCTAACGATGCACAGATGGGGATACCGCCGAGGCGATCGGCGAGGATTGGGGGAAGTACCGATGCATATGAGTTCTCGTGGCCTCGCCACGCTGCTTTTTGTTCTGCCGCTCGCCGCCTGCAACGGCGCCGACTGGATCACCGGTGGCGACCTCGTGACGCCGGGCACGGCGACGGGCACCATCGAGGTGGTCAATGCCACCTCCGACGACCTGCATGCCGTGCTGATCTCCAACTGCGATGCCAGTACCTATGGCCTCAACCGCCTGCCCGAGGGCACCGTCATTCCGCCCGGCAGCAGCTTCGCCTTCACCGTCTCGGCCGGGTGCTGGGATGTCGACGCGGGCACCCTGGGCGTCGGCGATGCCAAGCAGCGCATGGATGTCGCGGCCGGCGGCATCACCCGCTACACCATCAACGGATGAGGCGCCTCACGGCCGGCGCCTGCTCACCCTCCAGATCGAACCGCTGCCATCGTCGCTGACGTAGAGCGCGCCGTCCGGGGCGATGGCGACCCCGACGGGGCGGCCCCAGACGTCGCCGTTCTCCAGCACGAAGCCGGTGACGAAGTCCTCGTAGACGCCGGTCGGCCGACCGTCCTCGAACGCGAGCCGCACGACCTTGTAGCCGGTGCGACTGCCGCGGTTCCACGAGCCGTGCAGCGCGACGAACGCGTCGCCGCTGTAGCCGGGGCCAAAGGCGTCGGTCTGCGCGAAGACAATGCCGAGCGGCGCCGAGTGCGCCTGAAACAGCACGTCGGGCAGCGTGACCCTGTCGGCGAGATCCGGGCGGGGCGCCTGCCGCCAGCGCGGATCGGGGTTGGCCCCGATATAGTACCATGGCCAGCCGTAGAAGGCCCCGTCGGTGACCGACGTGGCGTAGTC
This sequence comes from Devosia sp., assembly GCF_041917035.1. GTDB lineage: Bacteria > Pseudomonadota > Alphaproteobacteria > Rhizobiales > Devosiaceae > Devosia_A. Next base: position 5,293 of record NZ_JAYRYM010000102.1, on the reverse strand, counting down.
GAACGGCAGGTCGTCGCCCAGCGCATCGCGTTCATTGACGACGCACCAGGGCAGGCCGCTGGCCGGATCGAGCGCCATGCCGGCGCAATTGCGCAGCCCGGTCGCCCAGACCCTCCGGCCACTGCCATCGGGCGCCATGGCGAGCACGGCGGCCCGGCCGGCTTCCTCTCCCCAGGCGCCGCCGAGGGGAGCGGTATCCGCCCACGCCGCGAGGCCTCCGGGTGGCTCCGCACCGATGCGCTGGGCGACGTTGGACTGCGAGCCCACCGCGTAGAACAGGGTGGCGCCATCCTTCGAGAACACGATGTCGCGGGTCCAGTGGCCATTGTCCGGGATGTCGTCGAAGAGCTGTTCGGCCACCCCGGCCGCGGCGGGGCCACCATCATAGGGAAACCTGACGAGGCCGTTGCTCTCGGCGACATACACCCACTCGGGCGCGGCAGGCGGATAGAAGGCGATGCCGTACGGGGCCTCGAGGTCGCCGGCGAACCTCACCGGCTCGCCATACCCGCCCCTGAGCACGAGGACTTCCCGCGCCGCGGAGTTGGCGATGAACAGGTCGCCATTGGGGGCAAAGCGCAGCGCCCGCGGATTGTCGATGCCGTCGGCAATGAGCGCGACCTCGAAACCCTCGGGAACGTTCGGCAGCAGGCCCTCGGGGCGCAAGACGCCGCCGGGGGCATTGGACGACGAGCCACCGGGATCGGGCGCCGGACTGTCGCTCGCCCGGATCAATCGACGCACCCCCGGCGCATCCTCACGGTAGTCGCCGAACGCCGCGCTGCCGGTCAGCGGCGTCTGCTGCGCCTGAGCCGCCGGCACGAGCGCGGCCACGGCAGCGGCGACGGCGACGACTTCGATCCAGCGCATTCACTCTTCTCCCCGATGGCGCGGCGACCATAGACCCAACGCCCTCGGTCGGGGAGCGTTCCGGACTACACAGCCTGGTGACCGAAGCTCTTCATCGGCACTTGCCGATGAAGCCCTCGGATGCGAGGATGGGGCCGTCCTCGGCAGCAGAACCCCATGTCACAGCTCTTTTCTCCCTACACCCTGCGCGGCCTGACGCTGCGCAACCGCACCGTCGTCGCCCCCATGTGCCAGTACTCGGCGCAGCACGGCGTCGCCAACGACTGGCACCTCGTGCACCTGGGCCGCTTCGCGCTCGGCGGCTTCGGCCTCGTCATCTTCGAAGCGACCGGCGTCACGCCGGAGGGGCGGATCTCCTACGGCGACCTCGGCCTGTGGGACGACGAACAGATCCGGCCGCTGAGTCGCATCGTCGATTTCCTGCACCGGGAGGGCGCCGCCGCCGGCATCCAGCTGGCGCATGCCGGACGCAAGGCTTCGACCCCGATTCCATGGCGGAACGGCTTCGACGAGACCGCGGCCGAAAAGGCCGAGCTCGCCTTCGAGGCGTGGACCCCGGTGGCCCCCAGCGCCCTCATTCACGCCGACAAGCTCGGGTTCACGGCCCCCGATGCCCTCGACGAGGCCGGCATCGCCGCGGTGACCACGGCCTTCGCCGACGCCGCGCGGCGGGCGGAAAGGGCCGGGTTCGAAGTCGTCGAAATCCACGCGGCGCATGGCTACCTGCTCAACCAGTTCCTGTCCCCCATCGCCAACCGGCGCACCGACCGCTATGGCGGCAGTCTCGAGAACCGCATGCGCCTGGTGCTCGAGGTGGCCGAGGCGGTGCGGGCCGCCTGGCCGGAGGACAAGCCCCTGTTCGTGCGCATCTCGGCAGTGGACGGCAGCGACGGCGGCTGGACCATCGCGGACTCGATCGCGCTGGCCGGCGAACTGAAGGCGCGCGGCGTCGACGCCATGCACTGCTCGTCGGGCGGTTTCGACGGCTACGGGCTGAAGCCCGGGCCGCACTATCAGGTTCCGCTGGCCAGGGCCGTGCGCAGCGGCGGGCTGCCCACCATTGCCGTGGGGCTCATCGACGACCCGGCGGCGGCGGAGGCCATCCTCACCCGCGGCGACGCCGACCTCATCGCTCTGGCTCGCGGTGCGCTCGAGGATCCCAACTGGCCGATCCATGCCCACCACGTGCTGGACGGCGCTGACTACGAGCTCTGGCCCAAGCAGGCCCGGGCCCGCATCCGGGACAAGGATCGGGCCATGGGCATCCGGCAACCGGGTTGAGTGGCCGTCCCTCGTCCCGAGGCCCTTGCGCCGGGTCGACCGAGCTACCATCTCGGTCGGACCACCGGAGGGCCGAGACCATGACCACCAAGACCGCCGTTCTCGCCCTGCTGGCGATGTGGGGCGTCGGCTCGCCGGCCTGCCTGCCGGCGCTCGCCGCCGAGGCCGCCGCGGGGACCGACGGCAGCATCGAGGCCGCCCTGCCCGGCCTCACTGACCGCGTGTGGAGCAGGATCGACGACGGCGGACTGCCCGGGGTGATGAAGGTCTTCCTGTCCGACGGGACGCTGATCGAAGATTCCTGCTGGGAGACGCACCGCCTCAGTCCCTGGCGAATCGTCTCCGAGACCACGGTCAGCTGGAACGAGGACGGCATCGATATCGACGCCGAGATCGTCTCGCTGACCGACGCCGAACTGGTGCTGAGCCTGCAACTGGTCGGCGGCACCGTCGAGGAGCGCTACCAGCCGGCCGCGGTTCCCTTTGTCTGCCCGGATATCCCCAAGGGCTGAGCCGATCAGTTCAGCCCGAACGGATCGTATTGCAGCAGCCAGCTGAGCAGCCAGTTCTCGTCGCTGCCCATCGAGGCAATGTCGTCGACCTTCCAGCCATCGGCCTCGCGCACCAGCGCGACGCCGAGCAGGCTGGTGTGATCGAAATTGTGGAAGGTCACCGTGGCCAGCGCCCGTTCGCCCTGCACCACGGGCTGGCCGATGGCGAGATCGAGGAGCAGCGAGTTCTGCCCTTCGATGAAGGGATCAAAGCTCAGAAGGTCGGGGGCATTGGGATCGACCGGAACGCCGGCCGGGTCGGCGCTCTGGCGCTGCAGGTTTGCCGCGTACAGGGCCTTGAGCCGGGTCGAGTAGAACTGCTCGAGCCCATCGTGCCGCGCCCCGCTGGCATAGGGCTGGTAGATGGCATCGAGCAGTGCCCTCGGATCCTCGAAGGCCTGGGCCCCACCGGCCGACATGAACGCAATGACGATGGCTGCAGTGAACTGTCGCATGATTTCCGCTCCGGCAATGGCGGCTCGCTAGCAGGACCTTGCGGCGCAAAGGCGGCGCTGCCGCGCCCCGATCAGGGCAGCGGCGATTGCAGGATGTCGAGCAGATCGTAGGTGTAGTCCTCGATCTTGCCCCACACATTGTCGATCTTCCAGCCGCCGTTCTCGTTGACCAGCAGGAAGCCGAGATTCTGCGGCGTGCCGAAGTTCTCGAAGGTGACGTGCACCGCTGCCTTGCCGCCCAGCAGATAGGGCTCGTCGATGACCAGCTTGCCGATCTCGTAGTCCTGGGCGTTGACATAGACGTCGAAGCCGAGCCGCCCCATGTCCTCTCCCGCTTCCTCGGCGTCCTTGTCGAACAGCGCGTTCAGCCGATCGCTCTGCAGGTCGCGCTGGCTGGGCGGGAAGTCATTGGGCGACAGGTAACCGGCATAGAGCGCCTCGATGACCGCCCTGGGGGTGGAGTAGGTCTCGGCGAGCGCCGGCAGCGACGAAGCGAGAAACGACAGGGCAACGAGCAGCAGGCGCATGGAAGAACCTCAGTTGAACCAGAAGGCATAGCCGAACAGCTGGTCGCCGAAGACCCGGTTGGCCTCGGCGAACGAGTCGGCGCTGGCCACCGGCCCATCCCTGAGGAAGGGCAAGGCGTCCAGCCCGGTCAGCAGCATGACCAGGTCCGTGCGGGTGGCGTTCTCGAAATAGGCGCGGAGGTCGAACCCCTGCCGGAACCGCCAGTGCGGCACGAGCAGCCGACCGTCGAGGATGGCGTCGGCCGCATCGAGGGTGGCCCGCCATGCGGCAACCGTCTCGTCGGTGACGCCGGCATCGGGGACGATCGAGGTCTGCCGCGGACTGGGGACCAACTCGCGATTGTCGTCGGTCTCGGCCAGAATCGCATCCCAGTTGCGCCGCGACAGCGCCGTGACCGACTTGAGGCGCTCCAGCACGCGCTTGAGGCGCATCGGCTCGGTCACCGGCCAGTTGATGGTGTGGACGGCTGCGATCAGGTCGGCGATGGCCTTGTCGGACTCAGGGTCGAGCAGCATCACCGAGTTGCCCTCCATGAAAGGCTGCATCGGAAACCCGGCGCTCGGGAAGAGTCGATGGAAGGCGGCGGCGGTGAAGCTCTCGAAATCGTGGGCGAGGAGGAAGTCCGCCTGCGCCGCGAGGACCTGGGTGTAGCCGGCAAGCCAGATGGCATCGGCCCGGTCGAAGCCGATCGTCAGGTCGGGCGCCTCGGCGGGGCCCGTCGAGGCGTCGGGCCGCATCCCGAATGCCGCCGCCAGCACGTTGCCGATGCTCTCCGCCTCGGACGCACTGCCGTCGGCATCGAGGTCGATGCGGATCCGGGCGAGGTCCACCGGAACGACGTAGTCGCCCGTCTCGCCTGCCTCGAGCAGCGACGCGCGGGCCGCGTCCATGTCGGCGACGAACCGCGACAGGATGGCCCGGTATCCCGGGTAGTCGAGCGGCTGCGGCGCCGAATTGGCCGGAACTGGCAGCTCGAGCTGCGGTCCGGCCACCGGCCCCCCGTCGGGCGCGGCAAAGCCGTGGCGATAGAAGGCCTTCGCCAGATGCTCGACGGCGCTGACGAAGCGGATGAAGCCGATCCCGAACGCTCCCTCCTGGACGAGCCGTTCCCGGAACGGCGCCAGGTCGGCGAGACCTTTTTCCAGGCCACCGGCATAAAGGGCCTCGCGCGTGATGTCTCCCGCCTCCCCCGCCGTGACCGGCATGGCGAGCGAGAGGACAAGACAGGCGCTGGCGAACAGCTTCAGCATCGGACGCTCTCCCGGTTCGCCCCCCGGCTACCGCGACGCCAGAGCAAGCCACTGATCTTCGTCGAGCACAAGGATGCCGAGGTCCTGGGCCTGCTTGAGCTTGCTGCCCGCGCCCGGCCCGGCGACGACGATATCGGTGTTCTTCGAGACCGAACCGGCCACCTTGGCGCCCAGCCGCTCGGCCATGGCCTTGGCTTCGCCGCGCGTGAGCTTTTCGAGCGTGCCGGTGAAGACCACGGTCTTGCCGGCCACCTCGCTGTCGGCCGAGACGGTCAGCACATAGTCGTTCGGCCTCACCTGCCCCAGCAGCCTGTCGAACGCCGCGACATTGCGCTCGTTGGCGAAGAAATCGCGCAGC
>NZ_JAYRYM010000101.1:0-12977 GCF_041917035.1 Devosia sp. | reverse complement strand
CCGATGGCGGCTATGCCATCGCCTGGATGCACGCGGCCGAGGCCAACAACTGGGTCTCCTCGGTCCGCGTCTTCGATGCCGCCGGCACGCCGCGGAGCAATGACATCCTGCTCGAGGAGGGCGGGGCGAACCCGCCCTACCCCGCCATTGCCGGCCTCGCCGATGGCGGATTCGTCGTGGCCTGGTACGCCCTCGGACACCCCGAGGACGATGGCGGCTACGGCGTCTACGGCCAGCGGTACGATGCGGCCGGGGTCCCGGTAGGCAGCGAGTTCGCCGTGGCCAACTCCGCCGCCTTTTATGAGACCAATCCGAGCGTCGTCGGGCTCGCCGACGGCGGCTTTGCGGTGGCGTGGTTCCAGGAACTGAGTGCCGGCGGCTTCCCGACCGACAACGGCGTCTGGCTCAGCACTTTTGACGCGGCCGGCGACCTGGTGACGACGGTGCATGTCGCCAACCAGGAAGCGCCCTCGATCGCCACGCTGGCCGACGGCGCCATCGTCGTCGCCTATGGGGAAGGCGACGTGGCCGCCAGCGTGTTCGAGACCGATGGCACCCCGCGCGGGGCTCCCGTCAGCCTCTCCGGCGGGATCGGCCTCAATATCTTCCCCTCGACGGCAGGGCTCGCCGGCGGCGGCTTCGTCACCACCTGGGCCCACTATACCGGCGGGGCCTCGAACTACGACGTCTGGGCCCGCGTGGTCGACGCCAGCGGCAATGCCGGCCCGACCCTCGAGGTCGCGACCTCGATGGACCTGTCGAGCCAGCACGGCGCGCAGGTGACGGCCCTCGCCGACGGCAGCTTCGTCATCGCCTGGACCTCGCTCGGCGAGGACGGCTCGGGGCTCGGCGTCTATGGCCGCCACTACGACGCCGGCGGCGCGCCGATCGGCCCCCAGCAGCTGATCCCCGGCCAGACCCTGGGTAACCAGCAGATCGGCTACGACATGGGCGAGATCGACCATGGCATCGTGCAACTGGCCGATGGCCGCCTGCTCGTCACCTGGATGGACGGCAGCAAGGACGATGGCGGGCTCGTCGCCCGCATCTTTGCCGCATCCACGGCGGGCAGCGGCCCCGGCGCCGGCGACGAGGACACGGCCATCGCCCTGCCCCTGATCACCGCTGCCGCGGCCGATACCGATGGTTCGGAGAGCCTGGTATTGCGTCTCTCCGGATTCCCGGCCGGCACCAGCTTCTCGCTCGGCGCCCTCGACGTCGGTAGCGGCGACTGGGTGATCGACGATCCCGCCGACATCGCCGCCCTCGCCAGCACGCCGCTCCTCGCGACGCCGCCGGCCAATTTCAACGGCAATTTCGAGCTGACCGTGACCGCCGTCTCAACCGACAGCGCCATGCTGTCGTCCGGCGGCGCCACCGACACGGCGAGCACCAGCGCGAGCTTCACCGTCATCGTCCATCCGGTCGATGACCAGCCGAGCATCACTTCGGACGGCGGCGGCGACACGGCGGCGCTGTCGCGGGCGGAGAACGGCACGCTCGTCACGACCGTGGCAGCGGCCGACCCGGATGGCGGCGGCGGCATGTTCACCTACGCGATCGGCGGCGGGGCGGATGCCGCGCTGTTTGCGATCGATGCCGGGACCGGGGTGCTGAGCTTCATTGCCGCTCCCGACTACGAGATGCCGGCCGACGCGGATGGCAACAATGTCTATGAAGTCGTCGTCAGCGCCAGCGACGGCGCCCTCACCGACACGCAGACGATCAGCGTCACGGTGACCGACGTGGGCGGCGTGACCATCAACGGCACCAATGCGGCCGACCTGATCGATGCCACGCACAGCCCGGCCGGACAGCCGCTGCCGACCGACGAGGCCGACACCATCAACGGCAATGGCGGCAACGACACCCTGTGGGGCCTCGCCGGCGACGACACGATCAGTGGCGGCGCCGGCAGCGACACCATGCGCGGCGGCACCGGCAACGACACCTATGTGGTCGACGCAGCCGGCGACGTGGTGATCGAGAACCCTGGCGAGGGCATCGACACCGTGCTCGCCTCGGTCAGCCTGACGCTGGCGGCGGAGGTGGAGAACCTGACGCTCACCGGCGCCGGCAACATTAGCGGCACGGGCAACGGCCTCGACAACATCCTGACGGGCAATGGCGGCAACAACACGCTCAATGGCGGGCTCGGCGCCGACCAGATGGCCGGCGGGCTCGGCAACGACATCTATGTCGTCGACAATGCCGGCGACGAGGCCATCGAAGCCGCCAACGAAGGCACCGACACGGTGCAGGCCGCGATCACCTACGCCATCGGCGACAATATCGAGAACCTGACGCTGACCGGCAGCGCCAGCATCGACGGCACCGGCAATGCGGCCAACAACACCATCACCGGCAATGCCGGCGGCAACACGCTCGATGGCGGCGGCGGCACCGATACGCTGATCGGCGGGCTGGGCAACGATACCTACATCGTCGACGACAGCGCCGACGTGGTCACCGAGGCGGCCAATGCCGGCATCGACACGGTGCAGTTCACCGGCAGCGGCAGCTACACGCTGAGCAACAACGTCGAGAACCTCGTGCTCGGCGCCGATGCCGGCGGCGGCACGGGCAATACGCTGGCCAACACCATCACCGGCAACGCGTCGGACAACCAGCTGAGCGGCGGCACCGGTGCCGACACGATGATCGGGGGCGAAGGCAACGACACCTACGTCGTCGACAATGCCGGCGACACGATCGTCGAACTCGCCGACGGCGGGCATGACGTCGCCATCGCCAGCGTCAGCTACACGCTCGGTGCCGAGGTCGAGGACCTGATCCTCGGCGGCAGCGGATCCATCGGCGGCACCGGCAACGACCTCGACAACGTGCTCACCGGCAACACCGGCGCCAATACCCTCAATGGCGGGCTGGGCGCCGACACGATGATCGGCGGCGTCGGCAACGACACCTATGTCGTCGACAATGCCGGCGACGTGGTCGACGAGGAGGCGGCGGGTGGCACCGGCACGGACACGGTACAGGCGTCGATCTCCTTCGACCTGGGCAGCGCCGCGGTGCTCGGCGACGTCGAACGCCTGACCCTGACCGGCAGCGCCAGCATCGATGGCCGGGGCAACAGCCTCAACAACGTCATCACCGGCAATTCCGGAAACAACATACTCGATGGCGATGCCGGGACCGACACGCTCATCGGCGGGCTGGGGGACGATACCTATGTCACCGATGGCGGCGACACCCTCACCGAGGCGGTCGACGCGGGCATCGACACGGTGATCTCGTCGGTCAACCTGACGCTGGGCGCCAATCTCGAGAACCTGATCCTCGTCGGGGCGGCGCTCACCGGCACCGGCAACGCGCTGAACAACGCCATCACCGGCAACGACCTCGCCAACATCCTGTCGGGCGGGCTCGGAGACGATACGCTGGCGGGCGGGCTCGGCGACGACGTCTATGTCGTCGACAGCGTCGGCGACACCATCCTCGAGGCGGCCGACGCGGGCATCGACCTGGTGCAGGCCTCTGTCAGCCATGCCCTCGCGGCCAATGTCGAGAACCTGACGCTGACCGGCAGCGGCGCCAACGGCGGTATCGGCAACGACCTCGCCAACGTCATCACCGGCAACGCCGCTGCCAACACGATCAGCGGCGCCGGCGGCAACGACACGCTGATCGGCGGCGCTGGCGCGGACAGCATGGCGGGCGGCACCGGCGACGACTTCTACGTCGTCGACAACATCGGCGACACGGCGGTGGAAGCGGCCGACGAGGGGACCGACTTGGTGCAGTCCTCGGTGAGCTTCACGCTCGGCGACCATGTCGAGAACCTGACGCTGACCGGAACCGCCGCGCTCAACGCCACCGGCAATGCCGGGGCCAACACCCTGACCGGCAATAGCGGCAACAATGTCCTCAACGGCGGTGCAGGGACCGACCTGATGATCGGCGGCGCCGGCAACGACACCTATATCGTGGACAACGCCGCGGACGTGGTCGACGAACTGGGCAATGGCGGCGCCGGCACCGACACGGTGCAGGCCTCGATCTCCTTCAGCCTCGCCGACGCAGCGCACGTGCTGGGCGAGGTCGAACGGCTGACGCTGACCGGAACCGCCAATCTCAATGGTACCGGCAACGCCGCCAACAACGTCATCACCGGCAATTCGGGGAGCAACATCCTCGACGGCGGCGCCGGGGTGGATACCCTGATCGGCGGGCTCGGCAACGACACCTACGTCGTCGACAGCGTCTCCGATATCGTCACCGAGGCGGCCAATGCCGGCACCGACACCGTGCAGTTCGCCGGCGCGGCGGGGGCCTTCGTCCTCGGTGCCAATGTCGAGAACCTGACGCTCGTCGGCAATGCCGCGATCGACGGCACCGGCAACACGCTGGCCAACGTGCTGGTCGGCAACGGAGCCGGCAACACGCTCGGCGGCGGCGGCGGCAACGACACGCTCGACGGCGGCATGGGAGCCGACATCCTCATCGGGGGCGCCGGCAACGACACCTATGTCGTCGATGATGCCGCCGACCGCGTCGACGAGGCGACCGGCGGCTCCGGCACGGACACCGTCCGGTCCTCGGTGTCGTTCAGCCTGCTCGCCGACGGCGTGCATGTGCTGGGGGGCGTGGAATCCCTCGTCCTCACCGGTACGGCGGCGATCTCGGGTACCGGCAATGCGCTCGACAACACGCTGATCGGCAACCAGTCCGCCAACCACCTGTTCGGTGGGGCGGGCGACGACACCCTGATCGGCGGCGGCGGCAACGACCGGCTGATCGCAGGGCTCGGCCACGACATGCTGTTCGGCGGCGCCGGGGCGGATGCGTTCGACTTCAACGTCGCCGATTTCGGCGGCGCCGGCGGGGTGGTGGCCAATCACTCCGACAGCATCTTCGACTACAGCGGGTCCGGCGGCGAGGGCGATGTCCTCGATCTCGCCGGCCTGCTCGACGACGCCTACGGCCTCGTCGGCGGCGACACAGCCCAGTTGCTCAGGGCCGTGTTCAGCGGCTCCGACGTGATCGTCGAGATCAACGAGAACGCCGTGCTGAACGGCTCGGCGGTCAATACCGACTGGTCCGCGGCGTTCACCCTGCACGACGTCGCCGACCCCAATACGATCGAGGTCGTCTTCGCCGGACAGACCTGGCACCTCGACGCCGGCACGGGCCTGTTCGGCCTCTAGACTGCCCTCTCCCCCGGCCGTCCCGACGGGCGGCCGGGGGAGAAGTGGCACTCGTTCACTTCGAACTGACGCCGTGCTCACGCCGGCCTCGCGCGACGGGGCGAAGCTCCCTCCGTTCAATCGAGCGGAGGTTGCGATGCGGCGGGCATCCGAGAGTGGGACGGCAACGGGCGGAGCCGGAAGGCTGGGCGGACCGGGCGGCCCCGGCGACCTGCACCAGCTCCTCGCCTCGTTCTGCCCCGACTGGCGCGGCGCGAGCCTGGCGGTCGAGATCAACGGCCTCGGCCTGCTCTATGCCAATGCCTACGCCCACGACCTGCTGCAGCATGGCCGGCCGGCCCGCCTCAGCGGCGGGCGCCTGCTCATCGGCCCGGACCACGCCATGCGGCGGCTGCAAGTGCTGATCGGCGCGTTGCGCGAGGGCAGCACGCGGACCGGCACGCTGGTGGTCAACGACGAGGATTCCGGCACGACCTTCGTGCTGCGTATCGCGCTGCCGCTCTCGCCGCACATTTCGGACGTTGCCATCATCGACATCACCGGCGCCCTGGTCGAGCCCCAGCCGGCTCTGATGGGCGCCATCGCCGAGGCGTTCCACCTCACCGTCGCCGAATCCAGCGTGCTCGGGCACCTCGCGGCCGGCCTGTCGCTGCGCGAGATCGCGACCATGCGGGGGGTCCGGCTAGAGACGGTGCGCCAGCAGTGCAAGGTCCTGCTCGGCAAGATGCGCTGCCGGCGGCAGGCGGACCTGGTCCGCGTCGTCGCCGGCCTGTCGCATCGCGAGCCGGCGCCGGTGGCCTGCTGATCATGCTCAAGCGCCCCGACCCTGCCCCCGCCGTCGACCGGTCGACGCCGCAGCTGGCCGGCACCACGACGATCGCCGCACTGGCCTTCGGCGTGCTCAGCGCCGCCTCCAACCTGCTGCTGCTCGCCGGCCCGCTGTTCATGCTGCAGGTCTACGACCGCGTGCTGCCCAGCCGCTCGATTCCGACGCTCGTCGCCCTTACCGCGCTGGTCGCCGGGCTCTACGGGTTCTACGCCATGGTCGAGTGGGTGCGGGCCCGCATCGCCAACCGCGTCGGTGCGTTCGTCGAAGAGACGCTCTCTCCCTGGCTTCTCGGCGCGATCGCCCGCAGCTCCGGACGGGGTCGGACCGATCCCGTGCGCGACCTCGACTCCGTCCGGAGCTTCCTGTCCGGCCCTGGCCCGGCCGCCCTGTTCGACCTGCCCTGGGTGCCGCTCTATCTCGGCCTCATCACCCTGCTGCACCCGATGCTCGGGTTGGTGACCGCCATCGGCGCGGCGATCCTCGTGCTGCTGCTGGTGCTCAACGAGTTCACCACCCGCGGCCCGACCCGGCTTACCGCCCAGGCGCAGGCGGGACGGCAGCGCCTCGCCGAGGACATCCGTGCCGGCGGCGAGGTGGTACGCGCCATGGCGATGGAATCGCAGCTGCAGCACCGCTGGGGCGCCGCCTGCGCCGCCGTGGCCGACGCCGCGACCCGCGGCGCGGATCGCGCCGCACTCCACACCGCGCTGACCCGCTCGTTCCGCTACCTGCTGCAGTCGGCGGTGCTGGCGACGGGCGCCTGGCTGGTGCTGATCGGGCAGTCCTCGGCCGGCCTGATCATCGGCGCCTCGATCCTTTCCTCGCGCGCCGTGACCCCCGTCGAGCAGGCGATCGGGCAGTGGCGGGCCTTCGTCGGCGCGCGCCAGGCCTGGCCGAGACTGCGGGAGTACCTGGCCGACCCCGACGGGGCGCCACGGCTCCAGTTGCCGCCGCCGCTGCAGCGGCTGGCGGTCGAGGGACTGACGGTGCTGGCCCCGCAAAGCGGGCGGCCACTCGTCAAGAACGTGCGGTTTGCGCTGCGCGCCGGCGACGGGCTGGGCATTGTCGGCCTTTCGGGCTCGGGCAAATCCAGCCTGGCGCGGGCCCTGGTCGGGGTCTGGCCGCATGCCGGCGAGGTGCGGCTGGACGGCCAGGACCTGCGGCACTACGACCGCCGCACCATCGGAGCCGCGATCGGCTACCTGCCGCAGGAAGTCGGGCTGTTCGCCGGCACGGTTGCCGAGAACATCGCCCGCTTCCGGCCCGGCGCCGATGCGACCCAGGTGATCTCGGCGGCGAAGGCGGCCGGCATTCACGACCTGATCGCCACCCTGCCCGACGGCTACCAGACCCAGGTCGGCGAAGGCGGAGTGGCGCTGTCGGCCGGGCAGCGACAACGCATCGGCCTCGCCCGGGCGCTGTTCGGCGACCCCTTCCTGATCGTGCTGGACGAGCCCAACGCCAATCTCGACAGCGAGGGCGATGCCGCCCTGACCGCGGCGCTGATCGGCGCGCGGGCCCGCGGCGCCATCGTCGTGGTCATCGCGCACCGACACAGTGCCATCGCCGCGGTCGACCAGCTGCTGCTGCTCAACGGCGGGCGGCAGGCGGCCTTCGGCCCCAAGCTCGAGGTGCTCAAGGCAGTGGCCACCCACAGATCATCCACGGCGCGGGAGACGGCAGATGCCTGAGCAACGGTCACGCCACCAGCGCAGCATCCGCACGCACGCGCTAGCCGGCCTGCTGAGCGTCGCCGCCGCCGCCGGGGGCCTCGCCTTGTGGAGCATGGGCACCCAGATCGCCGGCGCCGTCGTCGCCAGCGGCTCGGTCGCCGTGGACGGCGGCCCGAAACGGGTGCAGCATCCCGAGGGTGGCGTGGTCGCCGCGATCCTCGTGCGCGACGAGGACGTGGTGGCGGCCGGCGACGCGCTCGTCCGCCTCGACGGAACCTCGGTCCAGGCGAGCTTCGACCTGCTGCTGGCCCAGCAGCGCGATGCCCACGCGCGCGAACTGCGCCTCGCCGCAGAAGCCGCCGCCCTACCCCGCATGGGCGTGCCTGGCCCACTGCCTGAGGGCGTCGCGGGAGTAGAGTTCGATCGCCTGCTGACGCTGCAGCGGGACCTGTTCGACGCGCACGCGGCCTCAATGCGCGGCCAGCGCGAACGGATCGCCGAGCAGATCGCGCAGCTCGAGCGCAAGACCGAGGGCCTCGCGGCGGAACTCCTGGCCGACGAGGCGCAGCAGGCGCTGGTTGCCGCGGAAATTGCCGACCAGCAGCACTTGCTGGGCGAGAAGCTAGTCAGCACCGGCCGGATCAACGACCTGAGGCGCGTCGAGGCACAGCTGCGCGGCGAGGCGGGCCGCATTGCCGCGCAGATCGCCGAGACCCGGGCGACGGTGGCGGAACGCCGCGCCATGCTGGTGCAGCTCGAGGACGACCAGCGCGTCCAGGCCATCCGAGACCTGCAGGAGGTGCGGGCCGAGCTGGCCCAGCTGGCGCAGCAGCGCATCGGCCTTGCCGATCGATTGGAGAGGCTGGTGATCCGCGCGCCGCAGAGCGGCACCGTGCACGCCTCGACGGTGGTCACCGTCGGCGGCGTCGTCGGCGCGGGCGAGACGCTGATGATGGTGGTGCCGGCGCTCGACGCGGCGGTGCTCGACCTGCGCATCAGCCCGCTCGATATCGACAAGGTGCACCCGGCGCAGGAGGTGATCGTGCGCTTTACCGGCATCGAGGCCCGCGATACGCCCGACCTCGCCGCCACCATCAAGTCGGTGGCCCCCGACCTCACGACCGATGCGCGCAGCGGCGCCCAGTACTATCTGGCCCGCGTCGTGCTCGACCCCGCCGAGCTCGACCGGCTGCCGGGCGGCGATCACCTGCTGCCCGGCATGCCAGCCGAGGCCTTCATCCGGACGGGCGACCGCACCGTGCTCGCCTACCTCGTGAAGCCGCTGACGGATCAGTTCGCCCGCGTCTTCCGCGAAGACTAACCCACTGAAATCCATGAACAAGATGCCCCGTGAAAGTCGCTCGACGGCACTTTCACGCTGCTTTCACGCCCGCCCGGCCAGCCTCACCCTCGACGCAGTGGCAACAGCGGTGGACGCGATGACGGCTCGACGGGGTGACGACGACGGCAGCGGGGGCAAGCTGAAGATCCATCTCCTGGGACCCTTCCAGATCATCGGTTCGGACGGGCGCGACCTGACGCCTCGACGGCAGAAGGCCAATGCGCTGCTGGCGCTGGTGGCGGTCGCCGATCGCGGGCAGCGGGCCCGCTCCTGGCTGTGCTCGCGGCTATGGAGCGATCGCTCGCAGGAGCAAGCGCTGGGCAGCATGCGCCAGTCGCTCACCGACCTGCGGCGGGCGCTCGGCGCCGACTGGCGCCGCTACCTCCACATCGATGCGTTCACCGTCGCCATCGACCCGTCCACCGTCTGGGTCGACGCGCTGGCGCTGCGCGAGCGCGGCGCCAGCGGACACGAGGTCGAGTGCGGCGAGTTTCTTGAAGGCATGGATGTCGGCGACGACGAGTTCGAGGACTGGCTGCTGCTCGAGCGCCGCTACTGGCAGGACCTGTGCGAGGCGCGGCGGCAGACGCCCCACCCGCTGCCGCGACTGCCGGCGACCATCGAGGCGGCCCCGTCGGGCGGCGCCTTCACCCTCAGCATGGGGCGTCACCGCATCGAGATCCGCATCCTCGAGGAGGCCGGCGACGGCGAGATTGCCGCCGCCTGAAGTCACTTCACGGGGAGAGTGGTCAGCTCGACGCCGATCACCGCCTCCATGACGGCCTTGCGGCGGGGGAGGAACGCATTGATGAGGGCATCGGAGATCACGTACTGGCCATCGACCACGCCCTCGACAGATATATGCGTGAACTTCAGCGAACCCGGCCACGTCGGCAGGTCGTCGAAGCCCAATACGTTCACGTCATCGACATTGGAGAAGCGGTGGCAGCCCATGCAACTCAGCAGTGTAACCCGATTGACCAGATGTCTGACCGAGACGTGCTTTGCCGCTTCGAGCAATTGCATCACCCTACCGACGGTTGTCGTCTTTGGGTCCCGAAAGTAGGGATCGAAATAGACCTTCGTGGTGCTCTGCTGGTTGGCATAGGTTTGCGGCGGGGCAACAAAGGCCAGCTCGGCAAATCTCCGGCCGGAAAGCGTTCCCGACTGTCCCAGCAATGCCTTCGCGATTGCCGTCACATAAACGCTGGAGTCATCGAAAGTACTGAAATCCGGGCTGTTGGCGACAGGTACAGTCACCAGCCGGAGTAGACCGCTGGGCGCCCCCTGGAGAAACCGGTACTCGCGCAGGGTCCACAGCGGGCCGATGGTATTGGCGTTGACCCTGATCTGCCCGGGTCGACTCTTGTGTGTCTTCGAGAACGTCATGTTGCCCGCGGCGACGACCGGGCCGACGGCGAAGCAGACGCCGCTACAGTCAGTCGCCTCGGTCATTTCGCCCGCGGCCGAAAGCGTGCCGCCCTCGAAATAGAACCGATCGAGGGCCCGCGCGATGTCCGCATCCGCACTCATTTGTGACAGGCGCGCCCAGTATCTCTGTATGGCGACGCAGCGTTCCGGCTCGCCTCCGTCGGAAAGGCTCCACTCGAAAATGATGTAGAGCTCCCTGGCGTACTCGAAGTTGGCCGCCTCCAGCCAACCCGGATCGGCGGCCGCGATCAGGCGATACTCACCGCAATCGCCGTCCAGTTGCAGATCATTGCGGTTGACCGCAGCGATAACCCTGAAGTGCGGCGCCAAATCCTCGCCGAAGGGGTCTTCAAGGGAAGCCAGCCTATAGAGATATGAGCTGCACGTGACCGGAAAATCGTTGAATACCGATTTCGCCGGACCCGCGCCAGGGCACTCTTTGCTGCCCGTATCCTGGTCACTCTCGCCGTAACCCAGGTTCGCCCAGAACTGGCGAAAGAAACCCACAGCGTCCGTCCCGGTGTCGTCGGCGAGCTTGCTCATGATCCGCTTGAAGGTCAGCCCGACGAGGCGGGCATCCTTGCGCACGAACAGCGATCGGTCAGGATCGAGCGCCAGGCTTCGGTCGGCCATGGTCTGATACCGGGCAAAACCAGCGCGGATGTCTTCCGTGGATCGCTGGCCGAGGCCGCGCAGTTCCGGGTGCGGAGCGACGTAGCCATCCAGTGACGCGTCCTCCGAGTACCCGACCGAGAACACCGACATTGCCGCAAGGATCAGTGTTGCGACGAAAACCCTGCTGCTCAGATTCATCGCGACACCCCGATGCTCGCTGGCCGATCCAGCGCTCGCCCGCCGCGACCCGCCAGTGCTTCACGCGTCGCTGACGATTGTCTCACGGCATTTATTGTTCAATACTTGAGTATCCTGACAGATCGTTGGGAACGATCACACACAGTCAAGATGGAGGCAAGATTGAAGAGGGATTTTCCGCCGGCCGAGTTCGGACCTAGTGGCAACGAGTTTGCCAAGGTTTCACCGGCAGACTACATTGCTGTCGGCCAAGTGATCATCGAGTGGGCAACTGGCACCCGGGCGTGGCCGACGTCACTGCAGGAGTTCAACGACGCGGTCGGTGCCCACTACACCCTGCCTCCTGGCGTCAAGGCGATCCAGGTGATCCAGGGCAACGACGAAGTGTTCGTGCTGCGGCTTCCGGCCAAGAATCAGGTCGAGGAAAGCAATGAACTTGCAGCGAAGGGGGAGTACGACCTGCCGCCGATCATCGATATTCTGGCATCGAACCCGAAACTGACCGAGCAGGACAAGTTTCACGCCCGGGTTGCCGACTACACCATGCGGCAGTGCCGCTGATCAGGCGCGTTCGAGATCGAGCAGGCCGGCGCCGAGAACACCCTGCTCCAGCCGATCCCGGTCCGCCTGCCGGCGGATCGGGAAGCAGTCGATGAACCAGTTGTGCACGCTCTCGGGGCGCGCCGGCTCCGGCCCGTGCCAGTTGGCGGCGACCTGTCGGTAGAACAGGTCGATCGCGGTCCGTGCCGCCCCGCCATCGCCGAGCGCCTGCAGCGCCGCCGCCTTCCAGGCAGGCACGAAGAAGGCGCTGCCCTCGGCCTGATCGGCGGCATGCACTGCGGCGCGATAATCCTCCTCGAGAAAGCGGATGCACATCTGGTAGCTCCAGTGCATCGGCGCCCCGCCCAGCGCGACATCGATGGCGCGATCGGCCAGCCGCCGCGCCCGCAGCTTGTCGTCGCAGTAGGAGAGCCCCTGCGCGCACGACGTGAGCGTCCAGGGATCGTTCTCGTTGAGCTGGAGCGCCAGTTCGTAGCTGAACATCGCCTGCTCGTAGTTCTCCACCATGATGTGCGACCAGGCGAGGCAGAGATGCGTGCGGGAATCCCTGGGATCGAGCCGGACGGCGGTCTTGGCCAGCGCCAGCGCCTCGACTTCGGCGGCGCGGTCGCGGCGAACGCCGGGGAAGACATGGTGCCGCGTCGTCAGGATCTGCGCGACCCCGACATAGGCCGGCGCGAAGCCGGGCGCATCGGCGATCAGCGAGCGGAAGATGCCCTCCGCCCGGCGCTCCGCGTCGGGCTGCCACAGGGCGATCAGGCTGTTGCCGCGCAGCCAGCGGTCATGGATGTCGAGGGTCTGGTCTTCGAGGCCGGCCGTGCGCGATACACGCTCTGCCGACAGGTGCACCTGCAGCGACGAGGCGATGCGCCGGATGACGTCGCGCTTGGCCGACACCCAGCGCTCGGGCTGCATCGACACCTGCTGGCTCCACAGATAGGTGCCATCGCCATAGCGCCGCAGGATCACCGAGACATAGAGTTCCCCGGCCTCCTGTGAGGCGAGCCCGGAAATCTCGTAGGTCTTGAGCCCAGCCGGATCGCCGGCCTCGAGCGATCGGCCCGCCTCGCGCACCGACCAGTCGCGGAAGCGGGTGAGGGCCCCGATCAGTTCGTGCCGCAGCCCGTTGACGCGCCGCTGCTGCTCCCCGGTCAGTTCCT
>NZ_JAYRYM010000100.1:0-13159 GCF_041917035.1 Devosia sp. | reverse complement strand
TCCCCTCGGTGGCGCAACGCGACGAGCAGGCGTACAAGTACCTGAGGCCGACGGGACCGCTCTCCTACGCCTGGATCGCCAGCGACATCAATCCGGCCGGCGTTGCCGGAGAGGCCCACCTGGCGACCGCCGAAAAGGGGCGCGTCAATGCGGAAGTCGCCGTCGACGGCTTCGTTGAACTGCTCCGCGAGGTGGAACGTTATGCTCTACCGGGCACCGACAGCTGAGGGCGGCAGGGAACCGGCCTAGCCATTTGTCGAGGTTTGTGGGTGCCGGGAAAGGTCTAGGGTCGCGCCCCGCTCGGGCGGATGACACAACAGGGAGTGATTTCATGCAGCCCATCAACCTGCTCGGCGCCGTGGCGGCGCTGGCACTGACGGTTTCAACCGCATCCGCCCAGGTCGTCGTCTCCTCCAAGATCGACACCGAAGGCGGGCTGCTCGGCAACATCATCAGCCAGGTCCTGCAGGCCAACGGCATCGCCGTGACCGAGAAGATCCAGCTCGGCGGTACCCCGGTGGTGCGCGAGGCGATCACCGCCGGCCAGATCGACATCTATCCCGAGTATACCGGCAACGCGGCGTTCTTCTTCAACAAGGCCGACGATCCGCTCTGGAACGATGCCGCGAAGGCCTATGCCGAGGCCAAGGCGCTCGACTTCGAGGCCAACAGGATCGTCTGGCTGCAGCCCGCCCCGGCCAACAACACCTGGGCGGTGGCGGTGCGCAAGGACCTCGCCGAGGCCAACAGGCTCGCCACCTTTTCCGAACTCGGCGCCTACATCGCCGGAGGCGGCGAGATCAAGCTGGCGGCCTCGGCCGAATTCGTCTCCTCGCCGGCGGCGCTGCCGAAGTTCCAGGAGGTCTACGGGTTCGTGCTGAAGCCCGAGCAGCTGGTGACGCTGTCGGGTGGCGACACCGCGGCGACGATCGCCGCGGCGGCGCAGCAGACGAGCGGCGTCAATGCCGCCATGGTCTACGGCACCGATGGCGGCATCGCCGCCTCCGGCCTCGTCGTCATGGCCGACGACAAGGGCGTGCAACCGGTCTACGAGCCGGCCCCGATCATCCGCGAAGCGGTGCTGGCCGCCAACCCGCAGATCGAGGGCCTGCTGCAGCCGGTCTTCGCCAAGCTCGACCTCGCCACGCTGCAGGAGCTCAACGGCCGCATCCAGGTCGGCGGCGAGGCGGCCAAGGACGTCGCCATCGACTGGCTGAAGGGCAACGGCCTGCTGAACTAGGCCTGCCGTCCGGCAGAGCGTATTTGGGGTGGGCAGGACGACTGCCCGCCCCTAGTGTTTTGAGATGCTTGAGCACAACCTCTCACCACCCGCGATGTCAGGCCGGCGAAGGCTGGGGGACCTGCTGCCCGGCCGCTGCGGTGGAAAGCGCTCAGGATGGGCCCCGGCCTTCGCCGGGGTGACAGCGCGTCTTGACACGGAGTGCCTTGCGTGAGCGCCGTCGTCGCTGCCGCTCCCCGCCGCCTCGCCCTCGACAGGCTCGGCATCTTGATTGCCGGACTGGCGGTGATCGCGGCCTGCCTGCCGCTGGCGGCGTTCCGCGCCAACCGGATCGTCGCGGCCGAGGGGAAGACGATCCTGTCGGCATTGCCGGGCTGGGAGGCGGGGCTGCTGGTGCTGGTGCTGGCGGCCGGAATCGGGGTGGCGCTGTTCCGGACCGCCGCGCCATGGCGGCTGGCCGCCGGCTTTGCGGTACTGGCGCTGTTGTGCATCGCCGTCGGCCGCGCCGCGACCTACCTGACGCCGGCGGGCGACAAGCTGGCGCGGGTGTCGCCGGGCGCCGGGTTCTGGCTGCTGCTGCTGGCCTTCGCCCTGCTCGCCGCCGACGGCATGTCGCGATTGCGGCTCGGTCCGTGGTGCCGCGTCGCCGCGCTGGCGGGGGTCGCCGCCGGGCTCTCGCTGCTGCTCCTCTGCGGGCTCTGGCGCGACCTGTCGATCCTGCGCGAATACGCCAACCGGGCCGACAGCTTCTGGCGCGAGGCGGCCACCCATGCGGCCCTGGCGCTCGGCTCGCTCGCGGCCGCGACGCTGGCGGGCATCCCGGCCGGTATCGCCTGCCATCGCCACCCCGGGCTGCGCAGCGTGGCGCTGAACGTGCTCAACGCGGTGCAGACCATCCCGTCGATCGCGCTGTTCGGCCTGCTGATCGCGCCGCTCGCCTGGGTCGCGGCCAACGTGCCGGGAGCGGCGGCCCTGGGGGTGTCCGGCATCGGCGCGGCGCCGGCCATGGTGGCGCTGTTCGCCTATTCGCTGCTGCCGGTGGTCGCCAATACCGTGGCCGGGCTCGACGCCGTGCCGGCCGCCGCCGACGAGGCGGCGCGGGGCATGGGGATGACCGACCGGCAGCGCCTCGTGACGGTGCAGCTGCCGCTCGCCTTTCCGGTGATCCTCGCCGGCATCCGCATCGTCCTCGTCCAGAATATCGGCCTTGCCACCGTCGCCGCGCTGATCGGCGGCGGCGGCTTCGGCGTGTTCGTGTTCCAGGGCATCGGGCAGACGGCGATGGACCTGGTGCTGCTGGGCGCCGCGCCGACCGTGGCCCTCGCCTTCGCCGCTGCCGTGGTGCTCGACGCCGCCGTGGAGCTGTCCTCGGGCTGGAGGGGGCGCCGTGATTGAGATCGAAGGCCTGAGCAAGGCGTATTCCGGGCGACGGGTGGTGGACGAGGTGAGCCTCACCGTCGCCGCCGGCGAGATCGCCGCGGTGGTCGGCGCCTCGGGTTCGGGCAAGACCACGCTGCTGCGCATGATCAACCGTCTGATCGAGCCGACCTCGGGCATGGTGCGGATCGACGGCGAGGACACTGCCCGGATCCCTGCGCACCTGCTGCGTCGCCGCATCGGCTACGTCATCCAGGGCCACGGGCTGTTCCCGCACCGGACGGTGGCGCAGAACATCGGCACGGTGCCGGCGCTGCTGGGCTGGGACCGACAGCGTATCGCGCGCCGGGTGGACGACCTGCTGGCGCTGTTCCAACTCGATCCGACGGAGTATCGCGACCGGCTGCCGGCCGAACTCTCCGGCGGCCAGCAGCAGCGCGTCGGGGTGGCCCGGGCGCTGGCGGCCGAACCCCGGCTGCTGCTGATGGACGAGCCGTTCGGGGCGCTCGACCCGATCATCCGCGCCAAGGCGCAGGCCGATCTCCTCGCCATCCAGCAGCGCTTCGGCACGACCATCGTACTGGTCACCCACGACATGGAGGAGGCGATGCAACTGGGCACGCGCATCGCCGTGATGGCCGAGGGGCGGCTCCTGCAATACGCGGCGCCGGCCGAGATCATCACGTCTCCGGCGAACGACTACGTCGCGGAACTGACCGGCGGCGACCGGCCGTTCCGCCTGCTCGCCCTGGGCCGCGTCCGCGATCTGGTCGAGCCCGGTGCGGCGCCGGGACAGCCGATCGCCGCCGACGCGACGCTGCGCGAGGCCTATGCCGAATGCCTGTGGAGCGGCCGAGAGATGCTGCCGGTGGTCGATCCCGCCGGCCGGCCGCTGGGGCGCATCCGGCGCGACGACATCGCGCACCGGGCGGAGAAGCCGCAGTGAGGGCGGGCCTCGCCATCCGACTGGCGGTACTGGCACTGCTCGTCGGCTTCCTCGCCGCGCCGCAGAGCTTCGCGCCGCTGTTCGAGCCGCTGACGCGGAACGGCCAGCCGGCGATCTATACCCAGAATGCGCTGCTCAACCTGACGATCGGCCACCTGGCCATCGTCGCCGTCGCCACGCTGGCCTCGACGCTGGTGGGCGTCGGCCTCGCCATCGTCGTGACGCGCCCGTTCGGCGCCGAGTTCCTGCCCCTCTCCCGCTCGCTCGCCAATGTCGGGCAGACCTTTCCGCCGGTGGCCGTGCTGGCACTGGCCGTGCCGCTGCTCGGCTTCGGCACGGCGCCGACCCTGGTGGCGCTGTTCCTCTACGGGCTGCTGCCGATCTTCGAGAATGCGCTGACCGGGCTGACGACGCTGCCGGCCGCGGTGTCCGAAGCGGCGCGCGGCGTCGGCATGACCGATGCGCAGCGGCTGGGGCAGGTCGAGTTGCCGCTCGCCGCCCCGGTGATCCTCGCCGGCATCCGCCTGTCGGTGGTGATCTCGATCGGCACCGCCACCATCGGCTCGACCGTCGCCGCCGCAACGCTGGGCGAGGTGATCATCGCCGGACTGCTCAGCGGCAACCTCGCCTTCGTCGCGCAAGGGGGGCTGGTCGTTGCCGTGGTCGCGGTGCTGACCCATGACGGGCTCGCGGGGCTCGAGCGGCTGCTGACCCGCCGGACGGGGCAGGGCGCACGCTAGGTGCGGGCGCGGGCGGCCCTCACCCTGCGGGACGCTAGAGGGCGCAAGGGGGCCGACTCAAGGTTGGCGCTCGCCAAGAGGGTAGGCATCCTTTCGACGCCTCAGAAATTCTTGCGACGCTCGCTCGAACTCCCAACTCGCGAAGGTTTGCCCCTTGGACCTGGGCCTGCGCAAAGCCTCGTTCTGATCAACGTAGAAGTAGGGCTTCTTCCGGGCACTATCCTGCCTGGCCGCGAAAGCAACGCTGCCCCCACTGTGGTTGTAGGCGGCAATGTAGATGTCGAACTCCCTCGCACGGTCGCCAGGCATGGGGCGCGCCAGACGATTCTTGCTCGCAAACTCGGTAAGAAGTGACTCAGCGGTAGCGCGATCTAGGTCTTCCACGGTGCCTTTGTTCCTCTCTGGACTCGGCTTGATCCTCCGAGCATCTAGCCAGATAAGGAGCAACCCGATTGGTATCAAAACAAGATATACGTAAGGTGGCATCGTTAAAAGAAGCGACCAAATCGAAGCCATCCAACCGGGATCGCTTGTCTTGGAGACTACGAAGTCTACATCGCTGACCAGCGAGACGAGAGCATGCACGCCCTGTAAGACCGGCAAGAGCAGTGCCCCGGCGCCGAGTGCCGCCCGCCAATGATCGCGCAACCAGCTGCCCAAGACGCTCCTCCTCGGTTGTAGAAGTCTTCACAGCAGAGAGCCACAACACGCTGCAGTCGACAAGCCGCTTGACCCGAACGCCACCACTGATTCGCCCGCCGAGCAAGTATCCAGGAAGGAGAGGCATTTCTGCCCCTCCTAGGTACCCCTAGTTCTTCGCCGCGCCGGTTTTCGCCGCCTTGGCCTCGTCGTACCACCAGGTATGCGGGAAGCCGACCGAGTATTCCGGCAGCTTTTCGGGGTGGCTGAAGCGGTCCCAGCGAGCGATGCGGGCCTTGCGCAGCGAGTAGCTGGGCATGACGTAGTTGTGGGCCAGCAACACACGGTCGAGCGCCTTCGTCGCCGCCTCGAGCGTCGCGCGGTCGTCGGCGAAGATGATCTTGTCGATCAGCGCGTCGACGCCCTTGTCGGCGATGCCGGCATAGTTGCGGCTGTCCTGCTGGGCGGCCGAGGCCGAGCCCCAGAAATCGCGCTGCTCGTTGCCGGGCGAAAGCGACTGCGACCAGCCGGTGTAGATCATGTCGTAGTCACGCGAGCGCACCCGCTCGATATATTGCGGGGAGTCGACGGTGCGGATGCTGACATTCATGCCCAGCCGCTGGAGATTGGTCTGGAAGGCCGTGGCGATGGGCTCGAGGGTCGGGCCGTTGAGCAGGATCTCGAAGGCGACGGGCTGGCCGGCGGCATCGAGCAGCTGGCTGCCCTCGAGCCGATAGCCGGCCGCGGTCAGCGTATCGAGCGCGGTCTTGAGATTGGCGCGGAGCTTGGCCGGATCGCCTCCGACCGGATTGCTGTAGGGCGTGGTGAACACCCGCTCCGGCACCAGCTCGCGAACCGAGTTGAGGATGTCGAGTTCCTCGCCCTCGGGCAGGCCCGAGGAGGCGAGCGGAATGCCGTAGAAGTAGCTGTTGATGCGGTTGTACTGGCCGAAGAAGCGCAGCTTGTCGAGTTCCTCGAAATCGAAGGCATAGAGGAAGGCCTCGCGCAGCGCCTGGTTCTGGAACACCTCGCGCCTGAGGTTGGGCACGAAGCCGACCATGATGCCCGAGGTGCGGTAGGGGTTCTCGAACATCTCCTTGATCACCCGGCCGTCGGTCGCGGCGGGGAAGTCGTAGCCACCCTGCCAGCGCAGCGCCAGGTTCTCGTCCCACCAGTCGAACTCGTCACCCTTGAAGCCCTCGAACTGGGCGGTGGTATCGAGGAAGAACTCGTACTTCACCTGGTCGAAATTGTTCTGCCCGACGGCGAAGCCCTCGTTGGACGCCCAGTAGTCCGGGTTGCGCTGGTAGGTGATCGAGCGCCCCGGGCTGAACTCGGCGAGGACATAGGGGCCCGAGCCCATCGGCTTTTCGAGGGTCGGCTTGCCGATGTCGCGCTTGTTGCCCTTGTCGTCGGTGCCCTCCCACCAGTGCCGGGGCAACACCAGCAATTGCCCCATGATCTTGGGCAATTCTCGGTTGCCGGCCTGGTCGAAGGTGAAGGTCACCTCGCCGGGGGCGCTGACCTCGGCCTTGGTGACGTTGGCGTAGTAGTTGGCCTGGCTGGGATTGAGCGCGATGATCTGGTCGAACGACCACACCACGTCGTCGGCGGTGACCGGCTGGCCGTCGGCCCACCGGGCGCGCGGGTTCATCCGGAAGGTGACCGACGAGAAGTCGTCGGGAAAGCTCGAGGCCTCGGCGAGGGCGCCGTACTCGGTCGAGACCTCGTCCTCGGAATTGGTGGTGAGCGTCTCGTAGACGAGGCCCAGCCCCGAGGCGGGCTCGCCTTCCGGCAGGATCGGGTTGAAGGTATCGAAGCCGCCCATGTCGCTGAGCCGCACCACGCCACCCTTGGGCGCATCGGGATTGACGTAGTCGAAATGCGCGAAGCCCGGCGGGTACTTGGGTTCGCCGACCAGCGAGGTGGCGTGGTGCCAGACCCGTTCCTGGGCGAGGGCGGGCGAAAGAGCGGCAAGCGCAGTGAGGGCAAGGGCGGCGATCAGCTTCATGTGGACCTCCAGGCGGGGGATGTGTCTGAGCTTAGGGGGGATTTCACCGGGTGACGAGATGCGAGAACCGGCGGGATGCACCCCTCATCCGTCTCGCTTCGCGAGCCACCTTCTCCCGCAAGGGGAGAAGGGACCCCCGACTGAGATCTCAAGGTAGTCGTCCTTCTCCCCTTGCGGGAGAAGGCGCCCGCAGGGCGGATGAGGGGGGCCATGGCGCTCACGTCACCTCCTCCACCGTGCGCGCCTCGAAGGCGGCGGCGAGCAGGGCGCGGGTGTAGGGCGTGGCGGGATGGGCGAAGATATCGGCGGCCGGGCCGGCTTCGACCACCTTGCCGTCCTTCATCACCACGATCTGGTTGGCCAGCGCGCGGACGACGCGCAGGTCGTGCGAGATGAAGACGTAGGTGAGGCCCCGACGCGCCTGCACGGCGCGGAGCAGGTCGACGACCTGCGCCTGCACGCTCATGTCGAGGGCCGAGGTCGGTTCGTCGAGAACGATCAGGCTCGGTTCCAGCACCAGCGCGCGGGCGAGCGCGATGCGCTGGCGCTGGCCGCCGGAGAACTCGTGCGGATAGCGCTGGCCTTCCGCCGGATCGAGTCCCACCTCGGAGAGCGCCTGCGCCACGCGGGCGTCGCGCTCGCGCGGCGTCAGCTGGCGCTGGTGCACGCCGAGCCCCTCGGCGATCACCTCGGCCACCGACATGCGCGGCGACAGCGACCCGTAGGGATCCTGGAAGACGATCTGCAGGTCGCGGCGCAGCGGCCGCATGGCGCGCCAGGAAAGCCCGTCGATCGGCCGGCCGAGATAGGCGATGCGACCCTCGGAACCGACGAGGCGCAGCAGGGCGCGGCCGAGCGTGGTCTTGCCGGAGCCGGACTCCCCGACCACCCCGAGCGTCTCGCCGCGCCGCACCGCCAGCGTGACGCCGTCGACCGCCTTGATGTGGCGCACGACGCGGCGGAACAGACCCCGCTTCACCGGGAACCAGACCTTGAGGTCCTGCGCCTCGATGACGGTCGGGGCCGTCGGATCCGCCGGTGGCGGGGCGCCGCTCGGCTCGGCGGCGAGCAGGGCCTGCGTATAGGGATGACGCGGACTGGCCAGCAGGTCGGCGGTCGGGCCGTGCTCGACGATGCGGCCCTCGGTCATCACGTGCGTGACGTCGGCCATGCGGCGGACGACGCCCAGATCGTGGGTGATGAACAGGATGGCCATGCCGCGCCGGCGCTGCAGCGCCTTGAGCAGCTCGAGAATCTGCGCCTGCACGGTGACGTCGAGGGCGGTGGTCGGCTCGTCGGCGATCAGCAGTTCCGGCTCGTTGGCGAGAGCCATGGCGATCATCACCCGCTGGCGCTGGCCGCCCGACAGCTGGTGCGGGAAATCGGCGAGCCGGTTCTCGGGGTCGGGGATGCCCACTTCGCCGAGCAGTTCGACGGTGCGCTTGCGCGCCGCGGCGCGACCGAGGCCGCGATGCAGGAACAGCGATTCCGAGATCTGCCGCTCCACCGTGTGCAACGGGTTGAGCGAACTCATCGGCTCCTGAAAGATCATCGAGATGGCGTTGCCCCGCACGCCGCGCAGCCGCGGAGCGTCTGCCACCAGCAGGTCCTCGCCCTTGAACAGCACGCGGCCCGACGGATGCGAGGCGGGCGGATAATCCAGCAGCCTGAGGATCGAGAGCGCGGTGACCGACTTGCCCGAGCCGCTCTGGCCGACCAGCGCCACCGTCCGGCCCTTCTCGATATCGAAGGACACGCCGCGCACGGCCTTGATCACCCGCTGGCCGAGGCGGAAATCGACCGCGAGGTCCTCGACACGGAGCAGGGGGAGCTCGTCCATCAGCTGAACACCCGGCGCGGATCGAACGCATCGCGCACGGCCTCGCCGATGAACACGAGCAGGATCAGGATCATCGACAGCACCACGAAGCTGGTGATCCCCAGCCAGGGGGCGAACAGGTACTCCTTGCCCTGGCTCAGCAGCTCGCCCAGCGACGGCGAGCCGGTGGGCAGCCCGAAGCCGAGGAAGTCGAGCGCGGTCAGCGTGGTCACCGAGCCCGAGACGATGAACGGGGTGAAGGTGAGGGTCGCCACCATGGCGTTGGGCAACATGTGCCTGAGCATGATCTGGACGCTCGAGACGCCGAGCGCACGCGCCGCCGCGACATACTCGAAGTTGCGGGCGCGCAGGAACTCGGCACGCACGATGCCGACCAGCGCCGTCCAGGAGAACAGCAGCAGGATGAGCAGCAGCACCCAGAAGCTCGGCACGATGACGCTGGAAATGATCAGCAGCAGGTAGAGCTGCGGGATCGAGCCGTAGATATCGAGCAGGCGCTGGCCGATGAGATCGACCCAGCCGCCGAAATAGCCCTGCACCGCTCCCGCCGCGATGCCGATGATCGAGGAGAGGCCGGACAGGATCAGCCCGAACAGGACCGAGATGCGGAAGCCGTAGAGCAGCCGCGCGAGCACGTCGCGTCCCTGATCGTCCGTGCCCAGCCAGTGCCAGTTGCCCAGCGTGCAGGAGGGATCGGCGACGCCCTGCGGATAACGGCCGCAGCGCTGTTCGGGCGTCTGCAGCCAGGAGGGCGGGGAGGGGACCGCGCCGGTCAGCGATTCATCGGCGGTGCGGTAGGAATAGCGGACCGGCGGCCAGAGCATCCAGCCATTGGCGCTGATTTCGTCGAGGATGAACGGGTCGCGGTAGTTGGTCTCGGCAAAAAAACCGCCGAACCGGGTCTCGGGGTAGGCGAACACCACCGGTACAAGGAGTTCCCCCTTGTAGACGGCGAGCAGCGGCCGGTCGTTGGCGACCAGCTCCGAGAGCAGCGTGAGCGCGAACAGCGCGAGAAAGATCCACAGCGACCACACCCCGCGCCGGTTCGACCTGAAGACATCGAGGCGGCGCTGGTTGATCGGCGACAGCAGCGGCGCCGAGCGGGGTGCGTCGGCGGGCGCGAAGGCGAGGAGCGGCATGCCGGGAGCCGAGGCGAAGGCGTGCATCAGACCTCCCGGTGCTCGAAGTCGATGCGCGGATCGATCCACATGTACATGAGGTCCGAGATCAGCGCGAGGACGAGCCCGACGAGCGAGAAGATGTAGAGGGTGGCAAAGATCACCGAATAGTCGCGGTTGATCAGCGACTGGTAGCCCAGATAGCCCAGCCCATCGAGCGAGAAGATGGTCTCGATCAGCAGCGAGCCGCCGAAGAAGATGCCGACGAAGGCGGCCGGAAAGCCGGCGATCACCAGCATCATGGCGTTGCGGAACACATGCCGGTAGAGCACCTGCCGGTCGGTCAGCCCCTTGGCGCGGGCCACCATGACGTACTGCTTGCGGATCTCGTCGATGAACGAGTTCTTGACCAGCATGGTGAGGGTGGCGAAGGCGCCGGCGGCCATGGCGGCGATCGGCAGCGCGATGTGCCACAGGTAGTCGAGGACCTGCTGGTACCAGGGCAGGCTGGCCCAGTTCTCCGACACCAGTCCGCGCAAGGGGAAGATGTCGAGGAAATTGCCGCCGGCGAACAGCACGATGAGCAGCACGGCGATGAGGAAGTCGGGCAGCGAATAGCCGACGATGATGACGGTGGAGGTCCACAGGTCGAACTTCTGGCCGTCGCGGATCGCCTTGGCGATGCCGAGCGGGATCGAGATGCCGTAGCCGATCAGCGTCATCCACAGCCCGAGCGTGATCGACACCGGCAACTTTTCGGCGATCAGCTGCAGCACCGGCACGTCGCGCGAGTAGGAGTTGCCGAAATCGAAGCGGATGTAGTTCCACAGCATCAGCCCGAAGCGCTCGAGGATCGGCTTGTCGAAGCCGTACTGCTTCTCGATGCGGGCGATGATGTCGGGCCTGAGCCCCTGGGCGCCGCGATAGCTGGTCTTGACCTCCGACCGGTCGTCGCCTTGGACGACGTTCTGGCCGGCGAAATCGCCGTCGGCATTGCCGCCGATCGCCGAGGATACGGCCAGCGACTGCCCGCTGATCCGGGCGATGTAGTTCTCCACCGGTCCGCCAGGGGCGAGCTGGGTGACGAAGAAGGAAACGGTCATGATCCCGAACAGGGTCGGGATCATCAGCAGCAGGCGGCGGAGAATGTAGGCGCCCACCAAAGGCTCCGGCGAGGGGGATCGGTATAGCTACGGAGCAGTGTGCCCCGATTGTGACAAATCACCAAAGGTTGAACTTAGTCATCCCCGGTTGACGAAGCCGATGCCGACCGCGTCGCCGACCGCGAAGACACGGTCGCGGGCCACGGCATAGGCGGGACCTTCGAGATGCTCGAGCATCAGCGGCACCTGGCGCGGCAGGCGGGCGAGCTCGCCGAGATAGGTGCGATAGTCGAGCACCCCCTCGCCGATCTGCACCTCGTCGAGGTGCAGCGCCGCCTGGTGGCGCAGCACGATGTCCTTGGCGTGGCAGGAAACGACATGGCCCCCCAGCTTGTCGAAGCACTCGCGGATCAGCGCGCCGTTGTCGAAGTAGACACGCGGCGTCATGATCA
Source organism: Devosia sp. (assembly GCF_041917035.1). Classification (GTDB taxonomy): domain Bacteria; phylum Pseudomonadota; class Alphaproteobacteria; order Rhizobiales; family Devosiaceae; genus Devosia_A. Next base: position 1,693 of record NZ_JAYRYM010000100.1, on the reverse strand, counting down.
GGTTCACCGGGTCGAAATGGGCGCCGAACATCGGCCGGTCGACGGCACGGATCAGCTCGACATAGCTGTCGACGCTGTCGGGGACCGAGTACTGCATCATCTCGAGCGCGAACTTCGCCCGCTTCGGCTTCACCGTGTCGAGGAGGTAGCGCACCGTCTCGACGCAGGCCTCGAAGCACTCCGGCCCCATGTTCTCGGCGGCCGGGGCATAGTCCGTGCCGGCCTTGAACGAGCCGATGTAGCTGACCGCGCAGCACGCGCCGACGGCATCGGCAACGGCAAGCTTGTCCGCCGCGAAGGTGAGGTTGGCCCGGCGGGTCGCCGCGTCGGGGGTGACGAGGTTGCGCCAGATGCCGACCTCGGCCGGCATCACGTTTTCGGCCGCGAAGGCCGCCTCGAACGCGGCGAGGCCGGCGCTGTCGGCGGCCGTCAGCGTCGCGGGGACGTAGGCCGCGCCGTAGCCGAAGGCGCGGTGCGCCCGCGCCAGGGCCACGGGGTCGTCGCCGGCCGTTGCGAGGCCGTGTCCGCCCAGCCGGATCATCAGACGTGGTTCCGCCAACTGTGCTGCGGCTCGTAGCCGAGCAGGCGCCGCGCCTTGTCGATCGAGAGCAGCGTACGGTTCTCGCCGAGCGGCGTCCTGTGCGGCACGGTCGGGAAGATTTCCGCCATCAGTTCGGCATTGGGCCGGCGCATGACGGTGTCGGCATTGGCGATGATGAAGGCCTCGAAGCCGGTGAACTGCGCCTCGATGCCGCGCCGCACCGCCTGGGCCCCGTCGCGCGCATCGATATAGCCCCACAGGTTCCACTTGCGCAGCCGGGCATCGGCATCGAAGGCGGGGAAGGCCTTGTAGTCCTCGACATCCATGACGTTGGAGAACCGCAGCCCGACCATCTTGAGGGCCGAATCCCAGCGGCAGTACTGCGCCGCCATGGTCTCGTCGAGCAGCTTGCCGAGCGAATAGGCCGTCTCGGGGCGGGGGAAGTACTCCTCGTCGACCGGGGCATAGGGCGGCGGGGTGTCGAAGGGCAGGCCGAGCACGGTTTCGCTGGAGGCGAAGACGACATTCCTGATGCCGGCGAGGCGGCAGGCCTCGAAGACATTGTAGGTGGCCGGCACGTTGTTCCTCAGCGTGCGGCTGTTGGCGAACTGCCCCGGCGCCGGGATGGCGGCGAGGTGGACGACCGCGTCGAAGCCGCCCCGGTGCTCGTCGACGCCGCCCAGGATGGCTTCCGCCACCTGGCCGAAATCGCCGAGGTCGACCCGCACGGTCGGGCAGACGGCGTCGCGCGGCAGCACCTGGTCGAGGTTGAGAACGCGGTATCCGTGCTGCACCAGATCGCCGAGAACCGCCCGGCCCAGCTTGCCGCTGCCACCGGTGACGAGAACGTTCCGCATCTGCCGCCTCCCTGGAAATCTCCCGCGGACCCTAGCAATGCGGACCGACAAGGGGAATGGGCCGCGTCGTCGCCGGCGGTGAATGCCGGCTGAACGGCAAAGTCACTGCCGGTTCAAGGCGGTAGCGCTAGGGTCCAGTCAGCGTCACGGAGGCTCCGGCCTCCACGGGGAAGACGAAAGGAACCCAACGCGGTCGCCGACCGCACATCAGGAGACTGGACATGAACAAGCTCGCGCTTGCCGCTCTCGCGGCCATATCGCTCACTGCCGTTTCAACCCTTCCCGCATCGTCCCA
>NZ_JAYRYM010000099.1:0-13207 GCF_041917035.1 Devosia sp. | reverse complement strand
GGGGGTCGCCGGGTTGATCGCCACGCCGGCCCGCTTGCCTTCCGCCCGGATCGCCTGCAGCGAGCGATGCAGGTGGGGTCCGGCCTCGGCATGCACCGTGATCGTGTCGGCGCCGACCCTGGCAAAGGCCGGGATGTAGGGATCGGCCGGGGCGATCATCAGATGCACGTCGATATGCCTGCCGGTCACCGGCCGGATTGCCGATACCACCAGCGGCCCGATGGTGAGGTTGGGAACGAAGTGACCGTCCATGACATCGACATGGACGTAGTCCGCTCCGCCCGCGTCGATGGCACGGATCTCCTCGCCCAGCCGGGAGAAGTCGGCCGAGAGAATCGAGGGAGCGATACGGATGGGCCGGGTCATGGGGCGCTCGTCGAGGTCAGCAACTCTCAATGTTCGAGGCTGATACCTCGCATCAGGCGCGATGTCACCCCGGCGTGGCCCGGGGCCGTTGCGGATGTACCGGCCCCCGCACGTCACCGCCCCGAGGAAACGTCTCTCACAACCGCGCGAGAGCCATCCCGTCACATTGCCTTGCGCCGCGAACCGACTATGACTGCGGCCGCAATGGATCAGTTTTCGCTTTGGCTGGTGTTCGGGGCAGGGGTGCTGAGTTTTCTCAGCCCCTGCGTGCTGCCCTTGGTGCCTCCCTATCTCACCTACATGAGCGGCGCCAGCTTCGACCAGTTGCGGGCGGATGGCGCGACGGCCGGAGCCCTGTGGCGAAAGAGCGTGTTCACCTCGCTTTTCTTCATCGCCGGCTTCTCGATCGTTTTCATCCTGTTCGGCATCACGGCGACGGCGCTCGGGCAGGCCTTCCGGCAGGCCCTGCCGGTGCTCACGCCGATCGCCGGCATCTTCATCATCGCGATGGGCCTGCACTTCGTCGGCGTCTACCGCATCGGCCTGCTCGATCGCCAGCTCCGGCACCAGGGACCGGGCGCCGCCAGCGGGCCGGTCGGCGGCTTTCTCCTCGGCCTTGCCTTCGCCATCGGCTGGACGCCATGCATCGGGCCGGTCCTCGGCTCGATCCTGGCCGTCGCCTCCACCAGGGAGACGGCGCTCGACGGCGCTGCCCTTCTCGCGGTCTACTCTCTCGGCCTGGGCGTGCCGTTTCTGCTCGCCGGCATCGCCATCGGGCCGTTCCTGTCGTTCTTCTCCGGCTTCCGCAAGCACCTCGGTACCGTCGAAAAGGTGATGGGCGGGCTGCTGGTACTGACCGGGGTGCTCTTTCTCACCGGTCAGTTCACCCGCATTGCCTACTGGTTCCAGGAGACCTTTCCGGTCCTGCAGACCATCGGGTAAGCCCCGCTTAACCCTGCGCTCCGATTTCCGCCGCCGGCAGCGCCCGCCACGCCAAAGTCAACCGGAGATTCATGCGGGGCGATGACACTGCCCGCACGCTTCTCCTGGAGAGTGGAACCTTGGCGACGCTAGCCCTTGCCACCTCGGCCCCGTCGGCAACCGCCGCCGCGTCGCGCCCCTCCAGCGCGGTCACGGTGCGGTTGCTCCACGATATCGACGCCGTGGCGGATGCCTGGGACGCGCTGGCCTCCCGTGTGCCGCCACAGTCTCCGGCCCAGAGCCGGACCGTCATAGCCACCTGGGTCTCGGCGCTCGGCATTCGGGCCGACGACCAGTACTACGTCCTCGCCGAGCGCAACGGACACCCCGTGGCGCTGCTGCCGCTGGTGCGCCGGCGGGTCCGCGGCGTCCGGCTGCTATCCTTTTTCGCCGGACCGCATGTCGGCTGCGACGCGCCGTTGATCGATCCGGCCGTTCTCGCCGAGCTCGGTTCGGTCGGCCGGGCCGCGCTGTGGTCGGCGATGCTGGCGCCGCTCGCCGATGCGGACGTGGTCTATCTCAAGTCCATCCCGGCGACGCTGCATGACGGCATCGACCTGTTCGCCGAGCTGGGACAGTCCATCGCGGCCGAGACCCTTCATCGTGCCGAGTTCACGAGCTTTGCCGAGGCGGATCGTACGCAGCGCAACAGGTCGCGTCGCAAGCATGACCGCCAGCAAGGCGATCGCCTCGACGCGCTGGGCGAGGTGGGCTTCGAGGTTCTTGGCAATGGTGCGGCCGCGCAGGCCGTACTCGACACCATGTTCGCGCAGCGCGCCGCCCGCTTTCGCGACATGGGCATCGACAATCCGTTCGAATGCCCGGGCATCGGGCTGTTCTACGCCTCGCTCGCGGCCGCCGGTTCGGGCACCGAGCTCGTGCTGCACGTGTTGCGACTGGACGGTGCGATCGTTGCCGTGCGCTACAACGTCGTTGTCGGCGACCGGATGTTCTGCCTGATCTCCTCGATGAGCGCCGATCCTGCGATCCAGGCCGGCTCTCCGGGCAAGCAGTGCCTGCTCCGCGTCATGCAGAGCGTGTTCGACGCCGGCATTCGCGTGTTCGACATGGGCACCGGCCTCACCGACGAGAAGCGGCACTGGTGCAATGTGCAGGTCCCCGTCCGGCACCACTACGTGCCACTGACCCCGGTGGGCGACCTGGCGGCCGGGGCGCACTTCCTGTGGCAGCACCTGCGTCGGCGGCTCAAGGCCAATGCCCGGCTGGTGAGCGCGCTGCGAGGGCTGCGTGCCCAGATCAGGCGCGCGGTGCCCGAGACTCCATAGGCCGAACCGCCTAAAGCAGCTTCAGGCCCTTCATCGAGCAGTGCCCGTGCTTGCCGATGATGATGTGGTCGTGCACCGTGATCCCGAGGGGGCGCGCGATGTCGTTGATCTGGCGGGTCATCTGCACGTCGGCCGATGACGGCGTGGGGTCCCCCGAAGGATGGTTGTGCACGAGGATCAGGGCCGAGGCGCTGAGCTCGAGCGTTCGCTTGATGACTTCGCGCGGGTAGACCGGGGTGTGGTCGACGGTTCCCGCCTGCTGCACCTCGTCGGCGATCAGCCGGTTCTTCCTGTCGAGAAAGAGGATGCGAAACTGCTCGATGTCGTTGAACGCCATCTGCGCCCGGCAATAGTCGATCAGCGCCGACCATGAACTGAGGATCGGCAGGTCCGGAACCACCCGGTCGCGGGCGAATCGCTGCGCCGCGGCCTGGATGATCTTGAGGTTGGTGCCCGATATGTCTCCGAGCCCCTTGACCTCGCTCAGCCGCGTCGACGGGGCGGCAAACACTCCGGAGAAAGAGCCGAACCTGGTCAGCAGGTCCTTGGCGATGGGCTTGGTGTCCTTGCGCGGAATGATGATCTGCAGGATCAGCTCGAGCAGCTCATAGTCCTGCAGGGCGTCGGCGCCCACCTGCAGGAACTTCTGCCGGGCGCGTTCGCGATGACCCGCATAGTGCGGGCTGGGGGCTTCGTCGAGACCGTCCGGTTTCGCCTCGCCCCTCGCCATGGCTCAGCGACGGGCGTCGAGGGGGTTGAACAGCCCCCGTGGAGACAGGGTGAAGATCTCGTTGCCCGTCGCCGTGATGCCGATCGAATGTTCCGCCTGCGCCGAGAGCGTCCGGTCGCGGGTGACCGCGGTCCAGCCGTCCGACAGGATCTTCACGTGCGGGCGGCCGAGATTGATCATCGGCTCGATGGTGAAGATCATGCCCGGCTTCAGCGGAACCCCGGTGCCGGGCACGCCGAAGTGCATGATGTTGGGCTCGTCGTGGAACAACTGACCCACCCCGTGGCCGACGAAGTCGCGCACGACGCTGGTCCGTTCCGCCTCGGCGTGCGACTGGATGGCCGCGCCGATGTCGCCGGTCGTGTTGCCGGGCCGGGCCGCCGCGATGCCGGCGGCAAGGCTCTCGTAGGTGACCTCGATCAGCCGCTCGGCCTTGCGGCTGATTTCGCCGACCGGGTACATCCTCGAACTGTCCCCATACCAGCCATCGACGATCAGGGTGAGGTCGATGTTGACGATGTCGCCCTCCCGCAGTGGCCGCTCCTCGGGGATGCCGTGGCAGACGACGTGATTGATCGACGTGCAGATCGAGTGCCGGTACCCCTTGTAGAACAGCGTCGCCGGGATGGCGCCGTGGTCGCGCGCGAAGGCGTAGGCGAGCCGGTCGAGCGCCGCGGTCGTCACGCCGGGGCGGACCTCGTCGACCAGCATGTCCAGCGCTTCGGCCGTCAGTCGGCCAGCCTTGCGCATTCCGGCGAACCCCGCTTCGCCGTGCAGCGGAATGACGCCGGAGGTGCGTCGGTTCTTGCTCTCGGCGTCGACAAAGGTGACCATCGGGGGGGCTCCGTACAGATTGCCGAAGGTATGCGTTCGGCCGCGCCAAGAAAAGGGGAGAACTCCGTTCATCCCGGTGACGGGACTGTGGCAATCACTGCGGGCTTCTTGACCTTTCCGCGCGCCTTGGGCAATGCATCCGCCTTGCTGTCCGCTTGGGCTGAGCCATGTCCCACACCGTCACCGCCGCTCTCGTCGTCATCGGCGACGAAATCCTGTCGGGGCGGACCAAGGACGTGAACATCGGTGCCGTCGCCGATTTCTGCACCGATCTCGGCATCGCGCTGAGCGAGGTGCGGGTCGTCTCCGATGTCGAAGGCGAGATCGTCGACGCGATCAACGCGGTGCGGGCGCGCTACACCTACGTGTTCACCACAGGCGGCATCGGCCCGACGCACGACGACATCACCGCCGACGCCGTGGCCAAGGCGTTCGGCGTTCCGCTGACTATCAACCCGGAGGCCCGCGCCATGCTCGAGGCGCGATGGCGGCAGACGGGCACCGAGGTCAACGCGGCGCGCCTGCGCATGGCCCGCATCCCGGAGGGGGCAACGCTGATCGCCAATTCGGTCAGTGCCGCCCCCGGCTTCCGCATCGGCAACGTACACGTCATGGCCGGGGTGCCGGTGATCATGCGCGCCATGCTGGAGGCCGTGGCGCCGACGCTCGAGGGCGGCCGCAAGGTGAAGTCCATCACCATCCGCTGCCGGGTGGGCGAAGGCAGCATCGGTACCGCGCTCGGCGCCATCCAGGCCGAGTTTCCGGACGTCAAGATGGGCAGCTACCCGCAAATGGGGCAGACCCATGTGATGACGGAACTGGTGCTGCGGTGCGCCGACGAGGACCGGCTGGCTGTCGCTGCCGAGCGCGTCAAATCCATGGTGGGCGAGGCCCATCGCCAGGCCGGCCTGTCCGATACCGTCGAGGCCTACTGAATTCGCGCGGCAAATGTCCGCCAGGGAGAATCCATGACACAGTCCAGCCAGAAGTCGTTTCCGGTCACCTGGGACCAGTTCCATCGCGACAGCCGCGCGCTCGCCTGGCGCCTGCAGGGACTGGGCCCCTTCGATGCACTGGTGGCCATCACCCGCGGTGGCCTCGTGCCGGCCGCGATCGTCGCGCGCGAACTCAACATCCGCGTCGTCGAAAGCGTTGCGGTCAAGAGCTACGACCACCAGAACCAAGGTGGCATCAAGGTGCTCAAGCCGATCACCGAGGAACTGCTCGTCAAGGCGCGAAACGGTGGCAAGATCCTGATCGTCGACGACCTGGTCGATACCGGCGCCACGGCGCGCGTCGTGCGCGACATGTTGCCGGGCGCCCACTTCGCCACCGTCTATGCCAAGCCCAAGGGCCGCGAGATGGTCGACACCTTCATCACCGAGGTGAGCCAGGACACCTGGATCTTCTTCCCCTGGGACCTGGACGTGGCCTACGTGCCGCCGATCTCCGGTGGTACCGACTGATCGTCGACCTTCGTCGGGCTGGACTGAGACAAACTGTCGCATATGGTCTCCGCCGGTCAGCGGAGGCTCTCATGAAATCAGCCGTCATCTTCGATTGCGAGTTCCTGTGTCTCGAGGGCTCGCAGCGACGCTTCTGGTGCGCCGCAATCGATCCCGATCCCGTCATCGCGCAGGTCGGCGCCGCACGGATTGCGCTCGAGGGCGGTTTCGAGATCATCGAGACATTCCGGGCCTATGTCACGCCGCTCGATCGACACGGCCGGCGATACGGGCTCGATCCGTTCTTCACCCAACTGACGGGTATCACCGAGGATGACATCGAGCGCGCCGGCCAGCCACTCTCGGAGGTGCTGGCCGCTTTTGAACGCTTTGCGCACGGCGCTCGCTGCTGGTCATGGGGCAAGGACGAACTCAATATGCTCGCGATCAGTTGCTACATTGCCGGCGTGACGCCGCCGATCCCGGCCGGCCGCTTCGACAACGCCGTCAAGCTGGTTCTGGCCGCCGGCATGCCTGTCGAGGATATCGCCCGTACGCCGAGCAACAGGCTGGTCGAGTACTTCGGCGTCGAGCATCCGCCGCTCAGAGGGCACGATGCCCTCGATGACGCGTTGTCCGTCACCTATGTGGTGCAGCATCTGCTGCGCACTGGCAGGCTCACGGTGGACGTCTTCGATCGGCTCTGAACGGCTCGGCCTCCTCGAGCGCTGGTGAGGCTAGATCCGCAGCCAGCCGTGCAGAAGCCGGTCATCGACGTCGACGGGGAGGGGGTAGTCTGGCCCGAACCAGCGCTGCGGACCGATGACCAGCTTGTCGGCTGCCGCGCCGAGCCAGGCCCCCCACCAGCTGAAGGTGGAATTGGCGATGACGAAGTGCCGGCACAGCGACATCAGCCTCAGGTCCTCCGCTCCAGAGTAGCCTGCCACCAGCCGCAGTCCCGGCCAGTCGCTGAGTTCGGTACGGGCGCGTTCGGGGTCGTCGGAGAACAGGAAGTAGGTGGGTCGCGGTATCCGGGCTTCCAGCGCCTCGCGGGCGGCCAGGTAATAGTCGGGGCCGAGCACCCCGAAATAGGCACTGGCCTGTGGGCTGACGAGATAGTCGCCGCGCCGGACGTGCACGGCGACCGGATGCTCGGCGGCACGGATTTCGGCCTCGAGTGCGGCCGTCCGTGCCGTGGACAGTCTGCCCGTGTCGAAGGTCTGGCGAACGCTGGCCTCGTATCCCGAGAAGTAGCGCCACGACTGGAAATACCCGACCAGGGCCGTCGTCGCGCCAGCCGACAGGAAGGCTGGATCGAAACCCTCTCGTTGCCGGAGGACGCTCGCTCCCCGGAAGCGGCGGTGCATCAGCCCGAGGGCCACCGCCAGGCGTCGTCCCGGCTTGTACGGCGGCACCCGGTCCGCATCGATCGCAATGCCGAATTGCTCGAGCCCCAGCGGCCGGTCCTGTCGGCGCTGTCGCCGGTAGTGACTGACATCGCAGACCAGAGCAGCCCCGAGGCGCTGCGCCAGCGCGAGGCCCGCTGCATACTGGAACATCTGGTTGCCCAGGCCAGCCGTGATCTTCACTCCGACGCATGGTCCCGACGTCAAGCTGGCTCCCCCTTTTCTGTCCGCACCCTGCCAGCCAATTGACCGGTTGTCAGCCTTGCTGCCCCTGTGGCAGACCACCTCGGCGCGGGCGTGATGGAATGGTAGACATACGGGACTTAAAATCCCGAGGGTGTACACCCGTGCGGGTTCGAGTCCCGCCGCCCGCACGAGGACAGGACCTCAGGAGGTATCGTGCTGCTCAAGCTGGAGGTTCTCGAGGCGATCAGGCGGGGCGAGATCACCCTGCAGTTCCGGCGCTGGACGCGGCCCACGGTCAGGTCCGGCGGGACCTTGAAGACGAAGCTCGGAACGCTCCGCATCGGCCGCATCGACGAATTGTCCCCGGACGATGTCAGTGAGACGGACGCCCGCCGGGCCGGCTTCTCCGGCATCCCGGAGTTCCGTCGCTGGCTCGACACCATGAAGCAGGGTCCGCTGTTCCAGCGGATCGAAGTGTCATTCGAGGGAGACGACAAATGAGAGACTACAGCCCTGCCCGGGTAGCCCGGCTTCTCGCCTGCATTGCGCCCGTCCTTGTGTTCTCGGGCGCCCCCGGCCAGGCCGCCGAGTCCTGCACCAACTGGTCAACGGAGATGATGGAGGACGAGGGCGGCCCTGTGCTGACCACATCGGCCTGCGCGCCGGAACGCAGCGACGTGTTTCTTCTGCTGACCTGCACCTCGGGTACGGTCTGGATGCGTTACGATCTCGCGAGCGGGGAGGACGGTTCCGCGGAGCTCGACGGGACCGTTTCGGTGCGCTTTGCCACGGAACAGGGCAGCCAGATCCTGCCCATGGTCTTTGAGGAAATGGACGCCCGCCACGCCGGCGATATCCCTGTCGATGCGCCACTTCTTGACCTGCTCCGGTCGGGGCGGAGCCTCGAGATCGGCGACGTCGAGGGCCGTTATCCCGCCCGCACATTCTCCCTGCAGGGGTCGCGCAAGGCAATCGACGCGCTGCTGGCGGCGTGCGAAGCGAACTGACACGGGGCCCGATAGCGGCCGTTCGAGGAGAAGCTGGCATGATCGGCAGCGTACTGACCGCAGCAGTCGCTGCAATCCACGTCTACATCCTGATCCTCGAGATGTTCCTCTGGACGACGCCCCGGGGACGGAAGGTCTTCGGAACCACCGAGGACTTCGCCCGGGCCAGCCGGGTGCTGGCGGCCAACCAGGGCCTCTACAACGGTTTCCTCGCGGCGGGCCTCGTCTGGGGAGTGGCGCTCGGCGAGGCCGGCGATCCGATCAAGCTGTTCTTTCTTGGCTGCGTTGCGGTGGCCGGCATCTATGGTGCGGCGACAGTGGGGAGGCGCATACTCTGGGTGCAGACCGCACCGGCTTTGGTCGCCGCGGCAGCAGTGATGCTCGCCTGAACGAAGGATCGCGGCCGCGGCCGGGCGGCCGCTGCCTGACTAGTCGTCCGCGGGGATCCGAAAGCCTCTGCCGAGGTAGATGGACGGCGTGTAGATGAGGTACCCGAACCGCTCGTAGGGGACCTCCTCGAGCAGAACGAGTTCCTCGAAGAACTGGGAGATGTAGTCGACCCCGAAGCGGGTATCGGCGACGATGAGTGCATCCTCGCCGACATGCGCCTCCGGACGGAACCAGTAGTCGTACTGGTCGTGACGCGGAGAGATGGTCACGACGTCCGGGTCTCGCATGGCATACCCCACCTCAGCGGCGATCTGGTAGCCCGTGGCCGCGACGAAGCCGATCTGGTGCTCGCCTTTCAGCGCCTCGACGCGGGCCGCCACCTCTGGCCACCCGAAGGTCGAGGCCAGAGTCCAGTCCGATCGTCCGTTGAGAGTGGACACCGGGATCACGGTGCTGACCGTCAGCAGCGCGGCAATGGTGAGACCGTACAACAGGTGCAGGGCCCAGACCCAGATCCGGCGCATCTTTCCCGCCAGGAGGGGCATCAGCAGCGGGTAGGCGACGATGTTCCAGTAGAAGTAGACCTCGACGAACAGCGAAAGCACAGTCGTCGTGAGTGTCGATATGCCAAAGATGCACAGCGCCAGGACGCGGGCGCGATCTGCGAAGGGCGCCCCCAACGGCTTGCGGATCAGCCCGAAGATCGCCGGGAACACGAACGGGGAGACCCACAGCAGGGCCTGGACAAAATAGCGCGACAGGCCGTTTGGGTTGGGGTCCAGCGGTATCTCGCCCCCCCAGCGCTCGGAAATGTGGAACGTGTATGAGGCAAACCCCTCGTTGAGGTTCCACCACAGGACCGGCGCCTGCATCGCCATGCCGACCAGGGCGGCGAGATAGGGATGCGGCGTGCGCAACACCGCGCGGACCGGCTTGTGCACCAGGAAGAACAACGCCATCCCGAGTCCGAGCAGCGCGCCGTTGTATTTGGTCAGCACCGAGAGCCCCAGCACTACTCCGGCGGCATACAGCCATCGGAAGTCGCGGTGGCCGGCTTCGAACTTCTCCGCGAAGACCAGCAGGCAGTGCGCGGTGGCGACGACCAGGAAAATCAGCAGGTGGTCGTGAAAGACGATGGTGGTCATCGCGAAGTAAAGCGGTGACGCCAGGTAGAGCGCGACCGTCGGCCACCACCAACTTCCGGGGTTCTCGGGGCTCAGCCGCTTCGCCCACAGCCAGAAGACCCACAGCGTTCCCAGCAATGTCGCCCAGGCCAGCGCCCGCAGGGAGAACAGTGACCAGCCGAGGGCGCTGACCACCCCGAGCAGCCAGGCGTGCAAGGGCGGGTGGTCGAAATACGACCAGTCGGGCCTCTGTCCCCAGAGCCAGTAATAGGCCTCGTCACCGAGCGGCGGGTGGACGAACGTCACCCACGCTTTGGCCAGCAACAGCAGTATGGCAGCAATCTGCGTCAGCCGCACAATGGAAGGACGGATAACCAAGCTGGAAGTCACGGTCAGCTGCAAACCGTGAGGCGGTGGGACACCTGGCGACAAGAACCGGACCCGCGAAGTTGCGGCAAGACCTCTGGTTGCGTCACGTCCGGCCCCAATATGCGTCCTGAGCTCAGGGTAGCGGATTTCCGCCGACTCGCAAGGGGCGGCCGGTCGAACCGGGTCAGCCACCGACGACCGAATTGCCCGGCCAAGGGGAATCCCGTACTATCTCAGTGCGGCGGGCTACCTGAGGGCATCCACAGATGTGGGATTTTTCCATCGGGCAGGCGTTGGGGATGATGGGTCGAACCCTCCCCTTCGTTGTGCTCCGTATTGTCGTATATGCCGCGATCTCCGTTGCCTTCGTACTGGCCACCGGTGTCGGTGCGGGCGTCGGTTGGGGAATCGGCGCCTTCGGGGATGTCGATTTCCGCGCCGGAGCGACGTTGTGGGGCGGCATCATCGGGTTCGGTCTGACCGCCGGAGTCCTGTTCTTCCTGCGCGAATACATCCTCTACATCGTCAAGGCCGGGCACATCGCCGTGCTTGTCAAGCTGCTGGACGGCGAGGAGATCCCGGCGGGGCAGGGGCAGATCGACTATGCCACCGGCATCGTCAAGGCGCGCTTCGTCGAGGCCAACGTGCTGTTCGCCGTGGACCAGCTGATCAAGGGAGTGCTCGGGGCGATCATCGGTCTGATCCAGGGCGTCGCCTCGATCCTGCCGATCCCCGGCCTGACCAACGTCGTCGGGCTGATCCGGGCCTTCCTGCGCATCTCGGTCGGGCTCGTCGACGAGGTCATCCTCGCCTATGGCATCCGGACCAATGCCTCCAACCCCTGGGCGTCGGCGCAAACGGCACTCGTGCTCTACGCCCAGAACTACCCGACAATGCTGAAGAACGCCGCATGGCTGACGGCCATCACCTACCTGCTGGCGTTCGTCGTCTTTCTCGTCATGCTGGCACCGGCGGCCCTGATCGTCTGGCTCATTCCCGGAGGCTGGGCCGCCGGCGGGTTCGTCTTTGCCCTGATCTTCGCCTGGGCCGTGAAGGCGGCCCTGATCGAGCCCTTTGCCATCGCCTGCATGATGCAGGTGTATTTCCGCACCACCGCCGGCCAGTCGCCTAACCCGGAGTGGGATGCGCGCATTTCGGGCGTGTCCCGCAAGTTCGTCGAACTCAAGGACAAGGCGACCCGGTGGATGGATGGACGCGGTCCGGCGCCGGGGCAGGGTGGCGCGCCGACCTGAGGCGGGCGATGAAACGCGTCACGATGCGTGTCGACTACGGGCTGGTCGGACATGGGCTCGCTCCGCTGTTCATCGACGGAACCCCGACCGAACTCGGGTTCTGGGGGTTCTCTGCCGACCTGCTTCGGCGCCTCAGGCGTCTCAATGAGCTCTATGACCGTCAAGTGAACTGGGACAATCCGCGCGACAGCACGTGGCTGATCCCCGAGCGGGACCGCAACGAGTTCAATGCCCTGTTGCCGCTGGTGGCGGCAGAGATACACATGGCGATCGGCGAGAACTGGGAACTGGTGGTGGAGAGCGAGGCCCTCTGACCCAATGCTCGCCCGGGTCGAAACCGGGTTGGACCGGCCCCTGCCGAGCGCTATTGTGCCGGGCATGGGCTATCGGCTGGTCGAAACGGCACTGGGAACACTCGGGTTCGGCTGGACCGGAGCGGGCGTCTCTCGCCTGCTTCTTCCGGGTGACCCGCCAATGACCATGCGGCAGCGGCTCTCCGCCGTGTGCGGCGACGAGGCGCCGGATGGGATGGCAGGCCTTGCCGGGCGTCTCCGCGCCTACGCGGAGGGCGCTCGGGACGACTTCACCGATGTGACCCTCGACCTCGATGGTGTTGCGGATTTCAACCGGCGGATCTACGGGCGCATCCGCAGCCTCGGCTGGGGCGAAACCACCACCTACGGTGCCATCGCCCGCTGGCTGGGTGACGTGGCGCTGTCGCGGGCCGTCGGAACAGCCATGGGGACCAATCCCATCCCGTTGATCGTGCCCTGCCACCGTGTCCTCGCAGCGGACGGCCGCACCGGGGGATTTTCCGCACCGGAGGGCGTGCGCGCCAAGATGCGGATGCTGGCCCTGGAGCACGCCGCCTCGCCCACCGGGCAGTTCTCGTTCGGGTTCTGACTACTGCCCGCGCTTGAACGCCCTCAGGTGCCCCAGGTCCTTGACCACGCGACCGGCGATCGCCTCGACGGGATCGGATACGTCGACCCTGAGCACATTTTCATCATCGTCCGGTCGTTCCAGCGTCGCGAACTGGCTGTCGAGCAGACGGGGGTTCATGAACTCGTGCTGTCGCGCCGCAATGCGCTTGCGGATCACCTCGATGTCGCCGTCGAGGAACACGAAGAGGATCGGTTCCCCGGCCCTCTCGGTCAGGAAGTCCCGGTAGGCGCGCTTGAGGGCCGAGCAGGCGCCAACCGAAACGCCCTTCTGCTTCGCTGCGTCGGCGAGGGCCAGCGCCAGCGTTTCGAGCCACGGCCAGCGATCCTCGTCGGTCAGGGGAATGCCGGCACGCATCTTCTCCTTGTTGGCAGCCGGGTGGTAGCCGTCGCCGTCGAGGAACGGGGCGTGAAGCCGGCGCGCCAGCGCTGCCCCCACCGCGGACTTGCCCGACGAGGCGACGCCCATCGCGATGATGATGCGGGCCGGCTCAAACCGTGGCTGTGAAGGCGCCATCGACATAGAGGATATGTCCGTTCACAAAGGATGCTGCTTCTGACGCGAGGAAGACGGCAGCGCCGCCGAGCTCTGCCGGCGCGCCCCAGCGGCCCATCGGCGTGCGCTTCTCCACCCAGGCGGTGAACTCCGCATTGGCCAGCAGGGCCTCGTTCATCTCGGTGCTGATGTAGCCAGGCGCGATGCCGTTGACGTTGATGCCGTGCTTGGCCCAGTCGACGGCCATGCCGCGCGTCAGGTTGGCAATCGCCGCCTTGCTCGCGGCATAGGGAGCGATCGAAGGCCGCGCGAGGTTGCTCATCACCGAGCAGATGTTGATGATCTTGCCACTCCGTCGCGCGATCATGCCCCGCGCCACGGCGCGACCCACCA
>NZ_JAYRYM010000098.1:0-13370 GCF_041917035.1 Devosia sp. | reverse complement strand
GCGCCGATCGCGCGCGGCCGCAAGGGCGAGTACAAGCGCGAGCTCAACGACTTGATGCGCAAGGGCTTTCAGCGCGTCAAGATCGATGGCGAGTTCCACGACATCGAGGATGCGCCCAACCTCGACAAGAAGATCAAGCACGATGTCGAGGTGGTGGTCGACCGCATCGTCACCGGCGGCGACATTGCCGGTCGCCTCGCCCAGAGCTTCGAGACGGCCCTGAAGCTCGCCGACGGCATTGCCTTCGCTGAATTCGCCGACCAGTTCGAGGAGGATGGCACGACGCCGAAGCGGCTGATCTTCTCGGAGAAGTTCGCCGACCCCATTTCCGGCTTCACCATCCCGGAGATCGAGCCGCGGCTGTTCTCGTTCAACAACCCGTTCGGCGCGTGTCCCGTCTGCGACGGGCTCGGCACCGAGCAGAAGATCGACGCGAACCTGATCGTGCCTGACGTAACCCTGTCGTTACGCGACGGCGCCATCCTGCCCTGGTCCAAGACCAGCGCGCCGTACTACCAGCAGACGCTGCAGGCGGTGGTGAAGCACTTCGGCGCGTCCACCGGCACCGCCTGGGAGGAGCTGCCGTTCGAGGTGCAGCACGCCGTGCTCTTCGGCACCGGCACCACGCCGATCAACTTCGTCTACGACGACGGCCTCCGCACCTACAAGTCGACCAAGCCCTTCGAGGGCGTCATCGGCAATCTCGAGCGGCGCTACAAGGAGACCGAGAGCGCCGGCATGCGCGAGGAAATCGAGAAGTACATGTCGCAGGCGCCCTGCCTCGCCTGCAACGGCTATCGGCTGAAGCCCGAGGCGCTGGCGGTCAAGATCGACGGGCTGCACATCGGCCAGGTCTCGGACAAGTCGATCCGCGCCGCCGCCGACTGGTTCCGCGAGCTGCCCGCCAAGCTCACCGAGCAGCAGCGCCAGATCGGCGAACGCATCTTCAAGGAGATCCGCGAGCGGCTGGGCTTTCTCAACGATGTCGGGCTCGACTACCTGACGCTGGCGCGCAATTCCGGCTCGCTGTCGGGCGGCGAGAGCCAGCGCATCCGGCTGGCCAGCCAGATCGGCTCCGGCCTCACCGGTGTGCTCTACGTGCTCGACGAGCCCTCCATCGGCCTGCACCAGCGCGACAACGAGCGCCTGCTCGAAACGCTCAGGCGCCTGCGCGACCTCGGCAACACCGTGATCGTCGTCGAGCACGACGAGGACGCCATCCTCACCGCCGACTATGTGGTCGATATCGGGCCGGGTGCGGGGGTCAATGGCGGGCACATCGTCGCCGAAGGCGCCCCGGCCGACATCATTGCCAATCCGGCCAGCATCACCGGCAAGTACCTTTCCGGTGCGCTGGCCATCCCGATGCCGATCGAGCGGCGGCTGCCGAACAAGGCCCGCAAACTGCACATCGACGGCGCCACCGGCAACAACCTCAAGAACGTCTCGGTCGATGTGCCGCTCGGGCTGTTCGTCGCCATTACCGGGGTCTCCGGCGGCGGCAAGTCGACCCTGATGATCGACACGCTCTACCAGGCGGTGGCGCGGCGCCTGAACGGCGCCCGCGTCAACCCGGCGCCGCACAACCACCTCACCGGCCTCGAGTTTCTCGACAAGGTGATCGATATCGACCAGTCCCCGATCGGTCGCACGCCGCGCTCCAATCCGGCCACCTATACCGGCGCCTTCACCCCCATGCGCGAGTGGTTCGCTGGCCTGCCGGAGGCCAAGTCGCGCGGCTACGGCCCCGGTCGCTTCAGCTTCAACGTCAAGGGCGGCCGCTGCGAGAAGTGCGAGGGCGACGGCGTGCTCAAGATCGAGATGCACTTCCTGCCCGACGTCTACGTCACCTGCGACGTCTGCAAGGGCAAGCGCTACAACCGCGAGACGCTCGAGGTGCAGTTCAAGGGCAAGTCCATATCGGACGTGCTCGACATGACCATCGACGAGGCGGTGGAGTTCTTTGCCGCCGTGCCCTCGATCCGCGAGAAGTTCGCCACCCTGCAGCGCGTCGGCCTGGGCTACGTCAAGGTCGGTCAGCCGGCGACGACGCTCTCGGGCGGCGAGGCGCAGCGCGTCAAGCTCAGCAAGGAGCTGTCGAAGCGCGCCACCGGCCGCACCCTCTACATGCTCGACGAACCGACTACCGGGCTCCACTTCCACGACATCGCCAAGCTGCTCGAGGTGCTGCACGAGCTGGTCGAGACCGGCAACACGGTGGTGGTCATCGAGCACAATCTCGAGGTCATCAAGACCGCCGACTGGATCATCGACATGGGACCCGAGGGCGGCGATGGCGGCGGCGAGGTGGTGGGCATCGGCACGCCCGAGGACATTGCCGCCAACCCGCGCTCGCACACCGGTCGGTTCCTCAACGAGGTGATGCAGCGCCGGCCGCAGCGGACGGCCGCGGAGTGACGGCAAGGCGGGGATAGCCCGTTCAGCATTGCGGCGACGGTGTGTCCGCCCGCACCCCGACTATGACCGCCGCGTGAAATTGCCATGCGCCTGGCGCATGCCGGCACTGATGTTTCGGCCCGTGCGCGTCGCGGCAAATCGGGCCATCCTGCGCGCCTGTTGGCTGGATACGGAGACTGCCATGTTTGTCAGAGCTGTCTGGCGCATCAAGCGGCTGGTCGACATCAAGCAGACGCTGCGCGAGATGGAAGTCCCGACAACCCGCGATGCGCTCGGGCTTTCCGGGACCGACTTCCAGAAGATGACACGCGGCCTGTTCGACCGCTGAAACGCACGCCCTGTTCACCATGACGGAAGGCCGCCGGTCCCTCCGGCGGCCTTCCGTTTGCCTCGCTCCTGCCGCAAGCCTGAAGAGAACGTGAACGGATTCGCCTCTCGCCATGCAAAATTCGCATATCGGTCCTGAGACATCGACCCCTGCTCAACCCGAGCCAGCCCCCCTATCTTCAGGGCGTAGACGAAAGGAGACTCCCAAATGGGCATTCGTACCACGCTGAAGAAGTGGGCCGCTTACCAGCAGACCGTCCGTGAGCTTGCCGCTCTCGACAATCGTCAGCTGAGCGACCTCGGCATCGCGCGCACCGACATCTCGCGCATTGCACGTGACCATGCGCGTACCATCTGACGGCTCGCGCACCGGTTTGTTTGCTGCCGTATCCTAGAACGCTCGCTTCCCCATAGAAGCGAGCGTTCGTCTTTTCGGGGCCCCTCGCTGCGACCTAGAACGACAGCCGGCCCGCCAGCTCGTCATACGAGACATTGACCGCCTGCCGGAACGCGGCGCGCTCTTCGAGCCGGGCGTGCCAGGCCTCGACATTGGGGAGCGACGGCCGCTCGATCTGCATCGTCGACCAGCGGAACAGCGACACCCCCGCCACGATGTCGGCGTAGGTCAGCTGTTCGCCGCCCAGGTACGGCACGTCACCCAGCCGATCGTCGAGCATGCGGAAGCAGCGCACCGAGTCGGCCAGCGCCTTGTCGATGGCCGCCTGGTTCTGCTTTTCCACCGGCGTCCGCACCTTCTGCCAGAACAGCGCGATCCAGGCCGGCTGGAACGTCGTGGCGGTCCAGTCGGTCCATTGATCGACCTCGGCGCGATCGCGCGCCTCCATCGGGAACAGCAGGCCGCTGCCGTACTCCGCACTGAGATACCGCACGATCGCATGGCTCTCCCAGACGGTGAGCTCGCCGTCGCGCAGTGTCGGCACCAGTCCGTTGGGGTTCATGGCGAGGTATTGCAGCGTGTCGGTGCCGCCGAACGAGCCGCCGAGCGGTACGTGCTGGTAGGGCAGCTCCAGTTCGCCGAGCGCCCAGACCGCCTTCTGCACATTGGCCGAGTTCAGCCGGCCCCAAAGCGTAATGGCCATTGGCCCCTCCCCTCGTTGCGCCCTGCCAGAGGGCCTGCAATCTCCCGCCCATGTCACAGCAAGCGAGCGGAATTGTCCACGTCATCGGTGCCGGTCTCGCCGGTTCCGAGACGGCCTGGCAGGCGGCGGAAGCCGGCGCAAGGGTCATCGTCCACGAGATGCGTCCGGTCGGAAGGACCGACGCACACCAGACGGACGGCTTTGCCGAACTCGTCGGCTGACGGTTCGCGCCTCGCCTCGACTGCTGACGGCATCCACAGAACGCTGGCTTCCTGACCGAAGCGGGCGTCCTGGCGTCTTGGCCGGTTCGTCGCCTCGTGCCGTCTGCACAGCGCGTCCTTCGCGCACCAGTGCCGCAATGGACGTGGCCGCTGGAGGCGATAAGCTGCCGGGGGACGAATGGGCTTGCCGATGCCGCCAATGCCAGACCACATGCTGCCCCGGCCGCCGATGCCGGACGACCCCGCACTGCTCGCGGCCTTTGATGCGCTGCTCGAAGCGGCGGTACGGGCCGGTCCGGGGGGGACTCTGGACTATCGACTTGCTGCGCCGAAGTGGCAGTTTCTCTGCCATGTGGCGGACCAGCACGGCCTCATCCTCCACGGGTCGCAGAACGCCGCAATCGCCCGATTCGAGCCGCGCAAGGCCAATGACGCGCATCCCTTCGGCGACCGTTCGGCCGTCTACGGGGCCCGGGACGGCATCTGGCCGCTCTACTACGCCATCCTGGATCGCGCGACGCATCCCATATTGCTGCTGAACTCGGCCGTGCGCATCGAGTCTGTCGACGGCACGCTCGGCGAGCCGTACTACTTCTTTTCCATCAGCGAGCCGGCGCGGGTGCGGCGTCCCTATCGGCCGGGCACGGTCTATCTACTGCCTTCCAACGGCTTCGAAGCGATGCCGCCGATGGTGATCGATGGCGCGCGGGGGCATGTGCCGCAATGGGCATGCCTGTCGGAGGTGACGCCGCTCGCTCGCCTCGCCGTAGACCCGGAGGATTTTCCGTTTCTCCAGCAGATGCGTGGCCACGACGACGAGACGGTCCTGGCGAGGGCCCGCGCCAATCCGGACGGGTTCCCCTGGCTCGACTAGCAGGTTGACGCGTTGCGCGGCCCGGCCACGCCTGTTATCTCCCGCTCCATGCTGAAATCCACCAACGGAATTGTCCACGTCATCGGTGCCGGTCTGGCCGGTTCCGAGGCGGCCTGGCAGGCGGCGGAAGCCGGCGCTAGGGTCATCGTCCACGAGATGCGGCCGGTCCGGAAGACCGACGCGCACCAGACGGACAGCTTTGCCGAACTGGTCTGCTCCAACAGCTTTCGCTCCGACGACCACCGGCACAATGCCGTGGGCCTGCTGCACGAGGAGATGCGCCGCTGCGGCTCGCTGATCATGCGCGCGGCCGATGCCCATGCCTTGCCGGCCGGCGGCGCGCTGGCTGTGGATCGCGACGCGTTCTCCGACGCGGTGACCGCGGCCATCGCCGGCCACCCCAATATCAGCGTCGAGCGCGGCGAGATCGCCGGGCTGCCGCCGGAAGACTGGGACAACGTGGTGGTGGCGACGGGGCCGCTCACCTCCCCGGCCCTTGCGGCGGCCATCCAGCAGCTGACCGGCGAAGACTCCCTGGCCTTCTTCGATGCCATCGCACCGATCGTGCATGGCGAGTCGATCGACCGCGACATCGTCTGGGCCCAGTCGCGCTACGACAAGGTCGGGCCGATGGGGAACGGCGCCGATTATCTCAACTGCCCGATGGACGAAGCCCAGTACAACGCCTTCGTCGATGCCCTGCTCGCCGCCCCGCTGCACGAGTTCAAGGACTGGGAGAAGGTGCCGTATTTCGACGGGTGCCTGCCCATCGAGGTGATGGCGAGCCGCGGCCGCGACACGCTGCGCTGGGGGCCGATGAAGCCGGTGGGCCTCACCAACCCGCGCAACCCGACGGTCAAGCCGCACGCCATCGTGCAGCTCCGCCAGGACAATGCGCTCGGCACGCTGTGGAACATCGTCGGCTTCCAGACCAAGATGCGCTACGGCGTGCAGGCGGAGATCCTGCGCATGATTCCCGGGCTCGAGCACGCGCAGTTCGCGCGGCTGGGCGGGCTGCACCGCAATACCTTCCTCAATTCACCCCGGGTGCTTGGCCCGGACCTCAAGCTCAAGGCCATGCCGCGGCTGCGCTTTGCCGGCCAGGTGACCGGGGTCGAGGGCTATGTCGAAAGCGCCGCCGTCGGGCTGATGGCCGGCAGGCTCGCCGCTGCCGACGCTCGCGGCGAAAGCCTCGCCATTCCGCCCTCGACCACGGCGATGGGCGCCCTGATCAACCACATCACCGGCGGCCACCTCGAGGCCGAGGCTTATTCCGGGGCGCGGAGCTTCCAGCCGATGAACGTCAATTTCGGCCTGTTCCCGCCGGTCTCGATAGCGAAGCCCGATGGGCTGGTCGGGCGCTGGAAATCGACCGAAAAGACCATCGCCAAGAAGGAAGCCATCACCGCCCGGGCGCTGGAGGATATCAAGGCCTGGGCCTGACGCCCGGCGTCAGGGTGCCGCCGGCGGCTGCGCCGCGAACAGTTCGCCTTCCAGATACGACAGTGCGCCCTGCCCCGATGCCCCGCCGTTTCGCTCGAAACTCAGCGAGTTGACCACCAGGCGGTAGTCGGCGCCGGCGACGCTGAAGTCGATCCAGGGCTCGGCGAAAGCGCTGCCCTGCCGCTCGAACCAGGCCGCGAGGTCGATCGGCACCCCCGCCTCGGCGTCGGAGCCGAACGGACCGACCCGCAGCGCGCCATCCTTGCCCTCGAACCACAGCGGCCGGGCCGCGAGCATGCTGCTCCCGTAGACCGCCACCGGGCGAACCAGGAATGGCGTGGCCGAGACGTCGACGAACTGGCGATCGAGGTCACGACGCAGCGTCACGAAGTTCTGGGCCGCCGGATCGGACCCCATGTCCTGCCCCAGCGCCTCGAAGATCACGTAGGCCCCGTCCAGGTCGGGCGACCAGGTGACACCGTAGCGACCGAACAGCTCCCGCACCCGCTTCTGTCCCTCACGGGACTGGGTCAGGTAGTCGATGCTGCCGCGCGCCTCGGCGACTTCCTCCGGGCTCCAGTTGGCGCGCGGCGGGCTGGCCGATTGGTCGGCGCCGGCATTGAGGACCACCGCGTCGAGACGGCTCAGTTGCTGGATCATCGGCAGGTGGCTGTAGTTCCACGGGCCGATCGAGATCAGCAGCAGGATCGCCCCCGCCAGCGCCGGGACCAGCCGGATATCGCCCCGCCCCGCCAGGAACACCACCGCGAGAACCGCCGCCCATGTGCCGCCGGCCAGCAGCAGCACGCGCTCGTCGGTGAGGCCGTAGGCCTCGACGCGGATGTAGACGGCAAGGAAGAACAGCCCCAGCGGTACCAGCGTCAGCCAGAACCACCAGCGGCGGAAGAAGCGCACCAGCGCCCGCTCGCGCATGAAGGGCGGGTGCAATACCAGCCAGGTGGCGGCGCCGATCACCACGAAGCCCAGCACCATCCAGCCGATCATCCCCTGCGGCAGGCGCTGGGTGACGGCAATCTGCGCCGTGTAGGCCAGCAGGATCAGGCTATAGATCAGCAGCAGCGGCACCAGCACGAACTGGCCGAGAAAGCCCACGGCGCGCGACAGGAACTCGGGTCTCTCCAGCGCCTCGGCATCGAAGGCGGAGAGCCGCGGCAGGGTGGAGAGCCAGTAGACCGGCGTGAGGAACAGCCCGGCGAACGGCAGCACCCAGCGGTAGAACAGATCGCCCGTCGACAGTCCGAACAGCACCGACAGCGAGCGCTCGATGGCGAACAGCCCGAGCGCGATCAGCAGGTAGCCGACGGCGCCGATGACGGCCGTGGTCAGCGCCTGGTGATTGATCCACCAGAAGCGGTTCTGCTGCGCCTCACGCGCCGCGCCGCGCCCGATGCGGGTGAAGGGCGAGACCGACAGCCAGAGGATGGAGATCACCGGCAGCGCCCACGGCACCACCCAGGCGATGTCGGTGACCTGGAACAAGGCGACGACCACGAGTGGCAACACCCAGTTCAGCCCGATCCCGACACTGCGGGACTCCGGCTGGCTCTCGCGGAAGTACACGCCTGCGACGGCGCTGACGGCCGCCGTGCTCAGCCCGAGTGCCGCACGCGCCCACGCCTCGTCGCGCAGCCAGGCGACCTCGTTGATCGCGCCGATGACGACGGCGGTGTTGAGCGCGGCCAGCAGGATGGCAAATGGGAAGCGTCGGAAAGTCGCGATGAAGTCCGGAGCCTGACGTTCCAACCAGCCTCGCAGATCCATCTCGGCCCTCACCCGTTGCGCCATGCCCACCATGTCATTGCGGCAATCTTGCGCCAATCGGCAAGGTCGGGAGCGGTGCCGAACGGCGCCCGCGCCTGCTCCACGGCACGCAACTGGCGCGACAGCAGGGCGATCGGCGCAAACGCCGGGCGCGCTGGCCGGGGAAGCGCGGCGATGGCAACCCGCGCCTTGTCGAGGTGATCGCGTGCCAGGTCCCCGACCTGCGCCAGGGCGCTGCGCAGTCCCTCGCTGTCGCTGCCGCTGAGGATTTCGCCGTCGCCGACGCCGTTGGCGGCGAACACCGCCATCGGCAGGAAGATGCGGCCGCGGCTGGCATTGTAGCCGAACGCGCGCAGGTGACCGACCAGCGCGTGTGCAACGCCCAGATGGCCGGCGGCATCGCCGGTCTCCACCTCGGCGCCGCCGTTCAGCACCATGGCGACGAGCTGGTAG
Source organism: Devosia sp. (assembly GCF_041917035.1). Lineage (GTDB taxonomy): Bacteria > Pseudomonadota > Alphaproteobacteria > Rhizobiales > Devosiaceae > Devosia_A. The sequence continues at coordinate 4,752 of NZ_JAYRYM010000098.1, read as the reverse complement.
AGCACCGAGACGGTCTCGCCGGCATAGCCCTCGAAGCTTGCGATATCCGGCATCGGGTCCTGGTAGAGGTCGAAGCGGCGCGCGGCGAGCAGGCGCAGCAGCGGGCCGGCGGGCAGGTCGTAGCTGGCCAGGGTGTCGAGCAGCGCCGCGGCCAGCGGATTCTGGCGGACATGGCCGTGTCCCTCCCCCCCGAGCGCGTCGACCCACCACTGCAGGCGAATCTCGCCGGCGGCGGGCTCGCGCGCCCGATCGCGAATGGCGGCGACGTCGGCCGCGAAAGCGTAGAGCGCCTGGATGGCATCGCGCTCGGGCGCCGTCACCAGCAGGCTGGCAAAATAGCGGTCTCGGTCGGCCTCCCTGAGAAAGGTCGCGACATAGTCGTCCTTGGCGCTCATCGCGCCCGCTCGACCGCGATCAGCGCCGCGCCGACGGCCCGGCTCTCCCCCAGCAGGATGTTGTAGGTGCGCACCGCGCCCCCGGTGGCAATCGCTTCGACGATGACGCGGTCGGCCCGCAGCCTGTCCCGGATCGCCGGGTCGAGGCCCGCTATGTCCGTCCCGAGCCCGATCAGCAGCACATCGAGGTCTGCCGCACAGGCAAAGACCGGTGCGAGGCTCTCGGGCGTGATCTCGGCCGCCTTCGTCGGGCCCCAGCGGTGCATTCCCGTCGGCAGGCAGAGGAGCGAACCGCGATGCGACATGCCGGCGAACCGGAAGCCGCCATTGCCGTAGGCCTCGATCGGCGCCTGATAGGGGTAGAACCCCTCGCCCGGCTCGGCCAAGGCCCTAGACCGCCGCCCCGTCGGCGCGCCGATCGGCCTTGGCCTTGGCTTCCTTGGCCTCTTCCGCCTCGCCGCGCGGCTTCAGCCCGAAGTAGATCAGGATCGGGCCGCCGATGAACACCGACGAGTACATTCCGAAGATCGAGCCGAAGGTCATCGCGATGGTGAACCCGCGGATCGACTCGCCGCCAAAGAACACCAGCGGGAACAGCGCCAGCAGCACGGTGAACTGCGTCAGCGAAGTGCGCACGATGGTCTGGTTGATCGACAGGTTGATGATCTCCGGGACCGTCATCTTCTTGTATTTGCGCAGGTTCTCGCGCACGCGGTCGGAAATCACCACCGTCTCGTTGAGCGACAGGCCGACGAGCGTCAGCACTGCCGCGATCGAGGACAGGTTGAACTCGAGCCCTGTGACCGAGAACAGCCCCACGGTCATGATCACGTCATGGGCCGTGGTGGTGACGGCGGCGAGGCCGAACTGCCATTCGAACCGGAACCACACGTAGAGCAGGATCGCCACCAGCGACACCAGCACCGCGAGGGTGCCGTTGAAGGCCAGTTCGCCCGACACCGTGCCGCTCACCGCCTCGGTACGGCGCACCTCGTAGCTCTCCGTCGCCAGCACCTTGGTGACCTCCTGCACGGCCACCTGCTGTTCGGCGTCGCCCCCCGGCTGCAGCTGGATGCGCACCAGCAGGTCCTGCGTCGTGCCGAAGCTCTGCACCTGCACTTCGCCCAGCCCCAGCGGCTCGAGCAGTTCGCGAACCTTGGCCGGGTCGGCGTCGCCCTCCGCCGTGTGCTGCACCTCGATGGCGGAACCGCCGACGAAGTCGATGCCGAGGTTGAAGCCCTTGAAGAAGGCGGCCCCCACGGCCAGCACGGTCAGCACCACCGACAGGATGATGGCGGTGCGCGACATCTTCATGAAGTCGATCTTCGTGCCGTCCGGGATGAACCGGAAATGCTGGATCTTCAGCGTCTTGGGCCGACGCACGCGATACCAGATGGAGATGAAGAAGCGCGTCACCGTATAGGCGGTGAACAGCGAGGTCAGGATGCCGAGGGCCAGCGTCACCGCGAAGCCCTGGATCGGCCCGGAACCGAGGAAGTACAGGACGATCGCCGCGATGAGCTGCGTCAGGTGGGAGTCGATGATCGTCCCCCAGGCGCGATGGAAACCGGCGTCCAGCGAGGCGAGGATCGACTTGCCGGCCCGCTGTTCCTCGCGCATGCGCTCGTAGATCAGCACGTTGGCGTCCACGGCCACGCCGATGGTCAGCACGATGCCGGCGATGCCGGGCAGGGTCAGCGTCGCGCCGAGCGCGGAGAGCGAACCCAGGATCAGCACGATGTTGAGCAGCAGCGCCACATTGGCGAACAGGCCGAACAGCCCGTACGCCACCACCATGAAGGTGAGCACCAGCACCGACGCCACGGCGCCGGCCGTGATGCCCGCCCGGATCGAGTCGGCGCCCAGGCTCGGACCGACGGAGCGTTCCTCGACCACGTCGAGCGTCGCCGGCAGGGCGCCGGCGCGCAACAGGACCGCGAGGTCGCTGGAGCTTTGCGCGGTAAAGTTGCCGCTGATCTGGCCGGAGCCGCCGGTGATCGGCTGCTGGATGACCGGGGCGGTGATCACCTGGTTGTCGAGCACGATCGCGAAGCGCTTGCCGACGTTCTTCGAGGTGATCTCGCCGAAGGTGATGGCGCCGCGCGTGTCGAACTGGAAGCTCACCACCGAGCGCGACGTCTGCTGGTCGAAGCCCGGCTGCGCGTTGGTCAGCGCCTCGCCACCGAGTTCCACGTTCTCGTTCAGCAGTTCCTCGCCGCCATCGGCGCTCGGCAGGATGAAGTAGCCCGAGGGGATACCCTGCGCCTGGGCCTGCGCGGCCGTCATCGAGGGATGCACGAGGTGGAAGGTCAGCCGCGCCGTCTTTGCGATCAGGTCCTTGAGCCGCGAGGAATCCTCGAAGCCGGGCACCTGCACCAGCACGCGGTCCTGGCCCTGGCGCTGGATGGTCGGCTCCGTCGTCCCCACTTCGTCGACGCGGTTGCGGATCACCTCCATCGACTGCGCGACGAGCGAGGCCATTCGCTCGGTGATCCCCTCCGGCGTCAGGCTGACGACGATCTTGCCGTCGGTGGTCTCGGAGAAGGCCAGTTCCGGCACCCCGCCGACGCCGAAGGTCGACGAGACATTGTTCTGCAGCGTCTGCACCGCCGTTATCGCCGCCGCCTTCTGCGTCGGATCGGTCAGTTCGACCGTGATCGAATCCGGGCCGGTGGTGATCAGGTTGCCGATGCCGTTCTCGTTGGCGAGCTTGGACCGCACGTCGCGCCGGAGCGACTTGATGCGTTCGGTGATGATCGACTCCCGATTGACCTGCAGCAGCAGGTGCGAACCGCCCTGCAGGTCGAGGCCCAGCACCACGGTCTGCTTGAACGGCAGCGGCAGGCCGTCGAGGACGTCCTTGGGCAGGAAGCTGGGGATGGTCAGCAGGATGCCCAGCACGGCGACGATGACGATGATGGCGGTGCGGATCGGCGAGAATTGCATGTCGGAGCCAGGAGTCCCGTGTGGCGCCCATCGGGCGAGCGGTGCCATTGGCTCCGCGTCTATGTCAGAAATGCGTCAGCCGGCCTGGGCGGCCGGCTGCGGGTCGATCCAGGCGGATCAGGCCTTGTTGTCGTTGACCGGAGTCGATTTGGAACGCACGTCGGTGATGCCGCCGCGGGTGATCTTGACCCGTGTCCCCTGCGCGATCTCGACTTCGAGGTCCTCGCCGTCGACCGCCTTGGTCACCTTGCCGACCAGCCCGCCCGAGGTCACCACAGTGTCACCCCGGCTGATGGCCGAGAGCATCGCCTGGTGGGCCTTCATGCGCTTCTGCTGCGGACGGAAGATCAGGAGCCAGAAGATCACGACGAGCAGGAGAATCGGCGCGAACTGGATCAGAAGGTCCCCTGCACCCATCGAGGATGCTGCTGCGTCTTGCGCGAAGGCGGGGGTCACGAACATCAAGGTCTCCTTGCTAGATGGCTGTCGGCACGTCGGATGGCCGCTCTTTGGCCCATATAGGGCGGGTTTCCGGCGTTGGGCAGTCCCACCCGGCAAAATCGCGCGGAATATAGAGGTGGAGCCTCAGGATTGCAAAGGCCTTGCGGCTGCGGCACAACCGTTGCCGATCCGGGAGGTCAAGTCCTTGGCGAACGAAGAACATTCGGCGGCGATCGCGGCCGCCCTGAGCCGCATCGCCGACAGTCTCGAGGCGCTCGCGCCGCAGCGGGCGCCGTCGGGAACCGTGCTGGCCAATGCCGATGCCTATCACTGGGATGCCGGGGCGGGCGCGCTGATGCCCGTGCCCCGCGTGTCGCGGGTGCCGTTCGACCTGCTCCGGGGCATCGACGACGTCCGCGCCATCCTCCTCGCCAACACCCTGCAGTTCGCGCGCGGCTTTGCCGCCAACAATGCCCTGCTGTGGGGCGCGAGGGGGATGGGCAAGAGCTCCCTCGTCAAGGCCGTGCACGCCCACGTCAACGGGCTGGGCGAGGCCGCCATCCGCCGGCTGGTGCTCATCGAAATCGCGCGCGAGGATATCGAGGCCCTGCCGCGCCTGATGCGGCTGATCGCCCGGGAGGATGCGAGGTTCATCGTCTTCTGCGACGACCTGAGCTTCGACAAGGACGAGACCAGCTACAAGTCGCTGAAGACCATCCTCGATGGCGGCCTCGAGGGCCGCCCCGAGAACGTGCTGTTCTACGCGACCTCGAACCGGCGTCACCTGATGCCGCGCGACATGGTGGAGAACGAGCGATCGACCGCCATCACCCCCGGCGAGGCGGTCGACGAGAAGGTCTCGCTCAGCGACCGGTTCGGGCTCTGGCTCGGCTTCCACAATTGCGACCAGCCGACCTTTCTCGCCATGATCCGCGGCTACTGCGACCAGTACGGCATCGATATCGACGAC
>NZ_JAYRYM010000097.1:0-13416 GCF_041917035.1 Devosia sp. | reverse complement strand
GCCTGCTGATCATCCTCTATGTCGCGGTGCGCATGGTCTATCACGGGCTGGACGAGGCGCTGTTCGCGCATGGCCTGCCGGCCATCCCGCTGCTCAAGGACGCGGTGGTCGCCGCGCCTGCCGTCGCTCACTAAGCCTCTCGTAACCAAGGCGGCGATTTGTCTGTCGGTCGTCGCCGTCGGGTAGGGTTTGCGTCAGCACTGCGGCGCTAGCGTCCCGGAACTTGTCCGGGACCATCAATGCCGTCTGCTGCTCTCAAACCGCTCGAACCGGCCGAACCGTCGCCCGCTTTTCCGGCGGCCACCGCACTCGCCATGACCATGCGCTCGGTGGAGCCCGGGCGCTGGGACGCCGCCGTCGCCCGCTTCGACGGCGTGTGCCAGGAGCAGCTGCATGCCTTCGCCGAGAGTCGCTGGCCGGGCGTCGTCGAGGAACCGCTGCTGTTCCAGATGGGCGAGCAGGTGGTCGGGGGGTGCCTCGTGATGGTGCAGCCGCTGCCGCTGCGGCTCGGGGCCATGGCCGTGGTCAAGTGGGCGCCGATGCTGGCCGACGATGACGCCCCCGATGCGCTGTCCCGCGTCTCGGGGATGATCGACCTGCTCATCGCCGAGTACGCCGTCCGCCGCGGCATGATGCTCTCGGTCCTGCCCCGCGCCAGCATTGCGGCCGAAAATCCGGAATACCGCCTGTTGCTGTCGCGTGGCTTCCGGCGCGGTGCGTCGCTGCTGTTTCCGAACCGCTACCTCGTCGACCTGCGCCTCGCCGATGCCGAGCAGCGTCGCAGCTTCAGCCAGAAGTGGCGCTATCACCTCGGCCGGTCGGAGCGCGCCGGCCTGAGCTTCGATTGCGTCGGCGCCGAGCGCTTCGCGGAGTTCGCGGCCCTTTACGCCCAGATGAGCGAGCGGAAGCGCTTTGCCGATCACTCGGCCTGGGAGACGGTGCCGCGCCTCCTCGCCATGCCGGAGTCTGCCTTGCGGCCGCGGCTGTTCCTCGTGAGCCACGCGGGTCGCGTCGTGGCGGGTGCCATCGTCTTTGCCGCCGGCAAGCGGGCCGTCTATCTGTATGGGGCGACCAGCGCCGAGGCGCTGGGGCTGCGGGCCGGCTACTTCCTGCACTGGCACGTTATCCGCTGGCTGCGCGACAATACCTCGGCCCGCTGGTACGACCTTGGCGGAACCGACGGGTTCCAGGGTCTGCACCAGTTCAAGAAGGGCATGGTCGGCGAGCGCGGCGTCATTCGTCCGGTTCCGCCGGTCGCCAACTACGCCGCCCGCTTCTGGCCGCGGCTCGTCGGCGAGGCCGCATTCGCTGCCCGCGAGGTCGTTCATCGCTCCGCTCGCCTGCTCGATCGCCTGCGTCCGGGCCGGGCGCGTCCCGATCAGCCCCGTCCGGGCGGGCGGGTCTAGATGGCCATCGGGCGACGCCTGCTGTCGCAGTCGGGTGCGCTGTTCGCCGCCCGCCTGTTCGGTGCCGGCGTGACCTTCCTCGCGCAGGTGGCGATCGTCCGGATGTGGGGCGCCGAGACGCTGGGGCAATATCTGCTGGTCATCGCGGTGGCCAATGTCGCCGGCGTCGCCCTGCCGCTCGGCTTTCAGACCGTCGGGTCTTATTTCGCCGCCGAGTATCGCGCGCAGGGGCAGGGGGCGCTGCTGCGCGGCTTCCTCCTGCGGACCTACGGCCACGTCGCCCTGGTCGCCGCGGTGCTGCTGGCGCTGGGCCCGGTCCTCCTCGCCGGCCTCGGTGCATCCGCCGACCTGATCGCGCTCCACTGGCTGCCGGCCTGGGTGATGACCGTCGCGGTCGCATTGTCCTACTGCAACGTCGCGCTTCTCGTCGGCCTCGAGCGGCCGTTCGCCGGCTATCTTGCCGAGGCGCTGTTCCGACCGCTGCTGATCACCGCGGCGCTGCTGATCGCCGGCGCCGTCGCCGCCCCCGGTCAGCGGGTGGATGCCATGCTCTGGGTGCTGTCGCTCGGCTTCGGGCTCGTGGTGCTGGCGCAACTGGGCCTGCTGCTGGCCACGGTGCGGGCCATTCCGGCCGGCGCGGCCCGGCCAGCCGGGGAGGCACGGCGCTGGTGGCGCTTCGCCTTGCCCTGGACCGTTGTCGCGCTGGCGACCGATTTCTTCTTCGATATCGACCTGGTGGTGCTCAGCGGCTATCTGGATCACGCCGATCTCGCCGTGTTCGGGGTCGCCGCCCGCGTCCTCTCGCTGGTGTCGTTCGGCGTGGCGGCGGTCTATGCCGTCACCCTGCCGCGGGTGTTCGAGCGCGAGGCGGCGGCGGATCGCGTCGGCGTCATGAGCCAATTGGGCGATGCCAACCTCGTCGCCAGCCTCGTCTCGCTCGGTCTGCTCGTGGCAGTGGTCGCCGCGGCGCCGCTCCTGCCGGCGGTGTTCGGCGCGGAGTTCTCCGGCGGGGTCTGGCCGCTGGCCGTGCTCTGCCTCTCGCTGCTGGTCAGGTCGGCGTTCGGGCCGGCGGCCCTGGTCCTGTCGATGCACGACAAACCCTACGCGCCGCTCCCGGCGATCGGCCTCGGCCTCGGTGCGCTGCTCGGCATGAACTGGCTCCTGGTGCCGGCGCATGGCCTGCTCGGCGCGGCGCTGGCGGCACTGCTGGCGCAGTCGCTGTGGTCGGCGGCGATGTGGCTGACGGCCTACCGCCTGGCCGGGGTGGATGTGTCCATCCTGCCGCGGCTCAGGGCGCTGCTCGGCCGCGAGCGGCTGGCGCACCGCGACTAGCGGTCAGTTTCACCACTCACCCCGCTACCGCCCCAGCAGCGTGTCGAGGCGCGCCCGCCAGCGCGCCAGCCGGCCCATGCTCATGCCGGAATCGTAGGTGTCGGTGACCTTGGTGTAGAACTTCTCCATCACCACGTAGTCCTGCCCGAAGATGTGCTGGCGCAGCAGCGCCGCCTGCTCGTAGCCGTAGCGGCGCAGCAGCGCGAGGGCGACCTCGTTCTCGGGCCTCACGAAGGTGAAGGCCTTGTGGAACCTGCCGTTGTCCCAGTGCTCGTCGAACACGCGCATGCCGTGCATGCCCAGCCGCGTCTTGCGGTGGGAGGGGAAGATCCAGCTCCAGTAGCGGAAGATGGCGCCGGTCTCGGGTCCCGAGATCAACCCGCCACCGGGCTCGTCGTCGACGGTGAGGACGATGACATGGAACGGGTCGACGCGCTGCAGGGCGTGCAGGAACCCCTTGGTGAGCCGGCCCTTCTCGTGCGCCTTGAAGCGATCGGAATAGTGCGGGGACTCGTCGATCACCGCCATCAGCTCGCGGTGGATGAGGTCGATGTCGGCGCCGGTGGCGGCGCGGTAGCCGAGTGCGGGCATAGGGGCCATCCTGTTCCTGCGCACTATCGGCCGAAAGCGCCGAAAAAGGCGTTTATCGGGACGGTTTCCATACGCCTAAGGAGTGACAACCCGTCCGCTTGCTCCTGCTTATGCTGTTCATTAGAAAACCCTCATAGGTCACCTCGTTTGGTGGCATGGGAGGACTGAGTATGACCGAACCCCTGATCTTTCACCCGAGCGCGGCGGCGATCGCACGCACCAACACCACCGCGGCGCAGTACGCTGACGAGTACGCGCGCTCGGTCAGCGATCCCAATGGCTACTGGAAGGATCAGAGCCGGCGGCTCGACTGGGTCAAGGCGCCCACCATCATCAAGAACACCACGTTCGAGTATCCCAATGTCTCGATCAAGTGGTTCGAGGATGGCGTGCTCAACGTCTCCTACAACTGCATCGACCGGCACCTCGACGAACACGGGGACGACGTCGCCATCATCTGGGAAGGCGACGAGCCGGGTACGCAGGAACTGATCACCTACCGCAAGCTGCACGAGCGTGTCAGCCGCTGCGCCAATGTGCTCAAGTCGCTGGGCGTCAGGAAGGGCGACCGCGTCACCATCTACCTGCCGATGATCCCGCAGGCGGCCTATGCGATGCTGGCCTGCGCCCGCATCGGGGCGGTGCACTCGGTGGTGTTCGGCGGCTTCTCGCCGGATTCGCTCGCCGGTCGCATCAACGATTGCGACAGCCGGGTGGTGATCACCGCCGACGAGGGCCGGCGCGGCGGCAAGATCGTGCCGCTCAAGAAAAACGTCGACCAGGCGCTGCAGGATTGCCCCGGCGTCGAGAAGGTGCTGGTCGTCCACAATACCGGCGCGGATGTCCTGATGAAGGGCGCGCGCGACGTGTGGTGGCACGAGGCGGCGGCCGGCGTCGAGCCGTTCTGCGATCCCGAGCCGATGAACGCCGAGGATCCGCTCTTCATCCTCTACACCTCCGGCTCGACCGGCAAGCCCAAGGGCGTGCTGCACACCACCGGCGGATATCTGCTCTGGGCCTCCTACACGCACCACAAGGTGTTCGACTACACCCCGGGCGAGGTCTACTGGTGCACCGCCGACGTCGGCTGGGTCACCGGGCACAGCTACATCGTCTATGGGCCGCTCGCCAACCGCGCCACCAGCCTGATGTTCGAGGGCATCCCGAGCTATCCCGATGCCTCGCGCTTCTGGCAGGTGGTGGAAAAGCACAAGGTCAACATCTTCTACACCGCTCCGACCGCCATCCGCGCGCTGATGGGCGCCGGCGCCGAGTTCGTCGACAAGTACGAGATGTCGAGCCTGCGGCTCATCGGCTCGGTCGGCGAGCCGATCAATCCCGAAGCCTGGCTGTGGTACCACAAGCACGTCGGCAAGGGCCGCTGCGAGATCATCGACACCTACTGGCAGACCGAGACCGGCGCCTGCATGATCTCGCCGATGCCGGGCGCGACGCCGACCAAGCCGGGCTCGGCGACGAAGCCCATGCCGGGCGTCAAGCTCGAGGTGCTCTCGCCCGAGGGCAAGATCCAGGAGCAGACCAAGGCCGAGGGCGTGCTGGTCGTCACCGACAGCTGGCCGGGGCAGATGCGCACCGTCTATGGCGATCACCAGCGCTTCGTCACCACCTATTTCGAGACCTACAAGGGCTACTACTTCACCGGTGACGGCTGCCGTCGCGACGAGGACGGCTACTACTGGATCACCGGCCGCGTCGACGACGTGCTCAACGTCTCGGGCCACCGGCTCGGTACCGCCGAAGTCGAAAGCGCGCTGGTCTCCCATCCCAAGGTCTCCGAGGCCGCCGTGGTGGGCTATCCGCACGACCTCAAGGGACAGGGCATCTACTGCTTCGTCTCGCTGATGGCCGGCGAGAAGGGCGACGATGCGCTCAAGACCGAGCTCAGGAACTGGGTGCGCAAGGAGATCGGTCCGATCGCCTCGCCCGACCTCATCCAGTTCGCGCCCGGCCTGCCCAAGACCCGCTCCGGCAAGATCATGCGCCGCATCCTGAGAAAGATCGCCGAGAACGAGTTCGGCGCGCTCGGCGACACCTCGACCCTCGCGGACCCGGGTGTGGTCACCGACCTGATCGAGAACCGGCAGAACCGCTGATCGTCTCCTGAGCGGCAGATCGGCCCATTGGCCGATCTGCGTCCTGCGGGCCGAACTGTGTCTTGCGGGCCGGGCACGCGGGGGGGGGGGGCCGTCCGTCCCCACGCTCGGTGTCACCCCGGCGCAGGCCGGGGCCCATCCTGAGACGCCATCACCAGCCACCGCGCGAGCGGAGAGCACTGGGTCCGCACCGGGATGACATCTGGGTGCTGCCGGTCTCCGCGATCTCCGTCCTGAGCCTCCCCCGCCCGCGGGGGAGGGAGAAGAGGCGCAGTCTGCTGCGTAGGCTGGTACGCTCCCTCTGGCGTTTCGCCGCAATTTCTTGGCACAAGCCCGCACCCGATTCTCCGAGACCTTGCAGCCATGCGCCTCGCCACGCCCCTCCTCGCGACGATCCTCATGATCTTCGCATCCCCGGCTTTCGCCCAGTCCGTCGACGAGATGGCGGGCCAGATGATCGTCGTCGGCTTCGGTGGCGACGATGTCGGCGACAAGTCGGTGAAGGCGGCGATCGCCGAGATCGCCTCGGGCGGCATCGGCGGCGTCATGTTCCTCAAGACCAACGTCAAGAGCCGCGCCGCGGTCGAACAGATGAACGAGGCGTTCCGCGCTGCGGCGCCGGGGCCGGTGCCGTTCATCACCCTCGATCAGGAAGGCGGGCTGGTCGAGCGGCTCACCGAGGCCGTGGGTTTCACCGAGATCGCCGACGCAGCGACCATTGCCGGGCGCAACACGCCGGCCGAGGCGAGGCCGATCTACGACCAGCTCGCCGAGGGCGTCGCCGGCTGGGGCTTCAACGTCAACTTCGCACCGGTCGTCGATCTCGCCGTCAATCCGAAGAACCAGGTGATCGCCAGGTTCGGCCGCGCCTACGGCAAGACCGGGGCGGTCGTCGCGGCCTATGCCGCCGAGGTGGTCGCCGCGCATCACGCCGCGGGGCTCGTCACGTCGCTCAAGCACTTTCCCGGCCACGGCTCCTCGACAGCCGACAGCCACGAGGGCTTCGTCGACATCACCCGGACATGGACGGATGCCGAACTCGTCCCCTACCGCGAACTGATCGCTGCCGGCTACGAGGACATGGTGATGGTCGGCCATCTCATCGACAGCGAGATCGATCCGACCGGCGCGCCCGCGAGCCTGTCGTCGCCCTGGATCGAGGGTGTCCTGCGCGGCGATCTGGGCTTCTCCGGCGTCGTCATCACCGACGATCTCGAGATGGGTGCGATCCGCGATCACTACTCGCTGCAGGAGACGGTGGTCCGTGCCGTTCGCGCCGGCGTCGACGTGCTGCTGTTCTCCAATACCGCCAGGCCCCGGGCCTCGCTCGGCGACGAAGTGCGCGCCATCCTCGTGGCCGAGGCCGACAAGGACCCCGATTTCCGGGCCAGGATCGAGCAGAGCTACCGGCGGATCATGGCGCTCAAGGCGCGGATTTCGCGCTGAAAGCGGCCGTTTTCCCCACCCTAAGGGCCGATGACAACGAAAACCGCTGCGTCCCCGGGGGCGCTTGGGGTAAACTCGACGGCGGACCAGCAGGGAGCGCGGCATGATCGAGGAGGGCAGGGAGGTGCGGCGCGTCCGCGCGCTGTTCATCTCCGACGTGCACCTGGGGATGCGGCCGACGCGCATTCACCAGCTCAACGATTTCCTGCGCTGGCACGATGCCGACACCATCTACCTGGTCGGCGACATCGTCGATGGTTGGCGGCTGGCGAAGGCCTGGTTCTGGCCGGCCGAGTATCATCACTTCGTCGACCTGCTGCTGGAAAAGGCACTCGGCGGCACCCGCATCGTCGTCCTGCCGGGCAATCACGACGAGTTCCTGCGCGAGTATCTCGGCACCTATTTCGGCGAGGTCGAGTTCGTCGATCGCACCATCCACACCACGGCGCAGGGCAAGACCTATCTCGTCATCCACGGCGACCAGTTCGACGTCGTCGTCGCCCATGCCAAGTGGCTGGCGCATGTGGGTGATTGGGCCTACCGCTTCGCGCTGCGCATCAACGTCGTGATCAACTGGGTGCGCCGCCGGCTCGGCCTCACCTACTGGTCGCTCTCGGCCTGGGCCAAGCACAAGGTCAAGAACGCGGTCAGCGTCATCGGCCGCTTCGAGGAGGCGCTGACGCTGGAGGCGCGCGAGAGCGGCTCGGATGGCGTCATCTGCGGGCATATCCATTATGCCGACATGCACGAGCGCACCGGCATCCACTACGTCAACACCGGCGACTGGGTGGAAAGCTGCACCGCCATCGCCGAAACGCACGAGGGCGTGCTCGAGCTGCTACGCTGGACCGAGACGCCGCTGCCGCGCAAGCCCCGCCGCCTGCGCCTCCGCCGCGCCGCCGTCGGCCAGTAGCCGCATCCCACCGCCGTCGCTCGACCTCGTCCGACGACCGGTCCGGCACGCCTCTCCGCCGCCACCGGTCGGCGACGCGCTGCCTTCACACCCCTGACACCCGACTCCCCTACACCCTCGCCATCGTGTCGAGGGATAGTGCCATGTCGAAGGTGCTGATCGTAACCGATGCCTGGCTGCCGCAGACCAATGGCGTGGTGCGCTGTCTCGAGGCGGTGGGGCGCGAGCTGGCCGCCCGCGGCCAGGCGGTCACCTACCTGACACCGATGGGGTTCTGGACGTTTCCGCTGCCGACCTACCCCGAAATCCGGCTGTCGATGGTCGCGCCGGGGACCATTGCCGGCATCGTGGCGCGCGAGAGGCCCGATCACATCCACATCGCCACCGAGGGGCCGCTCGGGCTTGTCGCTCGGCACGTGTGCCTCGAGCAGGGGCTGCCCTTCACCACCAGCTACCACACCCGCTTCCCCGAATATGTCGCGGCCCGCGTGCCGATCCCGACGGAGTGGACCTACGCCTTCCTGCGCTGGTTCCACGCGCCCGCCGCCGCGACGCTGGTCCCCACGGCCTCGATGCGGGACGAACTGGCCAGCCGCCAGTTCGACAACCTGCGGGTCTGGACGCGCGGTGTCGACCGGACGCTGTTCCATCCCGGACCACGCTCGCATTTCCTCTCGCTGCCGGGGCCATGCCTGCTCTATGTCGGCCGGGTCTCGGTGGAAAAGAACGTCGAGGCCTTTCTCCGGCTCGACGTGCCGGGCAGCAAGATCGTCGTCGGCGATGGTCCGTCGCGCGCCGAGCTGATGGCGCGCTATCCCGAGGCGCATTTCCTCGGGCTGCGGCGCGGCGAGGAACTTGCCGCGATCTACCGCTCGGCCGATGTCTTCGTCTTTCCCAGCCGCACCGACACCTTCGGCAATGTCATGCTCGAGGCGCTGGCGTCGGGTGTTCCGGTGGCCGCCTATCCGGTGACCGGGCCGCGCGACGTGCTCACCGACCCGGCGGCCGGAGTGCTCGACGAGGATCTGGCGGCGGCGGTCCGTGGGGCCCTGCGGCTCGGTCGCGACGGCGCGCTCGCGCATGCCGCGAGCTTCACCTGGAGCCGCTGCGCCGACCAGTTCGGGGCGGCGCTGGTCCCCCTCCGGCCGCGTCTTGTCCGGGCGGCGTGACAGCGGACTGGCGTTGCGACAGTTGATCTTTGCCGTCGGCGGCGGCAGTGTCGCCCCGGTGCGCGGATTCTCCCGCCCGGAGCACACTTCATGCCTTCCCCCGTTACCGCCCCGCGGCTCTCGCCGGAGTTGCGCGCGGCGATCTACCATTTTTCCGTCTTCGGCACGAATGGCGCAATCTCGGTGTATTTCGGCATCTGGCTGGTCAACCGGGGCATCGGCCCCGACGAGATCGGCGTCATCAATGCCGCGCCGGTGCTGCTCATGCTGGCGCTCAACGTCTTCGTCGGACGGATCGCCGATCGCGCCAGCGACTGGCGCGGGGTGATCATCGCGCTGTCGCTGATCGCGGGCGCGGTGCCGATCGGGCTGTTCTTCGTTTCGGGCTTCTGGGGCATCCTGCTGATCTGGACGCTGTGCATCATGCCGGCCTTCGCGCTGGTGCCGATCATCGACGCGGCCACCCTGCGGATGACCGAACGACGCGGCACCGATTTCAGCACCGTTCGGGCCTGGGGCACGGTGGGCTTCATGGTGGCGAGCATCGCCGCCGGGCCGATCCTGGGCTGGCTGGGCGATGCCGCCTTCGTGCCGCTGTTCGTCGCTCTCGCTCTCGGACGGGCCCTGCTGGCCTTCCAGTTGCCGCGCTTCCGCACCGAGCGCGCGCCGAGCGCCACGGTACGGGGCGGTGCGACGCGGCTCGGGCAGGTGGTGAAGCCCTGGTTCGTGCTCACCCTGCTCGGCCTCGGCATCCTCTATTCGACCCATGGTGCGCTGGGCGCGTTCGGCGCCCTGCAGTGGAGCCGGCAGGGGATTCCCGAGGGGCTGATCGGCCCGTTGATCGGCACCATGGCGGCGGCCGAGGCGGCCATGATGTTCGTCTGGAAGCGGCTCAACCTCAAGGTTTCGGCCCGCAACCTGATCATCTTCGCCTGCCTCGTGGCGGCCGCGCGCTGGACGGCGATGGCGTTCCTGCCGCCCGTCTGGGTGCTGTTCGCACTGCAGATGCTGCACTCCATCACCTTCGCGGTCGGGTATCTCGGGGGCATCTACTTCATCGCCAACTGGACCAGCGAGGAGATCGCTGCCGAGGCGCAGGGCTTTTCCTACGTGCTGCAGCAGGGCATGTCGGTCGTGGCGCTGATCGGCTTCGGCTGGTTCTACGGCGCCGTCGGGCAGTGGGCCTGGGCGGTGCTCGGCCTCTATTCGGTGGTCGGCGCCCTGCTGGTGCTGCTGTCGCTGCGGCTGCGACCGCCAAGCCCCAGGCCCGTCGGCACGGACCAGCCGGCCACCGCCAGTGCCGCTCCCTGACACCGGGCTCCGGAGGCCATCCATGTCGTCCCCCGTCGCCACCGAGCGCGGCCCGAGCCCCGAGTTGCGGGCGACCGTCTACTACTTCATCCTGTTCATGGCCGGCGCGGTGATCACCGTCTATGGCGGCATCTGGTTCAAGGACCAGGGGCTGACCGAGGGCGAGATCGGCATCATCAATGCCCTGCCGGTCCTGATCATGCTGCTGCTCAATATCGGCATCGGGCGCATTGCCGATCGCGCATCGGACTGGCGGCAGGTGATTGTCATCGGCTCCGTCGTCGCCGGCGTCGCCTCGGTGACGCTCTACTTCGCCCAGGGCTTCTGGGGCATCCTGATCGTCTGGACGCTGCTGTCGCTGCCGGCCGCGGCGATCGGACCGGTCGTCGATGCGGCGACCATCCGCATGACGCGCCGCCGCGGCACGCAGTACGGGCCGATCCGGGCCTGGGGCACGCTGGGCTACATGGTGATGCTGGTCGCCACCGGCTTCGTCATCTCTTGGCTCGGCGGCGGCGTCTTCCTGCCGCTGTTCGTCGGCCTGTCGCTGCTGCGAGCGGTCGCCGCCTTCGGCCTGCCGCGCTTCCGGGGGCCCCAGGGCGCCGAGGTGCCGGCCGGGGGTGACGCGGCGCGGCGGCTGCGCGATGCGATGAAGCCCTTCTTCGTGCTGCCGCTGGTCGGCTGGTCGATGGTGTTCGGCACCCACATCGTCCTCAACGCCTTCCAGGGGCTGCTCTGGCAGCAGCAGGGCTTCTCGGAGAACCTGATCGGGCCGCTGCTGGCGGTCGGCGCCATCGCCGAGGCGGCGCTGATGTTCGTCTTCGGCCGGTTCGCCAAGCGCTTTTCGGCCCGCACGCTGATCCTCGTCTCGGCGCTGGCGGCGGTGTTTCGCTGGGCCTGCATGGCGCTGCAGCCGGGTCTCGAATGGCTGGTTCCGCTGCAGGCGCTCAACGCCATCACCTTCGCGCTGGGGTTCCTGGGCTGCATGCACTTCATCGCCAACTGGACCAGCGAGGAGATTGCCGCCGAGGCGCAGGGTTTCTTCCAGGTGCTGCAGCAGGCGATGACGGTCGTCGCGCTCGTCGGCTTCGGCTGGCTGATGGGCCTGATGGGGGCCCAGGCCTATTTCGTCGCGGCCGCCTTTGCCGCCTTCGGCGCCGTGCTGATCTGGCTGTCGCTCGGCCTGCACGGGCCGAAGCGCCCGCAGGAGGCGCCCCTGGCCTAGGGATCGCGAGCGAACCCCGTCGGCTCGTCGAGGCCACGTAGCTGGCCGAGGCCGGACTGCCGTCGAAGGCTCGGGCCCGACTGCCAAAAAACAAGAGCCCCGCGGTTTCCCGCGGGGCCAGTGAGGTCAACTTCCGGTTCGGATCAGCCGAGACGGCCGCTGGCGTGGGCCAGCATTGTGTAGACCCTGCCGCGATCGCTCAGCAGGTACTCGCGGCTCTCCTCGACCGGATTGGGTCCGGTCGCGGCGCGCTTCAGCAACTGCTCGAACTCGGCCATGTAGGTCGCGGCGGTCTTTGCGAAATCGGCGTCGCGCTGGATGCGCTTCCTGACCTCGTCATAGGTCGCCTGGCCGGACAGGGTGTAGATGCGGCGCGAGAAGACGTTCTGCTCGCCGTTCTGGTAGCGCTGCCAGGCCTCGGCGAGCGCCGCCTGGTCCATCGAACGGGCGATCTCGTCGGTCAGGGTGTTGAGGCCCTGCTGCGGCGGCGCGGCGGCGGGGGCGGGGGCCGGGGGCGCCGGCTGGGCTGCGGCCGGACCGGAGGCGTTGCGCAGGACATCGCGCAGCCAGCCGCCACCTTCCTCGGCCTTGGCCGCGGCGGGCACGGGAGCCGGCTTGGCTTCCGCCACCACCTGCGGGCGCGGCGCGGTGACCACCGGCGCCGGCACGTCCGGCATCGGCACGAAGCGCGGCTTGGCCGGCTCGGCGGCACGGGGCGGCTCAGGGCGCACCGGCTCGGGACGGACGGGCTCGGGGCGCGACACGGGTTCCGGGCGCGAGACCGGCGCCTCGTCGCGAATGATCGACTGACGGGTCGGGGCGGCCGGACGGCGGTCGTTCAGGTCGTGCGTCGCCGGCTGCGCCCGGACGATGGCGTTGAGTTCGGCCAAGGCCTCGATCTGCTCGGCGACCACGCGGCGCATGGCGGCGGCGCTGGACCGGGTCTCCTCCGGCAGTTCGATCACGCCGCGTGCCAGTTCAGAACGCGTGCTCTCGAGTTCGGAGCCCACTTCCTTGGCGGTGGCGCGCATGGCGGCGGCGGTTTCGTTGAAGCGCTGCGTCGCCTCCTCGAGTGCCTGCTGCATCTCGAGGATCATCGTCGCCTGCGTCTGGCGCAGGGCGTCAGCGGCCCGCTGGCTCTCCGAGCCGGCGGTATTGGTGAAGGAGTTGAGCTGGGTGGCGACGCGCTGCGAGGTGTTCTCCAGCGCTTCCTCGAGCAGGTTGGTGCTCTTGCCGAGCACGTCCTGCACCTGGGTGGTGCTGGTGTGCAGGGCCGACTGCAGATGCTCGGTGGTCTCGGCGAGGCCGGTCCGCACCTGTGCATTGGTCTGGTCGAGCGCCGCCTGCACCTGCTCGGTCGTCGTGCTGAGCGCCGCCTGCACCTGCTGGGTGGTGCTGCCGAGGGCGGATTGCAGCTGGTCGGTGGTCGCGGCGAGGGCGGTCTGGACCTGCTCGGTGGTGGTGGTCAGCACCTCGTTGAGCTGCGAGGTGGTCTCGGTCAGCACCTCGTGCAGCTGGCTGGTGGTGCCGTTGAGGGCCGCGCTGATGCTGCCCGAGGTCTGCTCCAGCGTGTCGGCCACGTTCGAGGTGGTCGAGGCCAGGACCTGTTCCATCACCTCGCGGGCGTTGACCAGGCGCGCCTCGGTCTCGCTGACCGTATCGGCGATGGACTGGGCGAAGCCGCGCATCCGCATGTCGATATCGTCGGCGCGGGCGGCGAAGCTCTGCGCCAGCGTGTCCATCGCGGCGCGGCGCTCGTCCAGCATGGAGAGCGTCATGTTGCCGGTCGAGTTCAGGTTGTCGGCGGCGCGGTCGAGGCTCTGCGCCTCGGAATTGAGGTTGCCCAGCATCGAGCCGAACTCGGCGACCATGCCGGCAATCGAGGTGCGCAGCGCACCCACGTGCTCGG
>NZ_JAYRYM010000096.1:0-13508 GCF_041917035.1 Devosia sp. | reverse complement strand
GACGATCTCGGCCCGACCAACGGCCCGCTGTTGATCGGCGGCAAGTCGATGGGCGGCCGCGTCGCCAGCATGGTCGCCGATGGCCTGTTCGAGGCCGGCCGCATCGGCGGGCTGGTCTGCCTCGGGTACCCCTTCCACCCGCCGGGCCGGCCGGAACAGTTGCGCACCCGCCACCTCGTCGGGCTGAGGACCCCCACCCTGATCGTCCAGGGCACCCGCGACGAGTTCGGTGTGCCCGACGAGGTTGCGGGCTACGGCCTCTCGCCTGCTATAGAACTGTGCTGGCTCGAGGATGGCGACCACGACCTGAAGCCGCGCAAGGCGATCTCCGGTTTCTCGACCGCCGAACATCTGGCAACCATGGCGCGCCGTGTCGTCGAGTGGGCCGGGCACCTCTCGCCCTCTCCGTGAAGATCGCCACCTTCAACGTCAACGGCATCGTCCGGCGGCTCGACAACCTGCTGGCCTGGCTCGCCGACGCCGAGCCCGACATTGTCTGCCTGCAGGAACTGAAGGCGAGCGACCGCCAGTTTCCGCGCAGCGCCCTCGCCGAGGCCGGCTACGGGGCGGTGTTCGCCGGACAGGCCAGCTGGAACGGTGTCGCCATCCTCGCGCGTGGCAGCGAGCCGATCCTGACCCGCGCCGGGCTCCCCGGCACCGAGGATCGCGCCGAGGCCCGCTACATCGAGGCTGCGGCGCACGGCGTGCTCGTCGCCTGCCTCTATGCTCCGAACGGCAACCCTCAGCCCGGTCCCAAGTTCGACTGGAAGCTGCACTGGAACGAGCGACTGATCGCGCACGCCGCCGGGCTGGTCGAAGCCGGCGTCCCGGTCGTCCTCGCCGGCGACTACAACATCGTGCCCGAAGCCCGCGACATCTACCCGACCCGCTCCTACGACGACAACGCGCTGCTCCAGCCCGCCTGCCGCGCCCAGTTCGACCGCCTGCAGCAGCAAGGCTGGACCGACGCGCTCCGGGCGCTCGCGCCATCCGAGACGCTCTATACCTTTTGGGATTATCGCCGCGAGCGCTGGGCCCGCAATGCCGGGCTGCGGCTCGATCATCTGCTGGTCTCGCCTGACCTCGTGCCCCGTCTGCGCCGCTTCGGCATTGATCGTGACGTGCGCGGGGCGTCCGAGGCCAGCGATCACGCCCCGGTCTGGATCGAGCTCGGTCCCGAGCCGGGCCGTCGGCGCCGCTAGTCTGCCGGATAATCTTCTTGCCCCTGTCGATTCGGCGCAGCTACGTTCGTCGTGGTGGTGAACGGGCGTAGGCAGGGGCCACGACCATCGAACAAGGAGCATCAGCATGCGTAAGGTCACAGCCGGCTACTTCCACTCGGTCGACGGCGTCGTCCAGTCCCCCAACCTGTGGCAGTTCGATGCCTTCGACGACGAACTGGGCGAGATGCTGGGCACCGTCATGCAGGCGACCGACACCGTGCTGATGGGGCGGGTCGGCTACTCCGAATGGGCCGGCTACTGGCCTACCGCCACCATGGACGGCGACTTCGCGACGTTCATCAATTCCGTCCCGAAGTTCGTCGCCTCGCGCACCCTGTCCCCCGCGGATATGGGCTGGTCGAACTCGAAGCTCATCGTCGGCGACCTCCTGGAGTTCGTGCGTGCCCTGAAGGCCCGTGACGGGGGCGACATCGCCGTCATGGGGGGCATCTCTGTTGCCCGCCAACTGTTCTTTGCAGGTCTGCTCGACAGCCTGACCCTGATCACGCATCCGGTGGTCGCCGGTGCCGGCATGCGGATGTTCGAGCCCACCGATCCGGTGACCCGTCTCGAGTTGCGCGATTGCCGGCGGACCAGCAAGGGCAATGTCGTCACGAGCTATGGCCTCCGCTCCGCCTAGCGGACGCTCCCGGCGGGCTTGACCGCAGCCTCGCGACCCAGCACCTGGGCGCGGTCGAGCTGGCGACAGCTCTCGATGAGCCGGACCGCTTCGTCGGCCCGGCCGAACTCGATATGCGTCACGAGCTGTTCCCGAAACTCCAGCGATTGCCGGCGATACTCCGCTCCAGCCAGGGCGGACTCGCGCGTCAGGGCCAGGGCGAGCGTCAGTTCTGTCACTCCCACCACTGCCCGAAGCAGGACGTCCCCGGCGCTCTCGGCGATGATCGAGTGCACCTCGAGGGCGCCCAGGCCGGCCTGCTGCACGCTGTCGCCGCTCGTCGCCATCTGGTGGAGCCAGAACTTCATCAGCCTCACATGTTCTGCGGTGCGATGCCGGGCGGCCAGTTCGGCGAGCGGCGTCTCGAAGGCGCCACGCACGCGGAACAGGCTGTGGTAGAACTGTGGGTCGGGCGGGGCGTGAAAATGCCAGGCCAGCACCTGGGGGTCGAGGAAGTTCCAGCGTGATTTCGGCGTGACGCGCGTCCCCACCTTGGGGCGCGCCTCGACCAGGCCCTTGGCCTCCAGCGTCCTGATCGCCTCGCGCAGCACGGTGCGCGATACCCCGTACTGTTCCATCATCGCCGCGTCGCTGGCGAGCAGGGAGCCGACGGCATGAGCCCCCGAGACGATGCCGAGGCCGATCTCGTTGATCACATAGGCATGATAGTTCCGTGCAGCGGGCCGCCCCGTCAACGAGCGGATGAGGCTGCCTGCTTCGTACATGCTATGCTTTCTTAGCCGCCTTTTCCCCCGGCGCGGAGGCCGCAAAGATCAGCCGCTGCAGCACGATGAACAGGAACAAGAGTACACCGATCACGATTTTCGTCCACCAGCTCGACAGCGTGCCGTCGAAGATGATGTACGTTTGGACCAGGCCCAGCAGCATGATCCCGATGAACGTGCCGAGGACGAAGCCGTAGCCGCCGGTCAGCAGCGTGCCGCCGATCACCACGGCACTGATCGCGTCCAGTTCGACGCCAACCGCCGCCAGCGGATAACCCGCCGACGTGTAGAGCGAAAACACGATTCCCGATAGACTCGCGAGCACGCTCGAGAGCGTGTAGATGGCGACGGTCGTCTGCGCCACCGGCACGCCCATCAGCGAGGCCGAGACGGTATTGCCCCCAAGAGCGTAGACGTAGGAGCCGAACCGCGTCCGGTGCGCGATGACGGCGCCGACGACGAAGACGGCGATCATGGTGAGGCCGATGAAGCTGAGCCGGCCGCCGCCCGGCAGGCGGACCACCAGGTCGGAAATCCAGTCGTAGAACTCGTGCTTGATCGGCACCGAGTCCTGCGTGATCACCGAGGCGCCGCCGCGAGCGAGGAACATGCCGGCCAGCGTCACGATGAAGGCGGGCACCTGCAGGTAGTGGATGGCGAGACCCATCACCGCGCCGAACAGGGCGGCGACGGCGATGGCAATGGCGAAGGCGAGGAGTGGGTGGAGCCCGGCCCAGCTGACCAGCACCGCGACCAGCACACCGGTGAACCCGATGACGGCACCCACCGACAGGTCGATCCCGCCCGACAGGATGACGAAGGTCATGCCGACCGCCGTGATGCCGAGAAAGGCGTTGTCGGTCAGCAGGTTCCCCAGCACCCGCGTCGAGAACATGCCCGGAAACTGCATGACGCTCAGCCCGTAGGCGAGAACGAAGATCACTGCCGTGGCCAGCAGCGGGCGCAGGCTGCGGTTCATTTGTCCGTCCCCCTCGATCCGTTGCGTCGCAGCATCGCGGCGGGCAGCAGCCGGGGCGCCAGCGGCGACTGGATCAGCAGGATGATGAAGATCATCCCGGCCTTGACGATGAGATTGAACTCCGGCGGGAACCCCGACACCAGGATGCCGGTATTCATGGCCTGGATGATCAGTGCTCCGACCACCGCGAGCGGCACCGAGAAGCGTCCGCCCAGCAAGGACGTTCCGCCGATAACCACGGCGAGGATCGCGTCGAGTTCCAGCCACAGGCCGGCATTGTTGGCGTCAGCCCCGCGAATGTCGCCGGCGACGATGATGCCGGCAATCGCGGCGCACAGCCCGGACAGCGCGTAGACCAGCAGCAGCAGCATGCGACTGCGAATGCCTGCGAGGCTCGCCGCCTTGCGGTTGATGCCCACGGCCTCAATGAACAGCCCGATGGCGGTGCGCCGCACCAGCACGGTCACCAGCACCATCAGCGCCAGCGCGATCACCGCGGCCATCGGCAGCCCGAGGAACGACCCGGTACCGATGAAGATCAGCACCGGATCGGTGAACGTAACGATGAAGCCCTCAGTGATCAGCTGCGCGATGCCGCGTCCGGCGACCATCAGCACCAGCGTGGCGACGATCGGCTGGATATCGAGTACGGCCACGAGAAAGCCGTTCCACAGGCCGCAGGCGAGCCCGACGGCCAGCGCCACCGCCACGGCGACCGGGGCGGGGTAGCCGGCAACCACCAGCGTCGCCGCCACGGCCCCCGCCACCGCCATCACCGCGCCGACCGAGAGATCGACGCCCTTGGTGGCGATCACCCCGACCATGCCGATGGCGAGGATGGCCACCGGCGCCCCGCGGTTCAGCACGTCGATCAGGCTGCCGAACAGCCGGCCGTCCTGCCATGTCACGCGAAAGAAGCCCGGAAACAGCAGCCAGTTGATCAGCAACACGCCGACCAGGGCACCGAGCTGCGGGTTGGCGAGGCGGCTGAGCAAACGCCGGATCATGCCGGACTGGCCTCCCTGTGATTGGCGATCGCCTGGACGATCACGCCGGGGTTGATGTTCTCGCCGTTGAGTTCGGCAACCAGCTCGCGGTCCCGCATCACCACGATGCGCGACGAATAGGCAACCACCTCGTCGATCTCGGAGGAGATCACCACCAGCGCCAGTCCTTCGTCGCGCAGCCGGTTGATCGTCCTGACGATCTCGGCATGGGCGCCCACGTCGATGCCGCGCGTCGGCTCGTCGAGGATGAGGAAGGCCGGGTCGGTGGCCAGCCAGCGCGACAGGATCACCTTCTGCTGATTGCCGCCCGAGAGCAGCTTGACCGGCATGTCGAGCGAGGCGGCGCGGATGTCCATCGCCTCGCCGAACTTCCCGGCGATTTCCAGCTGCTCGTCACGATTGAGGGCGCTGAACCAGCCGAGCTTGCCCTGCAGCGCGATCACGATGTTCTCGCGTACCGACAGGTCGCCGAAGATCCCTTCCGCCTTGCGGTCTTCCGGGCAGAAGCCGAAGCCGCGCTCGATGGCGTCGGTCGGCCTGGCGATCGACACCGGCATGCCCGCTACCGTCACCGTCCCTTCGTCCGCCGCGTCCGCGCCGAACATGATGCGCGCCATCTCGGTACGCCCCGAGCCGAGCAGTCCGGCAACCCCGATGACCTCGCCCTTGTGGACGGTCAGGTCGAACGGGCGGACACTGCGCTTGCGGCCGTAGCCGCGGAACTCCGCCAGCACCTCCCCCAGCGGTCGGCTGTCCTCGAGCTTGGTGGCGCCGGAGAAGGCCACGTCCTTGCCCAGCATCAGGCGCACCACGTCGGTGCGGGTCAGGTCGTCGAGCGGCCGGGTGTCGATCAGCTTCCCGTTGCGCAGGATGGTGACGCGGTCGGCGATGGCGAAGACCTGGTCGAGAAAGTGCGTGATGAATACGATGGCGAGGCCGGAGGACTTCAGTCCGGCGATGATCTCGAACAGGCGTTCCACCTCGTTGCGGTCGAGGCTCGCGGTCGGTTCGTCGAGGATGAGGACCTTGCCGCTCAGTTCCACGGCCCGCGCGATGGCGACGATCTGCTGCACCGCCACCGAGTGCGTGCCGAGTTCGCTCGATGGATCGATACCCAGGCCGTAGCGCGACAGGATGGCCCGCGAATCGTGCTCCATCTTCCTGCGGTCGACCAGTCCGAAGCGGGTCGGCTGGTGGCCGAGGAACAGGTTCTCCGCCACGCTGCGGTTGGCCAGCAGGTTCACCTCCTGGTAGACCGTGCCGATCCCGTGCGATTGCGCCTGCTGCGGGTTGTCGAGCGTGATCGCGGTGCCGTCGGCGAGCACTGCGCCACCATCCGGCTGGTAGGCGCCGGTCAGGATCTTGATCAGCGTCGACTTGCCGGCGCCGTTCTCGCCCAGCAGGGCGTGCACCTCTCCCGCCCGCAACCCGAAATCCACTGCGTCGAGCGCCACGTGGTTGCCGAAGACCTTGGTAATTCCGCGCGCCTCGAGCGCCAGCCGGTCGCCGTCCAATCGCCCCTCCTGCCCACGGCGCCTCAGGGCGCTCTCGATGGGTGTCCCCGCCGGCGTGCTGCCGGCGGGGACCGCGTCAACCCTCGTTCCTATATCAGTAACCAAGGCCCTTGCGGCGCTCATATTCGCCCTGCGGGTCGTCGGCCGCAGTATAGAGCTTGGACTCGGTGATGATGAACTTCTCCGGAACCGTGCCGTCCTTGAGATAGGCGGCGAGCACGTCGAAGGCCGGACCGGCCATGTTCGGCGTCAGTTCCACCGTGGCGTTGGCCTCGCCGGCGGCGATCGCGGTGAAGATGTCCGGCACCGCGTCGATCGAGACCACGAGGATGTCGCTGCCTGGCTTCAGCCCGGCATCCTTGATGGCCTGGATGGCGCCGACCGCCATGTCGTCATTGTGGGCGTAGAGGGCGCAGATGTCCTTGCCGCCATTCTCGGCCTTGAGGAAGCCTTCCATCACTTCCTTGCCCTTGGAGCGGGTGAAGTCGCCGGTCTGGCTGCGGATGATCGAGATATTGGCATGCGCCGCGATCGCTTCCTCGAAGCCCTTCTTGCGGTTGATGGCCGGGGTGGAGCCGACGGTACCCTGCAGTTCGACGACCTTGCAGTCCTTGTCCTTGACCGCGTCGACCAGCCACTGCCCGGCGACACGCCCTTCCTTGACCTGGTCCGAGGCCACGCTGGTCAGGTAGAGGTCCTGCGGCGCGTCCACGCCACGGTCGAGCAGGATCACCGGGATCTCGGCCTCCTTGGCCTCGCCCAGTACGTCTTCCCAGCCCGTCGCGACCACCGGGGCGACAAGGATGGCGGCCACACCCTGGGCGATGAAGCCGCGGATGGCCTTGATCTGGTTCTCCTGCTTCTGCTGGGCGTCGGCGAACTTCAGGTCGACACCGCGCGCCTCGGCCTGCTGCTTGGTGACCGATGTCTCGGCGGCGCGCCAGCCGGACTCCGAGCCGATCTGGCTGAAGCCGATGGTAAGTCCGTTGAGATCCTGCGCCAGGGTCGCGGAAGACAAGGCGGTGACGAGGCCCGCCGCGACGGCGAGCTTGGAAATGAGCTTCACGATGGTTCCTCCCAAAAGCCGCCCGGCGGTGTCCGCCTGGGCGATGGGGGGACGCTACATAAAGTACTATTATATGTAAAGATGCCCTGTCGGTGCGCGGGACGCGTCGGACAAGGGCCGGCCTCCGGCACTGCCGCGCCGCCGCCAGCCCCTCGCGGTGCAGTCGTCTCGCAGAGGTTTCGGAGTGTCCTTGCCCGAGGGGCGGAGTGGGTTGCCGGCTCGCCGGAGGAACCCGAGCCCCCCCTCCGGTGTGCCGACGGAGCCTAGTCCCCGGCCCCCGGCCGGCCGCCCGAAGCGCCAGTGCCGATGGGCAGTTCCGAGAGGACCTCGAGGCTTCGGTCTTCGCGGACAACAGCAGCAGGACGCCCGCCGGCGCTCTCCGCGAGAGTGCGGTCCCGGTCGAGCAGCAACTGTCCGATCTGCGGCTCGTAGGCCCGGACGAGGCCCGAGAGCCAGCGGTTCAGCAGATAGGAAGGACGCGGCATTTGCACGTCGAACCGCGACAGCAGCGCGATGGCCGTCGGCGCGTCGATCCACGCGTCGCCCACCACCCACTGGTTGACGGTGAAGAGGCGAATCGGTCGTCCACCCGCGTCCACGCCAACCGCCACCAGATGGTGGACCGGTCCCGAGGCACCGGCCGGGCGGATGAAGCAGTGGAAGTGCCCGTGCTCGCGGTCACCCGCGGTCGCCGGATGACAGTGATAGTACCATTGCGAGGCGCTGGCCGGATCGAACACGTCGCCGGGTGGATGGTGTTCCCAGGCGCTGATGGCCGCAGCGTCCGCAAACACCTCGTTGAGAATGGTCAACCCTGACTTGGCGAGGATGGCCTCGCAGTAGGCGACTTCGGCCAGTGCGCGCTGTCGTTCCTCGCTCACGGATCGGTGCCGACGGCAAGATCGGGGGTTTCCTCCCCCGAGGTCCTGACCTTTGGAGGCGGAGGGGGGGCAGCAAGTCCGCCGCCCTCGTCATCGGCGCCCGGTTGCAGCGGCGGCGGCGGGGCGGCCAGCTTCGGGGCGCCGGCCGCACAGGGTGCTGCCGCGCATGGTGCCGTACCGGCCGCGACCGGGCCGGCCCCGTACTCGGGCCGCGGCGGTACGGGGTGCGTGGCATGGTCGATGGCGATGGCGGCCGTTGCCGCGGCCAGCGCTGCGCCAAACAGCAGGGTGTTGCGGCTGGTCATTTCCTGGCGAATCCGTCGAGACCGAAGGCTGGTCGCAGGGCTATCCCGGCGATCGAGCCGGCGAACGCCGCCGCAAACCACAGCCAGCCATGCAGGCTTCCCGTGGCGATGCCGGAGAACAGCGCGCCGATGTTGCAGCCGAACGAAAGCCGGGCGCCGTAACCCATCAGCAGGCCGCCGACGATCGCCGCAAGCAGCGATCCCAGCGGGATGGCGGCCTTGGGCGCGAACTTGCCGGCAGCGGCGGCCGCCAGGGCTGCACCGAGCACCAGCCCGAAATCCATCACCGATACCGTGTCGGCGAGGACGCTCGAGGACAGCGCCCGCGCCTGCGCCGGTGCCGTCCAGAATTCCCAGCTGGCGACGTCGAGGCCGACGGCCTGCGCGATCTTGGCGCCCCACAGGCCGAAGCCGTAGGTGATCGACCACGGATGTCCCGCCAGCAAGAGGGTCGCGACGTTGAGCACGGCGAGCACGAGGCCCGCCCCGACCAGCGGCCACGGGCCGCGCGTCACCCAGTGCCACCCGTTCCCGGGCAGCGCCGGTTCGGACTCGATATTGCCATGGACCCGCTTCTCGATGATCGCCGTGAGCAGCGCTACCAGCGCAAGCGCCGTGATGGTGACCGCGACGGCAAGGCCGACGCCCAGCTCGCGCCCCAGGCTGATGGCAGGCAACCCGGGCTGCTGCAGCCAGAACGGCAGGTGCGCCGTTCCGGCCAGGGCTCCGACGATGAAGAACACCAGCGTCACCAGCATGCGGGCAGAGCCGCCACCGACGGTGAACAGGGTGCCCGAGCCGCAGCCGCCGCCCAGCTGCATGCCAAGGCCGAAGATCGCCGCACCGAGCAGCACCGAGACCCCGATCGGCGCCAGCGCACCGACCATCGGCTGGCCGCCGATGCTGCCGGCCCAGACGAGTGGAATCATGGCGATGGTGGCGACGCCGATCGTCAGCATCTGGGCCCGCATGCCCCGGCCGCGCCGTTCCACCACCATCCGCCGCCAGCCTCCGGTGAAGCCGAATGAGCCGTGGTAGAGAGCGATGCCGAGCGCTCCGCCGATGAGAAACAGGGCGCCCTGGCGCAGGTCGACGAGCCAGGTGATCAGCACGAAGCCGGCAACCAGCATCGCTCCCGCCACAACCAGCGGCATACGGTCGGATTGCGGCAGCGAGGCAGTCGCGGGTTGTGCAGCGGTGGCGACGCTCATGCGGAAACTCATTCTGGAATGCGCCGTCGGATGCTGCGCGCGCGGCGCAGCATCCGGGTTTGTGAGGTCGGCGAGTAGGCCTTACTGGATCGGGCGGGCCGGATCGGCGGCCCACTCGGCCATTGAGCCGTCATACATCGCGGTGTTCTTGTTGCCACCGATTTCGTGCAGCGCGAACCAGGCAATCGAGGCCCAGTGCCCGGTATTGCAGAAGACGATGTTTGCCTCGTCCGCGTCGAGGCCGACGCTCTGGGCCAGCGCCAGCACCGTTTCGGGCTGCGCAAAGCTTGCGAAGTCGGCGCTGTAGAACTTCGAGTGCGGCAGGTTCTGCGCCCCGGGGATGGTGCCTTCGATGCGTACGACCGGGCTCTTGGCCTGCCCCAGGTACTGCTCCGCCGGACGGCCGTCGATCAGCGCCCGGCCGCTTGCCAGAGCCGCCTCGACATCCGCGGTCGTGGCGCGAAGGGCCGGCTGGACTTCATAGGGGAAGGTCACCGGCTCGGCCGCGGCCGGCTCGGCCACCCGCTCGCCGCCCTGCGCGTCGTACTGGCGCCAGCCGCCGTCGAGGATGGAGACCTCGTCGTGGCCGAGATATTTGAAGGTCCAGTAGACGCGGGTGGCTCCGCCGAACTCGGAGGAGTCCGTACCCCACGGAACGATCACCACATGGTCGTCGCCATCGATGCCCAGCCCGCCGATCAGCCCGGCAATCTGCTCGACCGGCGGGATCTGGCCCGGCACCCCGTCGACCTCGGTCCGCCAGCCGGCCGACCCGTACGGGGCAACCACGGCGTTGGCGATATAGGGCAGGCCGCCCAGGTCCGTCTCCGCGACCTTGTCGCGGATGTCGAGGATGACGACGTTGGGGTCCCCGGCGTGCGCCTTCAGCCACTCGGCGGTGACCAGCGGGGTGACGTCTGATGCGAAGCTCGCAACGGGGGTGAGGGCCAGTACGGCTGCAGTGACGAGGGCAGTCAGGCGCATGCGCTTTCTCCTGTTGGGTGCGTTGGCCCGACAATATGTCCCGCGCTCGTCTCAGGCGACGATTGACGAACCAAAGCCTTCAGCGAGTTGACAAAACTCATCCCCTCGACGCGGCCTTTCGGAGCATGGCATTTCGACCCGGCGGCTCCCGCCGTCGCGGCTCGCCGAGCGGCCTTCGGTCGGGACTGTCATCGAACTGTCGCCGCGCTGTCATCCGGGCTTGTTGTGGCGCCCCTATCGGGGGGACCACATCATGTCTGGGAGAAACGAATATGGACAACCGTAAGCTTCTGGCGATTGCCACGGCTCTGATGACCTCCGTCGCACCGGTCGCCGCGGCCCCCGTGTTCAACCGCATCGCCAGCTTCCCCGTGGCGCTCAACAGCCCCGACGCCGAGTCGACATCGTCCGAGATCGTCGCCGCGTCCGAGGATGGTCTGACCCTCGTCTACTCCGACAGCCCGGCCGGTGGCATCGGCTTCATCGACATCACTGATCCGGCCACCCCCAAAGCAGCGGGCTTTCTTGCGCTCGATGGCGAGCCGACCTCCGTCACTGTCCTGGGCAGCAAGGTCTACGCTGCGGTCAACACCCGCAAGGACTTCGTCGACGTCTCCGGCCGGCTGGTGGTCGTCGATCTGGCGACCCGTGTCGTCGAAGCGACCATAGAACTCGGCGGCCAGCCTGACTCGATCACTCACAACGACGCCGGTACGCTGATCGCCATCGCCATCGAGAACGAGCGCGACGAAGAGGTGAACGATGGCGACATCCCGCAGGCTCCGGCCGGCTATCTCGTGCTCTTCAACCTCGTCGATGGTGCGCTTGATCCGGCGAGCCTGCGCAAGGTCGACCTGGCCGGTCTGGCTGCCACGGCGGGCGAGGACCCCGAGCCCGAGTTTGTCGACTTCAACGGTCTCGACGAGATCGCCGTGACGCTGCAGGAGAACAACGAGATCGTCATCGTCGACGGCAGGAGCGGCACCGTCATCTCGCACTTCTCGGCCGGTACGACCAGCCTCGAGGGCATCGACACCAAGCGTGACGGCGCTCTGAGCTTCACCGGTCGGAAGGACGACGTTCCCCGTGAGCCCGACGCGGTCAAGTGGCTGGACGACAACCGCCTCGTCGTCGCCAATGAAGGCGACTGGAACGGCGGCTCGCGCAGCTTCACCATCTTCGGCAAGGATGGCACCGTCGTCTACGAGAGCGGCCCGTCCATGGAACTGGAGGCGGCACGCCTCGGCCACTATCCCGATGCCCGCAACAACAAGGGCGTCGAGCCCGAGGGGCTCGAGGCAGCGACCTTCGGCGAGGACGCGCTGTTCTTCGTCGCGCAGGAACGCTCTTCGCTGGTCGCCGTCTACAAGGATACCGGCGCGGCGCCCGAATACCTGCAGTCGCTGCCGTCCGGCATCTCGCCCGAGGGGCTGGTGGCCATCCCGTCCCGCAACCTGCTGGCGACCGCCAACGAGGTCGACCTGCGCGCCGACGGCCTCGCCGGCTCGCACGTGATGATCTACGAGCGCGCCGAGGGTGAGGCGGCATACCCTGAACTGATTTCCGATCTCGACGCCGACGGTCGCCCGATCGGCTGGGTGGCGATCTCCGGCGCCGTCGCCGACGCCGAAAAGCCCGGCATCCTGTACGCGGTTTCCGACAGCGTGCTCGGCGCCGAGCCGTCGATCTATACCATCGATGCGACGGCCAGGCCGGCGCGCATCACCGCGAGGACCATCGTCACCCGCGGCGGCCACCCGGCCCAGAAGCTCGACCTCGAGGGCATCACCCTCGACGGCAAGGGCGGCTTCTGGGTTGCCTCCGAGGGACGCACCGATCGCCTGACGCCGCACGCCCTGTTCCGCGTCGACGCCAAGGGCGCCATTGTCGAAGAAGTGGCGTTCCCCGAGGCGCTCCTCGCCGGAGAGATCCGCTTCGGTGCCGAGGGCGTGACCAGGCTCGGCGATACCCTGTGGGTCGCCATCCAGCGCGAGTGGAAGGACGATCCGAAGGGCCAGGTGAAGCTCCTCGGCTACAATACCGGCGACAAGACCTGGAGTGCGGTGCGCTATCCGCTCGACGCTCCGGCCGAGGGGGCCTGGAACGGTCTGTCCGAGATCACGGCGCATGGTGATCATGTCTATGTCGTCGAGCGTGACAATCAGGTCGCCGAAAAGGCGGTGCTGAAGAAGCTCTTCCGCATCCCGGTCTCCGAGCTGGTCGGCGCCGAAATCGGCGGGGACTTGCCGGTGGTGAGCAAGCAGGAGGTCCGTGACTTCCTGCCGGAGCTCGCCGCGCGCCGCGGCTACGTGCTCGACAAGGTCGAAAGCTTCGCGATCGATGCGACCGGCAACGGCTTCGTCATCACCGACAATGACGGCGTCGCGGACAGCTCGGGCGAAACCAACTTCTGGTCGGTCGGCCAGGTTCAGTAAGGGCCTCCTGCTCGCGGGGCCCCGGGGCCGGCCTTCGGGTCGGCCCTTTCGTTTGTGACGCGGAATGCTCGCAACGGACGCCGGCCTGGCGGGCATTGCGCTACATGCGCCAGCCGCCGGGTTCCGCGTCGGCAGCTGCGGGATGCGGCCGGCCGAGTTGGTCGGCGAGATCGAGCTCGAGCCCGGATTCCAGGGCCCTCTCCGCACCGGCACAGGGATCGGCCGTCGGCGATCAGCCCTTGACGCCGCCCTCGCTCAGGCCGCTGACGAGGAAGCGCTGCGCTAACAGGAAGACGATGGTGATCGGCAGGCCGGAGAGGATCGCCGCCGCCGCGAAGTCGCCCCACAGGTAGCGCTGTTCGTAGAGATAGGAACGGGCGCCGACGGCCAGGGTCATGTTGCCGGTTTCGCGCAGCAGCACCGATGCCACCGGGTACTCGGTGACGTGGCCGATGAAGCTCAGTACGAACACCACCGCCAGGATCGGCACCGACATCGG
>NZ_JAYRYM010000095.1:0-13520 GCF_041917035.1 Devosia sp. | reverse complement strand
CCGCCGCCGCCCATGTCGACGAAGCCGGGCATCGAGGGCTCCTGGATCAGCAGGTCGGCCGCCTGGGCGGGCAGCAGCAGGAGAAGGGTTGCGGCACTCGCCAGCAGAGAAAGAGAGATGCGCTTCATGAGGGCCTCCGAAAACACGCGTTACGACAGAGTTCGTGCCCGCATGAATCCGCCTCCAATTGCAAACAATTCCTTTACCCGGCGGTTACCTTTGGCTGGTGGTTAACAGGAGATTGACAGGCCGGGCGGGGCTGCGGGGCCCCGGAAACAAAGAAGGGCCGCCCCGCAAGGCGACCCTTCCCGATTTCGCAGATTTCGAAGCGATCGCCTTGCGGCGAAGCCTTCGATCAGACCGAAGCCTGCCCCGAACTGACGGAGACTCCAAGACCCTTCGAAACCGACGATTTCTGCTGAGACATTGGATCACCTCCTTCCGGCTGTTGACGATGAAAGCAGCGTGCGCCCATTCGCGCAGCCTGGCAAGAGCGAAAAGAGGAACGGCGCGCAGGCGGAAGGCCCAGCCGGCATCGCCGGCCGGGCCGATCGACACCAGGTGACGAAACGGTCAGAACTGCCAGTTCACGCCGAGGGTCAGGGCGTGCTGCGTCAGACCGAAGATCGGGTTGTTGGGCGCGATGCCGCGATCGTATTCCTGCTCGCCGAAATCGCTGTAGCGGTACTGCAGGTCGATGACGACATCCTCGGTGGCCGCGAAGGCCACGCCGGCGCCGGCCGTCCAGCCCATGTGCGTGGCGTCGGCCGTCCCGTCGAACGCGCCGTTCGAGAGCGTGTGCGTCGCGTTGGCGACGGCGAAACCGGCCGTCAGGTAGGGCATGAAGGCGCCGCCGTCGAAGCCGAGCACACCGCGCAGGGAGCCCTGCCAGTTGATCACGTTCTCGGAGTCGGCGATGCCGACGCCGAACGTGTCCATGCCGGACACGCCGGACCAGGCGATGTCACCCGCGATACCGGCGACGACATTGCTGCCCACGGCGAAATTGGCACCGGCGGTGACGCCCGCCAGCCAGCCGGCGATATCGACATCGCAGCCATTGGGGGCGCAATCCGGATGGACTGCGAGGTTGGCATGATCGGCGGCGCCCCATCCGTAGCCACCGAAGACGCCGACATAGGGGCCTTCCCAAGCGCTGCCGACATCCACGATGCCCGGCATCACCGGCGTCTCGACGTAGAGGTCGGCGGCGCTGACGGTGGTGGACAGGCCGGCGAGTACGACACCGGCGAGAGCGAACAGTAGGTGTTTCATGATCGAGCCTCCTGAAATCCGCATCAATATAGACCGAATTGTGCTCGCCAATCGAGTCACTCGCAAAAGATCGTGCGGATGTTCGGCAATAATCGGATGACTGTTGCAGAGTCGCATCGTACGGCCGCGTACGTTCAGATCAATAAATGGCGAGGCGACAACGGCTTGAGCAGATGATCGTCTGACGTGTCCGGAATGGAGACGATCGCGGGGATTGTCGTCAAAGATGTGGCGATCCGAGCGGAACTACGCAGTGAGACTTAGGCGGCGCCGGTCGCGTGGCCGTCCCGGGCCGCAAGCACGCGTGCCGCGGCGGCGGCAAGGGGCGCGAGGTTGCCCGACTCATGGGCCTCGGCCACCAGCCGATCGCGCATCGGCCTGGGCCAGAAGTCCGTGACATGCCGGACGATGGCGGCGATGGCCTCGGCCTCGGGGTAGACGGCGAAGTTGGCCGCGATGTTGTTGGCCATGCGGACAAGGTCGGCATCCTCGTTCATCGCGGACCTGCGGAATCGAACACCACAACCCCGTCCCCCGATTGCGCGCATACGGCAAGCCCCGCGCGGGCCGCCACGCTCAGCGCGAGGGCGGTCGGTGCAGACACCGAGGCCAGGACCGGCAGGCCGAGAATGGCCGCCTTCTGCACCATCTCCACGCTCATCCGGCTCGACAGCACGCCGAAGCCGGATGCGGGGTCGATGCCGGCCCCGAGCAGGGCGCCGCCCAGCTTGTCGAGGGCGTTGTGCCGACCGACATCCTCGCGGACCAGCACCGCGGTGCCGTCGGCCCGAAAGAAGGCCGCCGCATGGGTCGAGCGGTCGCGCGCATTGCGCTGCTGCAGCGCCGGCAGCGCAAGCAGGGCCGCAAGAACGATCCCCGGGTCGGGGCGGCGCGAGGCGACGCGCGGCAGGCTGGGGAACGCGGCCTCCAGCGTTTCGGCGCCGCACAGGCCGCAGCCGGCCCGACCGGCGAGGCTGCGGCGACGATCCGCGGCGGCCACCTCGGCGCGCGGCGGCACGATGCAGTTGAGCGCAAGGCCGCCCTCGACCGGGGCGACACGCATCTCCTCGAGATCGGCCGGGGCGGCGATCACCCGCTCGGTCAGCAGAAAGCCGAGGGCATAGTCCTCGAGATCGGCGGGCGTCGCCATCATCACGGCAAAGGCGCGGCCGTTGAGGAGGAAGGCAATCGCGGCCTCCTCGGCGAGATGCCAGGCGACCGGCCGGACCGAACCGTCGGCGCCGGTGCGCAGGCCGCGACCCACCGGGAGCGACGGGTCCGCGACATCGTCGAGCCGGATCACGCGCATCTATTCGGCCGGCTCGGTGGCGGGCATCGCCAGCGGCTCGGCATCGGCCGGCAGGTTCGAGGCGGTGACCTCTACCGCCGTCACCTTGTACTCCGGGCAGTCGGTGGCCCAGTCGGAGTTCTCGGTGGTCACGATGTTTGCCCCCGAAAGCGGGTAGTGGAAGGTGGTATAGACCACCCCCTGCGGCATGCGATCGGAGATCCTGGCGCGCAGGGTGGTCGCGCCCACCCGGCTGGCGATGGTGACGAAGCCGCCGTCCCGGATGCCGCGCTCTTCCGCGTCGAACGGATGGATCTCCAGCCGGTCCTCGCTGTGCCAGGCGGTGTTGGCGGTGCGCCGCGTCTGGGCGCCGACATTGTACTGGCTGAGGATGCGCCCGGTGGTGAGCAGCAGCGGATAGCGGCGGGTCGCCCGTTCCGTGGTCGCCACGAACTCGGTGAGCACGAACCGGCCCTTGCCGCGCACGAAGCCACCGACATGCATGGTCGGTGTCCCCATCGACAGCGCGTCCGGCACGGGCCATTGCATCGATCCCTCGGCGTCGAGGCGGCGATGGCTGACGCCGCGGAAGGTCGGGGTGAGCATGGCGATCTCGTCCATGATCGCGGCCGAGGAGGCGTAGTGCATGGGATAGCCCATGGCGGTGGCCAGCCGGCAGACGGCCTCCCACTCGCTCAGCCCGGTCTTTTCCCGGTAGGCCGGCCGCACCCGGTTGATGCGCCGCTCGGCATTGGTGAAGGTGCCGTCCTTCTCGAGGAACGAGGTGCCGGGCAGAAAGACATGCGCGAAGGCCGCCGTCTCGTTGAGGAATAGATCCTGCACCACGACGCAGTCCATGGCGGCGAGGGCCGCCTTGACATGGCGGGTGTTGGGATCGGACTGGGCGATGTCCTCGCCCTGCACGAACAGGCCCCGGTAGCGGCCCGAGATGGCGGCGTCGAACATGTTGGGGATCCTGAGCCCCGGCTCGGCATCGAGGGTCACGCCCCAGGCCGCCTCGAAGGCGCCGCGCACCGCGCCATCCGAGACGTGCCGGTAGCCGGGCAATTCGTGCGGGAACGACCCCATGTCGCACGAGCCCTGCACGTTGTTCTGGCCGCGCAGCGGATTGATGCCCACGCCCTCGCGCCCGACATTGCCGGTGGCCATGGCGAGGTTGGCCATGGCCATCACCATGGTCGAGCCCTGCGAGTGCTCGGTGACGCCGAGGCCGTAGTAGATGGCGCCGTTCTCGGCCTCGGCGTAGAGGCGGGCGGCGCCGCGGATGCGGTCCGCATCGACCCCGACCGTGTCGGCGAGCGCCTCGGGGGAGTGCTCGGGACGCGCGATGAAGGCGCGCCAGCGCGCGAACTCGGCCGGGTCGCACCGCTCGGCGACATAGGCCTCGTCGACCAGCCCCTCGGTGACGACGACATGGGCCATGGCGTTCATCAGCGCCACGTTGGTGCCGGGTCGCAGCGGCAGGTGGTAGGCCGCCTCGATGTGGGGGGACCGGACCAGATCGATGCGGCGGGGATCGGCGACGATCAGCCTGGCGCCGGCCCGCAACCGGCGCTTCATGCGCGCCGCGAAGACCGGGTGCCCGTCTGTCGGGTTGGCGCCGATGACGAGGATCACGTCGGCCTTTTCCACCGACCTGAAGTCCTGTGTGCCGGCCGAGGTGCCGAAGGTCTGCTTCAGCCCGTAGCCGGTGGGGGAGTGGCAGACGCGGGCGCAGGTATCGACGTTGTTGTTGCCGAAGGCGGCCCGCACCATCTTCTGGACGACATAGACCTCCTCGTTGGTGCAGCGCGAGGAACTGATGCCGCCGATGGCGCCCCGGCCATGCGCGTGCTGGATGGCCTTGAGCCGTCCGGCGGCGAAGGCGATCGCCTCGTCCCAGCCCACGATGCGCCAGGGATCGTCGATCCGGTCCCGCACCATCGGCGTGGTGACGCGATCCTCGTGGGCGGCGTAGCCGAAGGCGAAGCGCCCCTTGACGCAGGAGTGGCCGGCATTGGCGCCGCCGGATTTCGACGGGATCATGCGGATCAGCTCGTCGCCCTTGAGCTCGGCGGTGAACGAGCAGCCGACGCCGCAATAGGCGCAGGTGGTCTCGACCTGCCGCGTCGGCACGCCGTGCGCGACCACGGCCTTCTCCTCGAGCGTGGCCGTCGGACAGGCGGCAACGCAGGCGCCGCAGGACACGCACTCGGAGGAGAAGAAGTCCTCGCTCGAAAGGCCCGCCGACACCTTCGAGGCAAAGCCGTTCCCGGCGATGGTCAGCGCCAGCGTGCCCTGCACCTCGTCGCAGGCGCGCACGCAACGCGAGCAGACGATGCATTTGCTCGGGTCGAACTGGAAATAGGGGTTGGAGATGTCGACGGGGTCGCGCCTCGCGGTGTCGAAATGGTTGTCGCCACGGGCGTAGCGGACCTCGCGCAGGCCGACCTCGCCCGCCGTGTCCTGCAGCTCGCAATCGCCATTGGCCGAGCAGGTGAGGCAATCGAGCGGATGATCGGAGATGTAGAGTTCCATCACCCCCTTGCGCAGCCGCTCGAGGCGCGGCGTCTGCGTGCTGACCCGCATGCCGGCGCGCACCGGCGTGGTGCACGAGGCCGGGGTGCCCTTCACCCCCTCGATCTCGACGAGGCACATCCGGCACGAGCCGAAGGGCTCGAGCAGGTCGGTGGCGCAGAGCTTGGGGATCGGGTGCGCGATCGTCGCCGCCGCCCGCATAACCGACGTGCCGGCCGGCACGGTGACCACGACGCCGTCGATGGTGAGGGTCACCTGTTCGGCGCTGTCGCGTCCCGGGGTGCCGTAGTCGATCTCGTTCAGCATGGCGATCACACCTTCTCCCCTGGCCGGCGGCCGGTGAAGTCCTCGGCGAACAGCCGGATGGCGGAGCGCACCGGCATCGGGGTCAGCCCGCCCATGGCGCACAGCGAGGCATCGGTCATCACCTCGCACAGATCCTCGACCAGGGCCAGGTTCGCCGCGACGTTGCGGCCGGCGATGACCTCGCCCAGGGTCTCGGCTCCCCGCACGGAGCCGATCCGGCAGGGCGTGCACTTGCCGCAGCTCTCGTGGGCGCAGAACTGGAACGCGAACCTGGCCATCTCGGCCATGTCGACGCTGTCGTCGAAGACCACGATGCCGCCATGGCCGAGCATCGCCCCCGCCGCGGCCAGCGCCTCGTAGTCCATCGGCAGGTGCAGCATGGCGGCGTCGACATAGGCGCCGAGCGGACCGCCGAGCTGGGCAGCCCGGAAGGGCCGGCCACTGGCCGTGCCGCCGCCGAAGCCGTCGACCAGCCGCGCGATGCTGGTCCCGAACGGCAGTTCGACCAGCCCTCCCTGCCGGACATTGCCGGCCAGCTGGAAGGCCTGCGTCCCGCGCGATCGGCCGCTGCCGTGGGCCGCGTAGGCGGCGCCGCCATGGGCGACGATCCAGGGAACGGTGCCGAGCGAGAGCACGTTGTGCACCAGGGTCGGCTTGCCGAACAGGCCGGCGATCGCCGGGATAGGCGGCTTGGCGCGCACCATGCCGCGCTTGCCCTCGAGGCTTTCGAGCATGGCCGACTCCTCGCCGCAGATATAGGAGCCGCCGCCGCGCCGGATCTCGACCGTGAAGCGCCGGCCGCTGCCCCCGATATCCGCGCCGAGCCAGCCGGCGGCCTCGAAGCGCCGGACGGCCTCCGTCATCGTGGCGATGGCGGCGGGGTATTCGGAGCGGATGTAGACGAACCCCGTCTCGGCGCCGACGGCGAGCCCGGCGATGAGCATGCCCTCGAGCAGGGCAAACGGGTCGCCTTCCATCAGCATCCGGTCGGCGAAGGTGCCGCTGTCGCCTTCGTCGGCATTGCAGCAGACGAACTTCTGGCCGGCCGGCTGCTCGGCGACGGTGCGCCACTTGATGTGGGCCGGAAAGGCGGCGCCGCCGCGGCCACGCAGGCCCGATGCCTCGATCTCGGCGATGATGGCGGCGCCGTCCAGCGTCAGCGCCCGCTGCAGCGCCAGCAGGCCGCCGAGCCGGGCATAGGCGGCGAGATCGAGCGGGTCTTCGAGACCGACGCGGGCAAAGGTCAGGCGAACCTGGTCGCGGAGCCAGGCAATGTCCTCGGTCGGCCCCTGGCACAGCGCATGCGGAGCGCCCGTGAGGACATCCGCATCGAACAGCGCCGGGACGTCCGCCGCCCGTACCGGGCCATAGGCGATCCGTCCGGCCGGCGATTCCACCTCGACCAGCGGCTCGAGCCAGAACAGCCCCCGCGAGCCGGTGCGGACGATCTCCAGGTCGGCGCCGCGCCGCGCGCCTTCGGCAGCGATGGCGGCGGCGACCTGATCGGCGCCGACCGAGACGGCGGCGGTGTCGCGCGGCACGAAGACACGGACGGTCATGCGGCGCCCTTTCCGACGAGCGCGAGGGCCATGGCGAGGTCGGCGCGGCCGTGGATCGCGTCACCGACGGCGATGGCCGGGCCGAGGGCGCAGTTGCCGAGGCAGTAGACCGGCGCCGCGGTCACCCCGCATGCCTCGAGGTCCGATGCCAGCGCGGCCGCGCCGCGCGACCTGCAGGCCTCGGCAAGGCACACCCGGATCGAGACGCCGGCGGGCGCGTCGGCCAGATCGGGGTAGAAGCTCTGCACCCCGTGGATCTCGGCGCGGCTGAGATTGAGGGCGCCGGCCACGGCCCGCATATCGGCCTCGGTGATGCCGCCCCGCCGGGTGCGAATCTCGTGCAGCACCTCGAGCAGGGCCGACGGCCGGTTGCCGTAAAGGGCGCAAGCGGCCAGCGCCAGCCCATCCTCCGTCGCCATCGCCGTCGTCGCCATGAACCCGCCCCCCGCGGTGCCTGTCGTGCACCGGCCCGGTGCTGCGTGCCGGGCGAAATGCGCGCCCGGCCTTTGCGCGCCGAGACGCTACTGCAATTGTGGCTTCCTGAGGAAGCTGTTGCGATCGGCGGACTTCACCCTCAGCCAGCTTTCGCGTCCATCGCGCACGATGCGGATCGGCAGTTCGGCCCCGGCCGGCCCGCTCTCCCACAGCTTGCGGTAGAAGTCGGCGAGGCCGTCGACGCCGGTATCGCGCACATCGGAGATGATGTCGCCGCGCCTGAGACCGGCCCTCGCGGCCGGCCCGCCCTCGGCCACGCTCATCACCACGACGTCGCCGTCGCTTTCCGCCGAGAACACGCCGAGCCACGGACGGGGCGGCCGATTGGCCTCGCCGCGGGTCAGCAGGTCGTCCAGAATCGGCGGCAGGAGGTCGATCGGCACCGCCATGTTGATGTCGGCCGTCTCGCCGCTGCGCAGCATCTGCAGCCGCAGCGAGCCCACGCCGAGCAGCCGGCCGTCGGCGCCGACCAGCGCCGCGCCGCCCCAGGAGGGATGCGCCGGGGTGGTGAAGATCGCCTCCTCGAGCAGGTATTCCCAGTACCCGGCGAACTCCTGCCGGGCGACGATCGCCGCGCCGACGGCCCGGCCGGTCCCGTCGATCACGGTGACCGCGTCGCCGACGCGGGCGCGCCGCGAATCGCCGAATTCGAGGGCGGGCAGGTCGAGGGCGCCGAGAGCCTGCACGAGGCCGAAACCGGTCTGCTGGTCATAGGCCAGCGCGTGGGCGGCGACCACCGTGCCATCCTGCGCGGTGAGCCAGACCTCCTCGGCTTCGGTAATCAGATAGCCGATGGTCAGCACCAGCCCCCGACCGATCACCACGCCGCTGCCCTCGCGCAGCGTCCCGAGACCGCTCGCGGTGAAGGCATCGTCGGGAATGTGAGCCCGTACCGCGACAACGCTGCGCCTGATCTGTTCGGTATCCATCCGCCGGTCCGCTCCGACCGGCCGAACCGGCCGGCTGTCATTGGGCGAGATAGCTAAGCAGCCTGGCCGACAATCGCAAGACCGCCGTTCGGCCGATCGGCCCCGCGCCCGCCAAAGCTCTGCGATCCCCGCGTCGGCCTATGCGGATTGCCCGCCGCCGCGACAGGCGGCAGTGCCATGGTGGGTGCGACAGGGATTGAACCTGTGACCCCTACCGTGTGAAGGTAGTGCTCTCCCGCTGAGCTACGCACCCGACCGAATAGGCCGGCAATATCAAGGACCTGGGGTCCCCGGGCGAAGGATGGTGGGTGTAACAGGGATTGAACCTGTGACCCCTACCATGTCAAGGTAGTGCTCTCCCGCTGAGCTATACACCCATCGCTTCGCCGCACCTCCGGGCCCGCCCGGTCGATGCGAGCGCGGATAGACCATGAAACCCGATCGCGGGTCAAGGGGTCAAGCCGCAGCACGGAAAAACCGTCGCGATCAGGCGGCGAGCAGCCGCTCGACCTCGAGCACCAGGTCCTTGAGGTGGAAGGGCTTGGACAGCACGGACGCGTCCTTGGGCGCATCCGAATCCGGGTTGAGCGCCACGGCGGCGAAGCCGGTGATGAACATCACCTTGAGATCGGGATCGAGTTCGGTGGCCCGGCGGGCCAGCTCGATGCCATCCATCTCGGGCATGACGATGTCGCTCAGCAGCAACGAGAACGGCTCCTCGCGCAGCCGCTCGTAGGCCGACTTGCCGTTGTCGAAGGAGACCACGTCATAGCCGGCGTTCTTGAGCGCCCGGGTGAGGAACTGCCGCATGTCGTTGTCGTCTTCTGCGAGCAAAATGCGCTTCATGGCACCCTTCTTACACGGCTTCTTCCGGAGCACTCTACGGACTTCTGTTTAATGCATGCTTGCCGGTTTTTGAACCCGCCTCGGAACCCCCCCGGCGGCCCGGCGGCGTTCTGGACAATTGCGGCGGCAGACGGCACAGTGGCGGCACTGAGCGGTGCTTCGGCGCCGAGGGAGAGCGCTTTGCAGTCCGACTACTGGGACAGGCCGGCATTCGAGACCATCCGGCCACGTCGGCTGACGGCACCGCTGGTGTTCAATTCCGCCCATTCCGGCCGCGACTATCCCGAGCGGTTCCTGAGGATGACGCGGCTCGACCACCTGTCGATTCGGCAGTCCGAAGACGCCTTCGTCGACGAACTGGTGGCGCGCGCGCCGCACCTGGGTGCTCCGCTGTTGCGGGCGCATTTCCCGCGCGCCTATCTCGACGTCAACCGCGAGCCCTGGGAACTCGATCCCGCCATGTTCGTCGAGCCGCTCTCGGAGCGCTTCAACACGACGAGCCCGCGCGTCGCCGCCGGGCTCGGCACACTGGCCCGGGTGGTGGCGGAGAACAAGCCGATCTATCGCGAGCGCCTGACGCTCGACGATGCGCGGATGCGGATCGAAGGCATCTACCAGCCCTACCACGCGACGCTGCAGAAGCTGCTGACCGAGGCCTATTCGAGCTATGGCGTCGCGGTGCTGATCGATTGCCACTCGATGCCGCGCCTCACCCGCGCCGGCGAGCGGATCGGCCCGGACGTGGTGCTGGGCGATCGCTACGGCACCACCTGCGCGCCGATCCTTGCCGACCTGGCGGAGACGGTGTTCGCCGGCGCCGGCCTGCGGGTGGCGCGCAACCGGCCCTATGCGGGCGGCTTTGCGACCCGCACCTACGGCCGGCCGCAGCACGGCGTCCACGCCCTGCAGATCGAGGTCAGCCGGCACCTCTACATGAACGAGGTGACGCTGGAGAAGAACGACGGCTTCATCGCCATCCGGCAGGTGCTGGAGCGGCTGATGGCGTCGCTGATCGGGCTCGATACGGCGGTGCTGTCGCCGGTTCGCGCGCGGGAGGAGAAATACGCCGCCGAGTAACTGTTCCCGGTGGCGGGCGTCCTGCCGGTCCCCCCGCAAAAAAGCGGGCCGCCGAAGCGGCCCAGTCAAGGGAGGAAACGATGGCGGCCAAGGATCGCGGCCAAGTCCAGTCCGTCACGTCGCGGCGTAGATCGCCAGCCACCCATCCATCATGCACCATCATGGCTGAACTGATTTGCGTGCCTCAGCAAGATGCGGAACAGTCTTCAACATGCGCCGGCCGGCTCTTGTTGCAAAAATGACTCATTACTGTCATGCAAAACCAGCCACCGGCAGGCCAACACTGCTGCTAGTGCGCTGTAGGAAATCAAGAAAGTGAAAGCAACCCGAAGATGAATGCTACAGCGCTGGCGGGACTCTCCGCCGACCTGGTGCGACGGACGCTGCTCGATGCCGCCGAGATCGCCGCCACCCGGACATTGCCGCATTTCCGGGCGGGTATTGCGGTGGACAACAAGGAGACCTCCGGCTTCGACCCGGTGACCGCCGCCGATCGCGAGGCCGAACTCGCCATCCGCGACCTGATCGGGACGCGCTTTCCCGACCATGCCATCATCGGGGAGGAGTGGGACGACAAGTCGGGCAATAGCGGCTTTGCCTGGATCATCGACCCGATCGACGGCACGCGCGCCTTCATCACCGGCGTGCCGGTCTGGGGGACCCTGGTCGGCCTGACGGTGGAGGGGGAGGCGGTTGCCGGGCTGATGTCGCAACCGTTCACCGGCGAGATCTACATGGCCCTGCCGGGCGAGGCCTACTACCATCGCGGCGCGGCGCATGCCCCGCTGCGGACATCGGGCGTGACCGAACTCTCCCGCGCCAAGCTGACCGCCACGTCGCCCGACATCTTCGAACGGTCCGGCACGGTCGCCACCTGGGACCGGCTGCGCCAGAAGGTCCTCACCACGCGCTACGGCCTCGACTGCTACGGCTATGCCCTGCTGGCGGCCGGCCATATCGACCTCGTGGCGGAGGCGATGCTGAAGGACGTCGACATCTGCCCGCTGATCCCGCTGATCGAGAATGCCGGCGGCGTGGTCACCTCGTGGGACGGCGGTCCGGCCGAGCATGGCGGCAATTGCGTCGCCGCCGCGACGCCGGAACTGCACGCGGCGGCGCTCGCGGTGCTCGGCGGATGACGCAGACGGCAGCGCCGCAGCGCTGCCCGGGCTGCGGATCGCTGCTGGCGGCCTGTGACGGCCCCGTGCATGCCTACATGCTGTCCACGCCGGCCTGCTGGCAGGCGTTCGGCGCGCTGGTGGCGCGCGAGTACGCCGATCCCGCGCTGATGGAGGTCCACCGGCTGACGGTCGACACCTGGGCGGTGCAGCATCCCGGCGATGGGTCGCGTCGGGCGATCCAGTCGGTGGGACTGCACCTGTGCCGGCTGACGCTCCAGCTCGAGCACGGCTTTTCCGGCCGGCGCGCGAACGATGCCATGCTGCGGCTGGGACGCCTGAAAGCGCAGTTGCCGGCCCTGCCGCCCCGGGCGTCGTACCGGATGACGGTGGCCGACATGGGCCCGGTCAGCGGGCCCGACGCGCACGCGGCGGCGGTCCGGCGCTGGGCCCGCAGCACCTGGGAGGACTGGGCCGACCAGCATGGCTTCGTGGCCGAATACCTGGCCCGCAGCGGCCTCGGACCGTTCAGTTCGACGGCTCGGTGATGAAGGCGTCGAACGCCGCCAGCACCTGGCCGCGGATGGCGTCGCTCTCGACGAACAGCTCGTGGCGGGCACCGGGGATCATCAGGTGGCGCCCGGTCCGCATCCTGAGGCCCAGTGTCTCGATGGCGCTGGCCGAGACGATCTCGTCGCGGGCCGCGGCCAGCATCAGGGTGGGAATCTTCACGGCGCCGGGAAAGCTGTCGAGGCCGGCACCCGCCATCGCCCGGAACGCCGCCGCCGCCCAGCGCACCGTGGGCGTGCCGACCATCAGGTCGGGACGGGCCTTGAGGATATCGACCGAACGCATGAACCGGCC
This sequence comes from Devosia sp., assembly GCF_041917035.1. Taxonomy (GTDB): domain Bacteria; phylum Pseudomonadota; class Alphaproteobacteria; order Rhizobiales; family Devosiaceae; genus Devosia_A. The sequence continues at coordinate 1,225 of NZ_JAYRYM010000095.1, read as the reverse complement.
AAGATCGGAGGTCAGCGGATTGCCCGGAAAGCCCTGCTCGGTCTGCGGCTTGTCGGAGCCGCGCCCGACCGGCAGGCGGCCGAGGCCGACGAGCGTCAGCACCTGCCCCAGGCGGGCCATGCCGGCCATGCCGAACGGCTGCCGGTCGAGGGCCACCATCGGGGCCGACAGGAACATGCGCTCGAACATCATGCGGTCGCGGGTGCCGGCATAAAGCGACACCAGCCCGCCCATCGAGTGGCCGACGAGATAGTAGGGCGCCGGGCAATCGGGCAAGAGGATCGAGCCGTGGAAGGCCTTGAGGTCCACCCAGTAGTCGTCGAAGCGGCGGACATAGCCCAGCGAGCCGTTGCCGATCAGCCGCTGGCTACCGCCCTGGCCGCGCCAGTCGAAGGTGGCGACGGCGAAGCCGCGCGACTGGAAATCGGCGATGGTCTCGAAATACTTCTCGATGAACTCGGTCCGGCCGTGGACGAGACAGACGGTGCCGCGCGGCGCCCCCTGACCCTTGGGAAACGTCGCGTAGCGCAGCCGCACCTTGTCGGGCGTCTCGAAATAGCCGACGCGGGCGCCCTGCGGCACCGGATTGGACGGGACCACCGCGAGGGAGGGGCCGCTGGGGTCGACGATGGCGTTCATGCTCTGCCCGGTTCCCTGCCGTATTCGTTGTGCGCGCAGCCTCGACAACGCCATAGCGGATTCCCGCGGGCGGCACGAGGCGTACCAGCATCGACGGAAAAGCCAGCGCCTCATCAAGAAGCGCTGGCTTTCCTGTGATGGCCGCCTTGCGGGGGGCGGGTGAAGGCGGCTCATTCGTGTGCCCTGCAGCAGACAGTCAGCACAGTCACGCTTGTAGGCCGGCCTGTCTGAACGGCCATTGAGGAGAGCATTCATTCTCGGTTCATCTGCGGCGCACCGGGCGGCGGCGTGGCATCGTCGCCACAACCCGCCTTGCCGCTCCGAATGTGATCGGCGGGCGGTTGACTCTGCCGGGGGTTGCGGCCAGTTTGCGCACAGTATTGCCGGGGGCCGATAGTGAAGAACATACGTGTAGCCGCAGCCGCGGTCGCTCTGGTCGTGGCGGCGTCGCTGGGGACGCCGGCGACGGCACAGGGGCTCGGTCCCGATGCCGGCCTGTCGCAGTACGATCGCAACGTGTTCTTCTTCGGCGGGCGCTTCCACAGCACCAGCTTCTACGATTCGGCCTTCGTCTGGGCGCTGCCCT
>NZ_JAYRYM010000094.1:13347-13712 GCF_041917035.1 Devosia sp. | reverse complement strand
CCAGCAGGTTGGCGAGGACCACGTAGATGAAGGTCATGCTCCAGCCGCGCAGCGTGCCCTTGATGCGGGCCCCGAGGCCCACCTTGTTGGACTTGTCGCTCATCACGCCATGGCCGGCGGAGGCGGATCGGGTGAGCAGCGCCGAATCGGACCCCTCGAGCAAAGCGTGGCTCGAGCGCACCTGGATCATCGAGGCACGCCCCATCGCGTCGGGGCCGTTGCGCAGCACCACCGCCTGGACGCGGAACAGCGGCAGGTCGTCCCGCGCGAAGATGTCCTCGGACTTGCCCAGCCACTTGTCCGGATAGCCCTCGAAGCTGTCGACTTCCTCGACATGGGTGATGGCATCGAGCAGGTGCTTGGGG
>NZ_JAYRYM010000094.1:0-13337 GCF_041917035.1 Devosia sp. | reverse complement strand
GGGAAGGGCTGGCCGGGGCGGGCCCCGACGAAGCCGTGGCTGAGCTGCGGCGCCAGCGCCACCATGTCGGCCACGAGATTGGCCAGCGTCTCCTTGTCGAAGCGCGTGGTGGAGGCGGCGGTGAAGAACACCGTGTCGCGCGCCTCGTAGAGAAACCACTGGAAATCGGTGAACAGGGCCTGCGGATGCTTGTTGACCGCAGCGAGCGCCAGATCCAGCAGCTCGGCATGATCGTTGGCAAAGCTCGACGACGAGAAGCTCTTCACGTGACGGTCCCCCTGCGTTTCCGTTTCGTTAATACTAGCCGACCGACGGCCGGGGTCAACGCCGCAGCCGCCACGGCGTTAATGGCCGGGCGCGGCGGCGGTTCCACTGCTCCCACCGGGCGGGTGAACCGCGGCTGAACGAGGACGGCCGACGCTCGCGCGGAGTTGTGCGAGTGGCGCCGCAAACCCGACCGATGGCCGATTGGCAGGGCCCGAGGCGCAGTCTAGGATCATTCCAATGTCGACGGACAAGGCGCTGCCCCGTCAATGACTTGTATCGGTTGCGCGTCGAATTGACCTATGTCAAAGCCGGTCCCGGACGGGCTAGCTACGCCTCACCATGGTGGGGGTGCCGTCGGGTGCGGGGCCCGCAAAGCGAGTGGAACAGATGGACTATCGCGGGTTTTTCGAAGATGCCGTGGACGCGCTGCGGCAGGAGAAGCGCTATCGCGTCTTCGCCGACCTCGAGCGCATCGCCGGGCAGTTCCCGCGCGCCATCTACCGCGACGCCGCCGACAACCAGCGCGAAATCACCATCTGGTGCTCGAACGACTATCTGGGCATGGGGCAGAACCCCAGGGTGATCGCGGCGATGCAGGACACGGCGGCCAAGCTCGGCGTCGGAGCCGGCGGCACGCGCAACATCTCGGGCACGAACCGGCCGCTGGTCGAACTGGAGCGCTCGCTGGCGGACCTGCACCGCAAGGACGCGGCGCTGGTATTCACCTCGGGGTTCGTCTCCAACGAGGCGGCGATCTCGACCATCGCGCGGCTGCTGCCCGACTGCATCATCTTCTCGGACCAGCTCAATCACGCCTCGATGATCCAGGGCGTGCGCCAGAGCGGCATGCAGAAGCAGATCTTCCGGCACAACGATGTCGGGCACCTGCGTGAACTGCTGGCGGCGGTCGACCGCCAGAGGCCCAAGCTGATCGTCTTCGAATCGGTCTACTCGATGGACGGCGACGTGGCGCCGATCAAGGAGATTTGCGATCTCGCCGAGGAGTTCGGGGCACTCACCTATATCGACGAAGTGCATGCCGTGGGCATGTACGGCCCGCGCGGCGGCGGCATCGCCGAGCGCGACGGGCTGATGGAACGGATCGACATCATCGAGGGCACGCTCGCCAAGGGCTTCGGCGTGATGGGTGGCTACGTCGCGGCCAACCGGGCGATCATCGACGCGGTGCGCTCCTACGCGCCGGAATTCATCTTCACCACCGCACTGCCGCCGGCGCTGTGCGCGGCGGCCCGCGCCTCGATCGAGCACCTCAAAGTCTCGGGCGCCGAGCGCGCCGCGCACCAGCGCCAGGCGCAGCTGACCAAGGACATCCTCGCCGATGCCGGGCTGCCGGTGCTGAGGACCAACACGCATATCGTGCCGGTGATCGTGGGCGACGCGCGCGCCTGCAAGGCGGCGAGCGACATGCTGCTCGAAAAGCACAACATCTACATCCAGCCGATCAACTACCCGACGGTGCCCAAGGGCACGGAACGGCTGAGGATCACCCCGACGCCGCTGCACAGCGACGAGATGATCATCGAACTGAGGCACGCGCTGGTGAGCGTGTGGTCGGCACTGCAATTGCCGCGCGAGCGGCCCACCGAAAAGGTGAGCGCCAGCAAGCTGATGAGCGGCCAGCTGACGCTGCCCACCGTCGGCGGCTGAGACCCGCGCCGCGCGCTTGATCGAGGTCAAGCCCGCCGCCTGCCGCCGGTGCCATGTTGCCGGCGATCGAGGAGGCCCGGCATGTCCATCATCGTCGTCTATGACAGCGTGTTCGGCAACACCGCCAAGGTGGCCGACGCCGTGGCCGGGGCACTGCGCCCGGGCCGCGAGGTTAAGCTGCTGCGCATCGAGGAGGCCAGCGAGTGGCCACTCAAGGGCATCGACCTGCTGGTGGTGGGTTCGCCCACCCGCGGCTTCCGCCCCACCCCGGCAATGTCGGAACTGGTGGCGGTGCTGCGCCCGGCGGTGCCCGGACAGGCCGCCGCGGTGTTCGACACACGGCTGGCGCCCGAGGACATCCACCCCGCCCCGCTGCGCTGGGTGGTGGAGGCGGGCGGCTACGCGGCAACGCGGATGGCGGAAAAGCTCGGCGAGGGCGGCTTTGCGCTGCGCGGCGCGCCGGCCGGCTTCCTCGTCGGCGGCACCGAGGGACCGCTGAAGCCGGGCGAGCTCGAGCGGGCGGCGGCTTGGGCGGCGACGCTGATCGCGTAGGCCGGATCGCCCGATCCTCTCCTCAACACTGAACTGTCGATATCTCTGTCCCATTCCAACACCCTAACCAGGTGTTGCACTTCGTTTGAGAACTCAGGGGACCCATACTTTGCTTACGCGCCGTGATCGGGGGGGCCATCTCAGGATGGGCCCCGGCCTCCGCCGGGGTGACAGCGGTGGGGTGGCACAATGGTGCAGGCGCGCCCCCAGCCACCCGGCTGCGGCGGTCCCCCTCCACCGCTGGTGGGCAGGGGGCGCGGCCCGGCGGTCCCGCAGGCTCGATGTCATCCCGGCGAAGGCCGGGACCCAGCACTTTGCGTACGCGCCGTGATCGGGGGTCCATCTCGGGATGGGCCCCGGCCTCCGCCGGGGTGACAGCGGTGGGGTGGCACAATGGTGCAGGAGCGCCCTCTCCGGCTGCGGCGGTCTCGGCAAGAAACCCCTCATCCGCCCTTCGGGCACCTTCTCCCTCAGGGGGAGAAGGTGGTCCCGACGTCTTTCGACGCACATGGGCTATAGCCCTCTCACGTGAACGGGGGAGGAGCAGCGGTCAGCTGGTGAGGACGATGCGCATCAGGTCGGCGGTGTTGCGGGCGCCGAGCTTTTCCATGACGCGGGCGCGGTGCACCTCGATGGTGCGCGGCGAGATGCCGAGCTCGCGCCCGGCCTCCTTGTTGGATTGCCCGTTGGTGATCAGCTGCAGCACCTCGCGCTCGCGCGGGGTGAGCTGGGCGAAGCCGCGCACCTCGACCGGGCGGCGGCCGCCGCGATCGGTGCCGAGCAGGATGTCGTGGCGCAGCGCCTCGGCGACCGAGCGCACCAGCCGCTCGGCATCGACCGGCTTGGCGATGACGTCACTGGCCCCGGCCCGCATCGCCTCGACGGCGGAATCGACCTCCGGCTGATCCTCGAGCACGAAGACCGGCGTGCCGGTGCGCTGCGTCTTGACGTGCCTCAGGATGGCGAGCCCATCCTCGCTGCCAACGCGGTAGTTGACGATCACCACGTCGGGGCGCCGCTGCGCGATGGCGAGCAGGAACTGCGCCGCATCGAGCGAGAAGGCGGTCTGGAAGCCCTCGAGCCGGAACAGCACGCTGAGGGCCTCGCAGGTGGCGATATCGGCGTCGAGGATGTGGACCAGGCGGTCGCGATTCAAGTATGATGGATAATAAACAGTCTCGGTCACTGCACCCTCCGATAATTTCGGCACCTGCCGCGCCCCTCCGGAACTGCTGCAGACGGCGTTCCCAGTATGTGGAGACTGTTGCCGGACGGGCCGGACACTCCCCTGTGCTTGCTATCACCAGGCTTCGGGAACAAGGCGATATTCCCGCCTAGCACGCCATAAGTGTTGTCGCCATCCGGAAGACCCACTAGGGGTGCTGGATTTTTTTCCGGATAGGATAGGTGTAGAGGCGGATGTGGGAGGGTGTCAAGGAATGTTTTCCTAGATGATGGCAAAGCAGACGCGATGTGCGAATCAGAAGGCCGACAGGCTGGCGGAAAACCAATCGAAAGTGAGGTCACTCAACAGATGCTAAATGCCGGCGCGGATGCGTGGGCAGCGTGGGACGAGGGCGATAGTAAGGCTGCAGTCGATCTCGCGCGATCTGTGTTTGAGCAGATGATAGCGGCGAGCGAGGACCATGGAGTAAGGATTCGAAGTCACCCGTAAGGCACCCAATATCGTGCCAAAGCTGGATGACGTCATCGACAGAAAAATCGACGGAAGTATCCTGTCCTCCGAATTTGCCTACCACGCTAAGCGTTATCGGCCCTCCAGCCTTGGGGAAGTTTGCAACATATCGACCGTGAAGTACTATGTTTCGTTGTTTCTCGAACGCCTTCGCACGATTGCACATTCCAACTAGTGCAACGGAAACTTCGGGGTGATCTGAGAACACGGACTTGCACTTCGCGATCGCGGAGTTTGCAAGCCTATTCATCCCGTATCGCTGCGCCTGCTTGTCCTTGGATGGCTCGGGGCAGGCCCCTTCGCAGGCAAGGTAGAACTGGTGAAAGACGCGGTCCAGTTCCCCATGCATAGCGGCGACCATGCCCAGATGGTGTGGCAGGTCTTTGGGAATGGCTGGTATGGTGATCTGGCCCGATTTGCCCCTGAGCCTAGCCCGGTGTAGGGCGGGCAGGTCGATAGAAGGGTCTGGCATGCCCGATACCCCCAAAGACGGCGAAACAATATTCAACGAGACTCTGAAGCGGATGCTCGACGCCAAGCCGAAGCCGCGCGCGAAGCCTGAACGACCGCCCAGTACGGCGGCTGCCAAGCCGGACTCAAAGTCAGACTAGAGGGCGAACTCATAATGACATACACGACACGCGAAGGTGTCCCGGTTGTCGGCATCGGCCGGGCCGGGCCGCATGGCGACTTGCTGCGCGCGGCTCACCCAACAATCAGGGCATTGGATATGCCCGTTGATAACAGGCTGAAAGTTGACAAGGCGCTGACCCGCCGTCTTCGCCATCTCAAGCTGGCGCCTTATCTCAGCTTCCTTCTTCTGAAGCTCAAGCAACTCAATCTGCAATGCTCAGTTTGCGCAGCCGATATGCCCGCTATGTCGCGTGCCAAATCGAGAACGTATTCAACAAGACCAGCCATATTGCTCCCCAACGATGCAGGTCGACGTTAACCGCCCTTCATCATCTTGTGGACTCGTTTCAGTAGCTTGAGGCGCTGCTTAAGCGTGACGGGCCTCATCAATCCGCCGATAGGTGAGGCGCTTGCCGCCGATGCGGGCCAACAGCATGTCGTGGCGCTCGGTGTCGGCTACACATGGCGCAGAGCGGCGGTTGTGGCGGAAATCGAACGCGGCGAGGTGACGATGCAGGTGGGATTCGCTGCAGTGCTGATCAACGCCAGGCATGCCGCGCCCGAAGACTGAGAATACGCGCTCAAGGGTGTCGGTGGGGGTCACGCGGTCCGAAGCCGCGTCGGTCTTCATTGCCGCGCGGATGGGATGCGTCATGGGCCGGCGGTCGCGTCGGAGCAGCGGCGGCGGCGGGGCGGGGTGGCGCGAACGGCGATGGGACGCGCAGCTCGGGATGGGCCCCGGCCTGCGCCGGGGTGACCCGATGGATGGGGCGACCCGGTGCCCGTCTCGCCGTTTGCTGCCGCCTCCCGGCCACAAGCCCCCGGACGGCGGCTGAGCGGGCCGCGGTCTCCCCCGCGCGGCGGGGGAGACGCCGGGCGGACGGCGCTACTTCTGCGCCTTGATGGCGTCGCGGATCTCGGCGAGGAGCTTTTCCTGGGCCGAGGGGGCCGGCGGCGCGGCGGGGGCGGCGGCTTCCTGCTTCTTCAGGCGATTGATCGCCTTGACCACGAGGAACAGCACGAAGGCGATGATGGTGAACTTGACCACCGCGTTGATGAACAGCCCGTAGTTGAGCGTGGCGACGCCCGCGGCCTTGGCGGCGGCCACCGAGGGGACCGGCACGTTGCCCGGATTGTTCAGCACGATGAACAGGTTGGAAAAATCGATGCCGGACAGGATCAGGCCGATCACCGGCATGAAGATGTCGTCGACGATGGATGAGACGATGGCGCCGAACGCGGCGCCGATGATCACGCCGATGGCGAGATCGATGACATTGCCCTTGAGGGCGAAATCGCGGAATTCCTTGAACATGGCCCTACCCCTTTGCTGTACGCACGTCCCCCACGGCTGGCGCGGATGCCCAACCCGTTGACGACAATCCGCAAATCTTCCGCACAAAGCAACACAGCAACCCGAACTTAAGGGCGCCACCCACGACTTTGTGCGGCCTTGCGGGGGGCGGGGGCGCGGGCGGATACTCGGCGCGGGGAGCACAGGGCATGTCCGGCGCAACGATCGACATCGAGGAAAGGCTGCGGCAGGCGGTGGATTACATCCCCGAGGGCCTCGTGGTGTTCGACAGCGACCTCAGGCTGGTGACGTCGAACAATCGCTCCCGCGACCTGCTGGCGCTGCCCGAGAGCCTGTTGCGCCCGGCGACGCCGCTCTACGACATCGCGCTGTTCCTGGCGCGGCGCGGCGACCTCGGGCCGGGCGATGCGATGAGCCTTGCGGCGCAGCGCGTGCAGACGCTGACGCAATCGCACGCGACGGTGAGCCAGCGGCAGGGCGCCAAGGGCCAGGTGCTGGAGTTCCATGCGGCGCGGCTGCCGGACGGCGGGCTGGTGATCAGCTTTGCCGACGTGACGACCCGGGTCGACGCCGAGACCGAACTCGCCGCGATCAACCAGACGCTCGAAGGCCGGGTCGAGGAACGGACGGCGGCCCTGGTGCAGGTCAATGCCGAACTCGAGGTGGCGCGGGCCAAGGCCGATGCCGCCAACCGCGACAAGACGCGCTTTCTCGCGGCGGCGAGCCACGACCTGCTGCAGCCGCTCAACGCGGCGCGGCTCTACACCGCCTCGCTGGTCGAACGGGCCGGCGGCACCGGCCTCGACGACCTGGCGCATTCGATCGAGGCCTCGCTGACGGCGGTCGAGGAGATCATGTCGGCGCTGCTCGATATCTCGCGGCTCGATTCGGGGGCGCTGCGGCCGGTCCCGGCGCCATTTCAGGCGCGCGACCTGCTCAAGAAGGTGGCCGTGGAATTCGGCCCGCTGGCGCTGAAGAAGGACGTGGCGCTCAAGGTCATCGACACGGCGGCGGGCGCCATCGGCGACCGGGCCCTGATCGGGCGCGTGGTGCAGAACCTCGTCTCCAACGCCATCAAGTACACCCGCCCCGGCGGACGGGTGCTGGTGGGGATGCGGCGCAAGGGGGCGCGGCTGCGGCTCGACGTGATCGATACCGGCATCGGCTTCAACAAGGACCAGTCGGGCCTGATCTTCGCCGAGTTCAGCCGGCTCGAGAACGGCGCGCGCATGGCGCAGGGACTGGGCCTAGGGCTGTCGATCGTCAAGCGCCTGGTGACGGCCCTGGGGCTGACGCTGGAACTGGACAGCCGCGAGGGCAAGGGCTCGCGCTTCTCGCTCTACCTGCCGATGGGGCGGGCGCCGGCGAACGGGGCGGAGGCGGCGGCGCCCGGGCGCGAACCGGCCTCGAACCTGATCGGGGTCCGCATCCTGTGCGTCGACAACGAGAAGGCGATCCTCGACGCGATGGAGGGGCTCCTCGGCGGCTGGGGGTGCGACGTGCGCTCGGCCCGCTCGCTGCGGGACATCGACAAGGACCGGCTGCTGCTGGGCTGGCTGCCCGACCTGGTGCTGATGGACTATCATCTCGACCAGACCTCGGGCCTCGATGCGATCGAGTGGCTCAGGCACAATGTCGGCGGGCACCTGCCGGCGGCGCTGGTGACGGCGGACCGCACCGCGGCGGTGCGGGCGCTGGCGGAAGAACGCGGCATCACGGTGGTGACCAAGCCGGTGAAACCGGCGGCGCTCCGCGCGACGATCAGCGGGCTGGCGGGCCAGGGGGCGCGCAAGCGGCTGGTGGCGGGGTAGGCACTTTCCGCGCCGGGAGGCGGAGCTGCCCCTCACCCTGGCCCTCTCCCCGGAGGGGCGAGGGGACGCTGGAGCCGACGGTTCGGCGGCCTGCGGAATATCACCTCGCGCCGCTGAGCAGGTCCTCGAAGTGGCCTTCCTCGATGCGGGAGGCGGCGATGACGGCCTGGGTGCGGCTGTCGACATCGAGCTTTTGCAGGATGGCCGAGACGTGCGCCTTGACGGTCGCCTCCGAGATCGAGAGCTCGTAGGCGATCTGCTTGTTCATCAGCCCGTCGCTGAGCATCATCAGCACGCGGATCTGCTGCGGCGTCAGGGTGGCGAGGCGCTGCATCAGGGCGGACTGGGAATCCTCGGCCGGCAGCTCCATGCCCTCGGGCACGTAGACTTCGCCCGACAGCACCATCTCGATGGCGCGCCGGATATCGGTGGGGCCGACCGACTTGTGCAGGTACCCGGCGGCGCCCAGCTCGAAGGCGCGCCGGATGATGGTGCCCTCCTCGACCGCCGAGATGATCATCACCGGGATCTCGGGATACTGCGCGCGCAGCAGCAGCAGGCCGGAAAAGCCGCGGGCGCCGGGCATGTTGAGATCGAGCAGCACGAGGTCGCAGTCGCGATCGGCCTCGAGTGCGGCGCTGAGGGTGGCGAGATCACCCGCCTCCTCGACATGGATCGAGGGATCGCCGCCGGCGAGCGTCTGGCGCAGCGCGGCGCGGAACAGTGGATGGTCATCGACGATGATGATGCGACGCGTCGTCATGTGGCCAGGCTCCTCTCACGCACCTCTAGCAAGCCGGATGGCGGTTTCACCATGCCACTAAAGGCGGGTTCGCCTACGGATATGGCGGTTGTACTTGCAGAATGCACGCCGGCTTAACCCGATCTTTACCATGTTTTCCCAAGAGTGACCGAACGGTGAAGTCCATGACGGGCTTTGCGTCGCTTGTTGCGGGCCGATGGCCCGACACGGACTGGGATCGATCGATGGCCCGCGCAAACCCCCAGTATGGCCGAGACGACTACGCCCAGCCGGGCGCCGGCGAGTGGCAGGACCTCCGGAGCGAACTGGCCGCGCTGCTCGACCAGGTGGAATCGCAGGTGGCGCGGACGACCCCGCGCGAGCCCGGGTATCAGGGACTGAGCGAGCGGATGCGCGACCTGAGGCACCAGATGACCGAGGTCGAGCCGGAGACGCGGCACCGCGAGGCGCTGCGCTCGGTGCAGCGCGCCATCGACAAGTTCAGCGAGCGCGACGAAGCCCCGGCCGTGCCGCGCGACACGCTGCAATCGGCCATCCAGCAGATCCGGACACGGCACTTTCCGGCGGCGCAGCCGGCGGCGCCCGAGCCACCGATTTTCGACGAACTGGCCGAGGCGGTGGGCGGCATCTCGGCCCGGCTCGAGCGGCTCGAAGGGGAACTCAAGCAGCAGGCGCGCGGCCAGACGGCCAATGTCAAGGAAATCGCCGACCAGATGGGCCAGCTGAGCCAGGTGGTCGAACTGCTCGCGGGCGCGGTGGGCGAAACCGGCCAGGTGAAGCGACTGGAGAGCCAGATCGCCGGCCTCGCCAAACTGATCGCGCGGGAACCGCAGGTCGACCTGGGGGCGCTGACGCGCCGGCTCGACGATGTGTCGGCGACCGTCGCCAAGCTCGCCGAACTGCAGAAGGCCTATGCCGACCGCACCGACACCAGCGGCCTGTCGCAGCGGCTTGACGATGTGACCGCGACCGTCGGGCGGCTCGCCGACCTGCAGGTGCAACTGGTCGACAAGACCGACACGAGCGGGCTGTCGCGACGGCTCGACGACGTGACGGCCACCGTGGGGAGGCTCGCCGACCTGCAGGTGCAGTTCGCCAACCGGGTGGAGGCGCCGCGCGAGGACGCTGCCGGCGACGGCCTCAGGCAATCGATGGCGGGCATCGAGGACGGGGTGCGCAGCATCTACGACCGGGTGGACGCGATCGAGAAGGCGATGGCGGTGCCGCCGGCCGAACTCGACAAGATCACCGCCGAACTGGCGCGTTTCGCCACGCTGATCCGACAGCCGCAGCCGCAGGGTCTGATCGAACTGATCGATGCGCTCAACGACCGCATCAGCGACATGGAGACCCGCACCCCGCAGGTGAGCGGGCTGAAGGCCGACGTCGATGCGCTGCGCGCCACGGTGATCGAGGCGATGGAGCCGCGGTTCGCCTCGCTGGAGCTGCAGATCGAGGCGATCGGCAGCAAGATCGATGCGCGGCCGGAGCCCAATATCGCCCAGCTCGAGGCGCAGGTGCGCCAGCTGGTGGCGCGCATGGACCAGACCGGCGAGCAGCTCACCGGCCTCGCCAAGCTCTACAACCAGCCGGCCGAGCGCGAGGCGGGGCCGGACCTGCGCGAGCTGGCCGAGATGGTGGCGCAGCGCACGTCCGCGGTGGTGGCGGAGCGCGAACCGGCGCTCGGCGTCGCGAGCCTGTCGGAGCGCGATATCGCCGAGCTCGAACGCCGGCTGACGCGGGTGATCGAAACGACGCGGGAGCCGGCGGTCGAGGGCGGCGCGGCGCTCGAAGCCACGATCAACGAGGTCAATGACCGGCTGCGCCGACTGGAGGATTCGGTGGGGCGCGCCGGAATGGCAGCGGCCCCGGCGCCCGCCGTGCTGCCGGCCGCACTCCCGGCAACGGCCATGGCCGCCGTCGCCGAGCTGGTCGAGCCGGCGAGGCCGCCCGAGCCGACGCGCGGGATGCCGGCGGCGACCGCGCCGGTCGCGCCCGCCGAACTGCCCGCCTACGATCCGATTGCGCCGCTGCTCGGCACGCTGCAGCAGGACGAACCGGCGCTGGACTACGGCCTGGCCGATCCGGATACGCTCACCGTTCCGGTGACGATCGAGGACGCCATGCCGCAGAGCCCCTCGCTCGAGGCGCCGCTGGTCGACAAGCCGTATGGCGACCCCGATCCGCTGCTCGCCGCCCTCGAGGTCAAGAACGGACCGCGCCGGCGGCATCCGGGGCTGGGGTCCGATCAGGCGACGCCCGAGAGCGCCCCGGCAACGGCGGGTTTCGACCCAGCGAGCAGCGTGTTCGACCCCAGCCTCGCGGTGTTGCCGCCGGCCCCGAAGTCGAGCCTCGGCGCAGCGAGCGACGAAGCCATCCTGCCGCCGCAGCCGGAGGCCGTCGAGGCGGTGGCTCCGCACCCGAGCCGCAATACCTTCATCGAGGCGCATCGGCGGGCCGCCCGACTGGCGGGCAAGCCATTGGCCAAGCCCGCGCCAGCCGCCACGGAGCCCGGCAGCGGATCGCTGATCGGGCGGGCCTTCGCCCGTTTCCAGGCCTCGCGCAGCGCCGAGGCGAAGCCCGCACCGGAACCGGTGCCGCCGCCAGCGGCGGAGCCCAGGGCGGACAAGCAGAAGCCGGCCAAGACCCGCAAGCTCGCCGGCGACAAGGACAAGCCGGCACACTGGTCACCCAAGCGGGAGGCCGCGCGGGTACTGCCGGTGGCGCCGCAGCCATCGATCGACATGAGCGCCGAGGCAACCAGCCCGGCGCCGGACGCGGCCGCCGACAAGCCGCAGAGCTTCCTCTACCGCCACCGCCAGCCGATCCTGCTCGGCGCGAGCGTGGTGGCGCTCGCCTTCCTCACCATCAACCTGATCAACCAGAGGATGGAGGACGACGCGGCGGTGACGGCGGCCTCCCAGCCGCTCGACGTGGGCGACGCCGCGCTGACGCCGACGCCGCTGGCGGAACAGGCCCTCGTGCCGCCGGCCGCCGAAGCGCGCCAGATTCCGCTGATCGACACGCTCTCGACCGCCTCGATCGACCCGGGCGCCGCCCGGGGATTCGTGCCGGCCGGGGACATGCCCCCGGCGGTGAGCGCCTTCGCGGCGCCGGCGACGAACCCTGCCGAGGTGGCGGACCTGTCGGCGGCGATCGCGCCGCTGCCGGCGACGATCGAGAGCCCGGTGCGGGTCGAGATGCCACCCGCCGGCGTCGGTCCGCAGGAACTGCTCACCGCGGCCGCCTCGGGCGACGCGCGGGCCCAGTTCGAAGTTGCGGCCATCTATACCGAAGGCCGGGCAGTGCCCGAGGACCTCAGGGCGGCGGCGATCTGGTACGAGCGCGCCGCGATCCAGGGTTTCGCGCCGGCCCAGTACCGGCTGGGGAACCTCTACGAGAACGGCCGCGGGGTGACCAAGGACGTCGAGCAGGCGCGGCTGTGGTACCAGCGCGCCGCCGAGGCGGGCAACCGCATGGCGATGCACAACCTCGCGGCGCTCTACGCCGGCGGCGGGCTCGGCACGCAGCAGTTCGACGCGGCGGCCAAGTGGTTCGAAGAAGCGGCCAGCCGCGGCATGAAGGACAGCCAGTTCAACCTCGGCATGCTCTATGCGCGCGGGCTGGGCGTGAAGCAGGACCTCGCGAGCTCGTTCAAGTGGTTCGCGCTCGCGGCGCTGCGCGGCGACGCCGATGCAATCAAGGCGCGCGACGACATCGCCGCCTCGCTCGACGCGGCGACAGTGCAGGCGCTCGAGGCCGAAGTGGCGGCCTTCGTGCCCGGGCGGATCGACCTCGTGGCCAATTTCGCCCCGATCGGCACGTGGAGCGCCGGCTTCGACCCCGGCCAGCCGATCGTCCGGACGGAGGTGGTCATGGGGGTGCAGAAGGCGCTGGCGCTGCTCGGCTTCGATGTCGGCACCCCGGACGGGGTGACCGGCCCGAAGACCGCCGAGGCGATCCGCACCTTCGAACGGGCCACCGGGATGAGCGAAAGCGGCACGATCAACCCGCGGCTGCTGGCCGTGCTCGGCAGCCAGCCGGTGTGAGGGCCGCTTCGCCAATCCATCGCTAGCGGCATCGGGCTGTCCGGGCTCGCGCTGGGCCCTCTCCGCCGGCCGCGCTGGTCCCCCTCCCCCGCGGGCGAGGTGGACCGCAACCGGGTGAAGCATCGCCATGGCTACGGTGCAAAGCGCGGGGCTGCGCGTCCTAATCCCGACCCGTCCGGTAGGCTAACCTCGCCTTTGTACTTTGCTGCTAGGACTGGGTGGCATTTCGCGAAAAACGTCGCATTTCCGTCGCTGGGCCGCGGTACAGCCGACAGATGCCCTAGCCCATTGGACGCCGCCGTGCAGGTCTATCTGCCGATCGCCGAGCTTTCGATGAACCTGTTCTACCTCGTCGGGATCGGGGGGGCGGTGGGGTTCCTGAGCGGGCTGTTCGGGGTTGGCGGCGGGTTCCTGCTGACGCCGCTGCTGATCTTTTCGGGCGTACCGTCCTCGGTAGCGGTGGCGTCGGTGACCGGGCAGGTGGTCGCGGCCTCGACCTCGGGCGCCCTGAGCTACTACCGGCGCGGGCAGATCGACCTGCACCTGGCGCTCTACCTGCTGCTGGCCAGCATCCTCGGCGCCT
>NZ_JAYRYM010000093.1:0-13712 GCF_041917035.1 Devosia sp. | reverse complement strand
GCGGCCCGGAGGAGATCCTGCTCGACTGCAATGTCGAGGCCGGCGAGGGCTATTTCGGCTTCGGCGGCGGCGACCACGATCCGAGCCATCGCCTGCTCGCCTGGAGCGCCGACCGGCAGGGCAGCGAATACTACGACCTGCACATCCGCGACATCGCCACCGGCAAGGATACCGGCGAGGTGCTCGAGGACATTGCCGGAGGCGGTGTCTGGTCGGCCGATTCCAGCGCCCTCTACTACACCGAGTACGACGACAACCACCGTCCGTTCCGGGTCCGCCGGCATGTGCTCGGCACGCCGCAGGCCGACGACGAGATCGTCTTCGAGGAAAAGGACCCCGGCTTCTTCGTCGGCGTCGACGAGACGCAGTCGCGCAACTTCATCGTCATCGATGCGCACGACCACCAGACATCGGAATTCTGGGTGATCGATGCCCGGACCGGCGGCGCGCCGCGGCTGATCTCGAAGCGCCTCACCGAGCGCGAGTACGATATCGAGGATCGCGACGGGCTGTTCTACATCCTCACCAATGCCGATGGGGCGGAGGATTTCAAGATCGTCACCGCCCCGGTCGATACCCCCGATGCCGAGCACTGGGTCGAGCTCGTCCCGCACACGCCGGGCGTCCTCATCCTCGACCTGATCGTGCTCAAGCACCACCTCGTTCGGCTCGAACGCTGCGAGGGCCTGCCGCGCATCGTGGTGCGTCCGCTTTCCCCTCGCCCCTCAGGGGAGAGGGTGGCCCCGGAGGGGCCGGGTGAGGGCTCTTCCGAGTGGACCGTGAAGTTCGACGAGGAGGCGTACTCGCTGGGGATGTCGGCCGGCTTCGAGTTCGACACCACCACGATCCGCTTCAGCTATTCCTCGCCCACGACGCCGTCGCGCACTTATGACCTCGACCTCGTCACCGGCGAGCGCACGCTGCTCAAGGAGCAGGAGGTGCCGTCCGGCCATAACCCGGCCGACTACGAGACCCGGCGCATTTTCGCCACCGCGCCGGATGGCGAGCGCGTGCCGGTGACGCTGCTCTACCGCAAGGGCCTGCCGCTCGACGGCACCGCCCCCGCCCTGCTCTACGGCTACGGCGCCTACGGCATCGCCATGCCGGCGAGTTTCTCGGTTTCCAAGCTCAGCCTCGTCGATCGTGGCGTCGTTCATGCGACCGCGCATGTCCGCGGCGGCATGGACAAGGGCTATGCCTGGTACCGGAACGGCCGGCGCGAGCACAAGGCGAACAGCTTCACCGATTTCATCGCTGCCGCCGAAACCCTGGTCGCGCTGGGCTACACCAGCAAGGCCCGCATCGTCGCCGAGGGTGGCTCGGCCGGCGGGCTGCTGGTGGGTGCCATCGCCAACCTGCGTCCCGACCTGTGGGCCGGCATAGTCGCCGAGGTCCCCTTCGTCGACGTGCTCAACACCATGCTCGACGAAACCCTGCCGCTCACCCCGCCCGAGTGGCCCGAATGGGGCAATCCGATCGCCGACCGCGAGGCCTATGACCGCATCGCCTCCTATGCTCCCTACGAGCAGGTCGCCGCCATCGACTACCCGCCGATCTTCGCGCTCGCCGGCCTCACCGATCCGCGCGTCACCTACTGGGAACCGGCCAAGTGGGTGGCGAGGCTGCGGGCGACGAAGACAGGCGACGCGCCGCTCTATCTCAAGACCCACATGGACGCCGGCCACTCCGGCGCCTCGGGCCGCTTCGACCAGCTCAAGGAAACGGCCCTGAGCTACGCCTTCGCGCTCAGGTGCATGGGGTTGGCGTAGGTCTACTCCGCGACGAGGCTCACCTGCAGCCTCGTTCCAGTCGCTTCGGCGTAGCGTCGCAGGGTCGCGAGCGAAGGCGACGTACCGCCGCCTTCGAGTCGCGCTATTGCCGACTGCGTGGTGCCGATCCGCTTGGCCAGTTCCGTCTGCGTGAGACCGGCACCCGTGCGGGCCCTCACCAGAGCCTCGATGACGGCAAATTCTGCATCCGCCTTCTCGTACTCAGCGCGGAACTGGGGGCTGTGCATCAGCCGCTTCTTGAGTTCGGCGATCTTGGTCATTGCAGCACCTGCTTCATCCTTTGTCGAGGCACCGCCTTTGCGCTCCGGTGCGCGGGATTGGCACAATCCCCCCACGCCGCGGATTGGCGAGCAATGCCAAAGGGCTTATATGCAACCCAGCCCAGCGGCCCGCAGTTACAAGAACATCCTCAAGGAGGCTTCCCAAAATGGCTTTTGAACTCCCCGCCCTGCCCTACGCCTATGATGCGCTCGGCCCGTACATGAGCAAGGAAACGCTCGAGTACCACCACGACAAGCATCACCAGGCCTATGTCACCAACGGCAACAACCTGCTCAAGGACTCCGGCCTCGAGGGCAAGAGCCTCGAGGAGGTGGTGAAAGCTGCGCACGGCAAGAATGCCGGGCTCTTCAACAATGCCGGCCAGCACTACAACCACATCCACTTCTGGAACTGGATGAAGCCCAATGGCGGCGGCAAGTCGATCCCGGGCGCCATCCTCGCCAAGATCGATTCCGATCTGGGCGGCTACGACAAGTTCAAGGCCGATTTCATCGCCGCCGGCACCACGCAGTTCGGCTCCGGCTGGGCCTGGCTCTCGGTCAAGGACGGCAAGCTCGAGATCTCGAAGACCCCCAACGGGGAATCCCCGCTCGTCCACGGCGCCCACCCGATCCTCGGCGTCGACGTCTGGGAGCACTCCTACTACATCGACTACCGCAACGCCCGCCCCAAGTACCTCGAGGCGTTCGTCGACAACCTGATCAACTGGGAATACGTCGAGCAGATGTACGCCGCCGCGCGCTGAGGCGCCGGCCGGGCGGCGGCCTGCCGGAATTGCCGGCAGGCGCCCCCGCTCGCTGTTGGGGACAGGAAGGGACGTTCGCCCCCGCGCTGGTTCGCCAGGCTCAGGTCACTCCTGGCGAGGCCGGTGCTTGCGCTTGTCCGCCCCCTGGTGATGGCGGCGCTCCGGCGGGACCGCGTCCTCCATCGGATCGACGTGCTCGAAGCCCGGTTCCGGCAGAATGAGCTGCGTGCGCAGCTCGGCAACTCGGCCGAATGCGGCCGGCGGCTGCGCGACCTCCTTGCCGGGATTCGCATCGAGGACCCCGTCGACGGCCGCTTCGAGCGTGTCGGCGGGCCGGCGGACGGCGGCTACGTCATGGAGACCTCCACCCTGAGGCCCGACGCCGGCATCGCCTATTCCCTCGGCATCGGCGACGACGTCTCCTGGGATCTCGACATGGCCGAGCGCGGCTTCGAGGTCTTCCAGTACGACCACTCGATCGACGCCTCGCCGACGGGGCACGAACGGTTCCGCTTCCACAGGGTGCGGATCGGCGGCGGGAATACTGCCGGCCCCGTGCCGGCGGTGACGCTCGACAGTCTGGTGGACAAGAACGGGCACCTGCGCCGCAGCGACCTCGTGCTCAAGATGGATATCGAGGGCGACGAGTGGGCCGTGCTGCAGTCCGTCTCGGACGAGACTCTGGGCGCCTTCTCCCAGATCGTGCTCGAGGTGCACGGGTTGTGGCGGGTCGACCAGGAGGCCTTCTACGCCGCAGCCCGCACCGCCCTGGGGCGGCTGTTCGCCCGCTTCGCTCCGGTGCACGTCCACGGCAACAATGCCTGCGGGGTGGTGGTGGTCGGGGGCGTCTGCGTGCCCGAAGTCTTCGAACTCACCTGCCTGCGGCGCGACCTCGTCCCGACGCTGCCCGGCACGCGCTTCTTCCCCACCGCACTCGACCGTCCGAACCTGCCGGGCAGGCCGGACATCTACCTCGGCCGCTTCGAGTACTAGCGAGCGGCCCGCAGGCGGGGAAACGGCCCGCCGGTTTCGCCGGCAGGCCGCTCCGTCCGCCGCGCCGTGAGCTACCACGTCTGATACGACGAGCCCTGGTCGTTCAGTGCGCCGCCCAGCGTCGGCACATCGCCGGCGAACACGTTGCAGAAGCCGCCATAGTTCGGGTTCTGGCACAGCCGGATGTGCGCCCCACCGAAGATGCGGATCGAGGTCACCCGGTTGTTCCAGGCCGGCGCGATACCGGTGTCGCTGGCCCCGGCATTGACGCAAACGCCGTCACCCTGGAAGTTGGCGAGGTCGTAGACGCAGACGCGCGGCAAGGCCGGCGGGGTCACGTCGTAGGACGAGGCCTGGTTGTTCAGCGGCCCGCCCAGCATCGGCACATCCGCGCCGAACGTGTTGCAGAAGCCGCCATAGGCCGGGTTCTGGCACAGCGTCACGCTGGCCCCGCCCTCCACCTGCAGCGAGGTGATGCGGTTGTTCCACACACCCGGCAGGTTCGGCACATGGGTGCCTGCATCCACGCAGGCACTGGCGCCCGCGTAGTTGGGCAGGTCGTAGAAACAGGCGCGGGCAACGCCGCCTCCTCCACCGCCATCGCCGCCGCCATCGTCCTCGAAGCCGGGCGATCCGAAGGTGATCGAACCGCCGCCCGGCAGAGGGATCACCACGCCCCACTCGATCTCGCCGTCACCGGCGTCGGCGGGAGCATCGAGATAGCTGCGCGAGACCCAGCCATCGGGACCGGAATGGACGATCCGGCACCAGGTGCCCGCAGCGTTGCATTCGACCACGTCGACGTCTTCGCCGGCCACGAGCTGGTCGACGATATCGTAGCCCGTCCCGGGGCCGGAGCGGACATTGACGGCTCCCGACGCCTCGGCGGGTACCGCCAGGGCCGGTGCGGTGCCCAGCAGCATTGCGGCCAGAAGGCCGGCCCCAAGTCCAGTCGTATGCGCATGCATGGCAATCGTCCTTTCCTCGTTCCGCCAAAGTGCAACCGAGCAAAGGCTCTCACCTTTCGACAGCGCCGGTTGTGACGGCCGTCAACAGCAGGACGGCCGGTCAATTGCTGTGGCCTGTCCGGTCGATCCATGCGAGGGTGACTGACAGTGGCCGCTGCCGGCGCGCCGCGTTCCCTGCCATCTCCCACCGCCGCCATGCCCCCCGTCCTCACGCCGCATTCCCGCAACGTCGCGCTCGTCGTGGCTGCCGCCCTGTTCATGCAGATGCTGGACGGGGTGATCATCGTCACCGCCCTGCCGCAGATGGCCCGCGACTTCGGCGTCGGCACGCTCGAGATGAGCCTCGGCGTCACCATCTACATGCTGGCCGTCACCATCTGCATCCCGGCGGCGGCCTGGCTCGCCGACACCTTCGGTGCCAAGCGCGTCTTCCTCGCCTCCATCGCCGCCTTCACCCTCACCTCGGTGCTGTGCGGCCTCGCCCAGGACCTGGGCCAGTTCGCCGTGGCGCGGGCGCTGCAGGGGGCCGGCGGTGCGGTGCTGTTTCCCGTCGGACGGATGATCGTGCTGCGCGCGGCGCAGAAGTCCGAGATCGTCGCCGCCATCGGGCTGACCATCTGGCCGGCGCTGTTCGCGCCGGTGATCGGGCCGGCGCTCGGCGGCTTCCTCACCGAATACGTCTCCTGGCACTGGAACTTCTGGATCAACATCCCGCTCGGCATCCTCGCCTTCGTCCTCGTGGCGCGCATCGCCGAGACCGACCGGGAGTTTCGCCGCCGCCCCTTCGATGCCGGCGGCTTCGTGCTCACCGGGGTGACGCTGGCCAGCCTGCTCTACGGCTTCGATGCGATGGTGCAGGGCACGCTGCCCCTCGCCTGGGCAACGGGGCTGGTGGGCGCGGGGCTGCTCTGCGGGGTGGCCGCCGTGTGGTGGCTGCTGCGCCAGTCGCACCCGCTGATCGAGCTGAGGACCCTGCGCATTCCGACCTTTGCCGCCACCGATGCCCGGGAAGGGGCGCTGCTGCGGGCCGCGATCAATGCCACGCCCTTCCTGCTGCCGCTGATGTTCCAGGTGGCGTTCGGCATGGATGCGCTGTCGGCCGGCGGGCTGGTGGTCGCCTACTTCTTCGGCAACCTCGCCATCAAGGCCATCACCACGCCGACGCTCAGGCGGTTCGGCTTCCGCTCGGTGCTCGTGGTCAATGGCTGCCTCGCCGGCCTGTCGGTCGCCGCCTGCGCCCTGCTCGGGCCGTCGACGCCCTACCCGCTGACCGTCGCGGTGCTGTTCATCGCCGGCGCGACGCGCTCCATGCAGTTCACCGCGCTCGCCACCCTCGCCTTCGCCGATGTCGATGCCGCCCAGCGCAGTTCGGCGACCACCATCTCGAGCATGTCGCAGCAGCTGTCGATGGTGCTCGGCGTGGCGCTCGGCGCCGCCTGTCTCAACCTGTCGCAACTGGGTCGCGGTGCCGCGGCCCTGGGCGTGATCGACTTCCAGGTCGCGCTGCTGGCGATGGGCACGGTCACCTTCCTCGCGGCGCTCCGCTTCCTCGCCCTGCAGCGTGGTGCCGGCTCAGAGGTATCGGGACACAGGCGCGCCAGCACCGCCTGAGGGGCGCCGGGCTTCGTTCCGCGCGCGGCCGCTTCCCCGGCGCACGGAACAATGGTAACGAATTGTTAACCATTGACCGGGCCGCACGGGAGGGCGTCGTGGCCGAGCCGACCAGGACCATTGCCATTCTCGTCGCCAATCCGGCGCTGAGCTCGATCCTCTCGATGGTCGTCGCCTCCGCACCGAACCATCGCGTCCGCCCGTTCGAATCGGAACTGGCGCTGCAGATCTACATGCGTCTCGCCCCGGTCGACCTGGTGGTCACCGATTTCGACGCCGAGAACGCCCGCGCCGATCTCGTCACCCGCGACCTGCGCGCCGATCCGGGGATCGAGCGGCCCGACTTCCAGGTCATCGCGCTGGCCTCGAGCGTCACCCCCGAGACCAAGAACCTGTGCATCGCCGCCGGCATCGACGAGGTCATCGTCAAGCCGATGTCGCCGAAATACCTGCTCGAGCGGATCACAGCGCGGCTGGCGCGCCGCGCGCCGCGCAGGGCCGTGTCGCCGGCGCGCCGGGCGGCGGTGCTGCGGCCCGATTTCGCCCGGCACGGCAATGTCATCCAGCTCTTCGGTCCGCGACCGCAGCCGCAGGGCTGATTCTTCTGGCCGGGCTACCGGGCCACGCCCAGGGCCCAGCTCACCTTGTTCCACAGGTCCTCGACATTGTCGGTGAAGACCACGATGCGGTCGGAGTGCTGCACCGAGTGGCTGAGGATGTCGGCGGCCATGCCGCGCATCGCCTCGAAGGCGCGGTTGCGGTTGAGCAGCACCACCGGCTTGCCGCTCGCCCCCGCCCCGACCCGTTGCCAGGCGCGGTAGAGCCCTGCAGCCGAAGCCAGCGAGCCCGGCAGGCCGACGAAGCAGGTCGCCAGGTCGCCCACCCGCCTGAGCCGGGCCTCGGGATCGTCGATCCGCTCGATGGCGAGACCGCCCAGCGCCGCCGGCGGCACGAAGCCTTCGTCGGCCACCAACAGCACCTCGCCGCCGGCCGAACGAGCGGCCTGTACCAGCGGGATGGTGTCGAGGGTCTCGTCGGCGATACAGACGATCCGCATGCCGTGCCGGGCGAGGATGGTGCCGACCTGCGACATGATCGGCGCCCGCTCGGGATCACCGGGCCCCTTGTCCGATGCGAAGACCGCCAGCGTCCGGCCGGCGGGGGCCGGGCTAGCGGCCACGGGTCAGGCTCCCGAGGATGCCGCGGACCA
This sequence comes from Devosia sp., assembly GCF_041917035.1. Taxonomy (GTDB): domain Bacteria; phylum Pseudomonadota; class Alphaproteobacteria; order Rhizobiales; family Devosiaceae; genus Devosia_A. The sequence goes on along the minus strand of NZ_JAYRYM010000093.1, from coordinate 6,113 downwards.
GGGCGCGCCCGAGGCTGTTGGCGACCGACCGCCCGAGCGAGGTGAGGGTCGCCTCCATCGGCGAGGCGCGGGTCGAACGCCGTGGCGCCGTCGTCCGTTCGGCCCGGGCCTCTGCCTCCCGGCGCTTCTGTTCCACCTCTGCCTGCCGCACGGCGGCCTCGGCGTCCTGCTTCTCCTTTGCCTTGCGGCCCAGCACCTCGAAGGCGGAGTCGCGATCGATCGGCGTGTCGTAGACGCCCGCCACCGGCGAGTTGGCGATCAGGGCCCGACGCTCCTCCGGCAGGATCGGCCCGAGCCGCGACGAGGGCGGCCGGATCAGGGTGCGCCCGACGATCGAAGGGATGCCCTTGTCCTCCAGCACCGAGACCAGCGCCTCGCCGGTGCCGAGCTGGGTGATCACCTCCTCGGTCGAGAAATCGGGGTTGGGCCGGAAGGTCTCGGCGGCGACGCGCACCGCCTTCTGCTCGCGCGGCGTGTAGGCGCGCAGCGCGTGCTGCACGCGGTTGGCGAGCTGGGCCAGCACCGCCTCGGGGATATCGACCGGGTTCTGCGTGACGAAGTAGACGCCGACACCCTTGGAGCGCACCAGCTTGACCACCTGCTCCACCTTGTCGACCAGCGCCTTGGGCGCATCGTCGAACAAGAGGTGCGCCTCGTCGAAGAAGAAGACCAGCCGGGGCCGGTCCGGATCGCCCACTTCCGGCAGTTCCTCGAACAGTTCCGACAGCAGCCAGAGCAGAAAGGTGGCGTAGAGGCGCGGCGAGCGCATCAGTTCGTCCGCCGCCAGCACCGAGATGACGCCCCTCCCGTCGGTCGCCGTCCGCATCAGGTCGGCGATCTCGAGCGCCCGCTCGCCGAAGAACTGGTCGCCGCCCTGCTGCTCGAGTACCAGCAGCGCCCGCTGCACCGCACCCACCGTCGCCGTCGCCACGTTGCCGTAGGTGACCGAGATTTCGGCGCTGTTCTGCGCCACCTCGATCAGCAGGGCCCTGAGGTCCTTGAGGTCGAGCAGCAGCAGGCCCTGGTCATCGGCGTACTTGAAGGCAATGTTGAGCACGCCTTCCTGGGTATCGTTGAGATCGAGAATGCGGCTGAGCAGCAGCGGGCCCATTTCTGAGATGGTGGTGCGCACCGGGTGGCCCTGGCGCCCGAACAGGTCCCAGAAAATGGTCGGGAACCGGTCGTTGCGATACTCCTCGGCAAAGCCGATATCGGCGGCCCGCTTGAGCAGGAAGTCCTTCGGCTCGCCCATGGCGCCGATACCGCTGAGGTCGCCCTTCACGTCGGCGCAGAACACCGGCACGCCGGCGGCCGAGAAGCTCTCCGCCATGATCTGCAGGGTCACCGTCTTGCCGGTGCCAGTCGCCCCGGTGATCAGTCCGTGCCGGTTGCCGTATTTCAGCGTCAGGTATTCCGGCCGCGTGCTGGTGCCGAGATAGATCTTGTCGGGAACGAGCATGGAGCCTTACCGCGGATTCGTGCTGGGTCCAGCCTTATAGCCGGGTGCCTTCGCCAGGCACAACCATCGGCGAACGGCGACATCGCGCCCCAGCCGATCCTCCCCCGTTCACGGGGGAGGGGGACCGGCGCAGCCGCTGGAGGGGGCGTCGCAGCCACCCCAACCGCCCATTAACCCTCGCGCGCCTACACTCGCCCCCATGCACCCGAGGCGCCGCCACATCCTCATCGGCCTGGCCGCACTGCCCTTCGCCACCCCGGCGCGGGCGCAGATGCTCGACGCCACGGCGCTCAATCTCGTTCCCGGCTCGCCGGACGACCAGAGCGGGCCGATGCAGGACGCGCTGCTGCGGGCCGCGTCGGAGGGCCGACCGCTGTTCCTGCCCTCGGGAACCTACCTCGTGCAGAACCTGCACGTGCCCTCGAGCATCCTGGTGACGGGCGTGCCGGGCGGCACCGTGCTCGGCGCCGCCGGCGCGGGGCCGGTGGTCCGGGTCTCGGGCAGCGCCCATGTCCGCTTCGAGGGCATCCGCTTCGGTCCCGGCAGCGGCGGCGGGCCACAGGGCGGCGAAACCGGCCTCATCGAGATCGAGGCCAGCGACCGCGTCGTCATCTCCGGCTGCGAGTTCGCCGGCGGCGGGGCCAGCGGCATCGCCATCCACGATGCGGCGGCCGAGATCAGCGGCTGCGACTTTTCCGGCCACGCCCTCGCCGCCATCTTCTCGCTCGACAGCCGCGGCCTGACGCTGACCGGCAACCGCATCGTCGGCTGCGGCAATGGCGGCATCCTCGTGTGGGGCAATGCCGGCCGCAGCGGCAGCTCGACGATTGCCGGCAACGCCATTTCCGGGATCGGCGCCAGCAATGGCGGCAACGGCCAGAACGGCAACGGCATCAACATCTTCCGCTGCGACGACGTGATCATCGCCGACAACCGGATCCGGGACTGCGCGTTCACCGCCATCCGCCTCAACGCGACACGCAACGTCATCGTTTCGGGCAATCTGTGCGCCAACTCGGGCGAGGTCGCGATCTTTTCCGAGTTCGCCTTCACCGGCTCGGTGATCGCCGACAACATCGTCGACGGGGCGGCGCTGGGCATCTCGGTGACCAACATGGATTCGGGCGGCGAGGTGGCGACCGTCTCCGGCAACATCGTGCGCAACATCCGCGAGCGCTCGGAGGTCAATCCCGACACCCGGCCGGTCGGCATCTATGCCGAGGCCGATACCGCGATTACCGGCAACACCGTGCACAGCGTCGTGGGCATGGGCATCCGTGCCGGCAACGGCCCGTTCCTGCGCAACGTCGTGATCGCCGACAATATCGTGCGCGGCGTCAACACCGGCATCGGCGTTTCGGTCGTCCGCGATCCGGCCATCGGCCCGGTGAGCATCACCGGCAACCTCGTCGCGGACGTCCTCGACCAGGCCATTGTCGGCCTCGAATGGGAGCGGGTGGCGAGCGACGACCTCGTGCGCGATGCGGCGAAATACCCGCATGTGAGCCTCGCCGGCAACCGGGTGGTTTGACAGAGGGGCGGTCCCCTTGCGCCCCCGGACTCCGTCTACAGGCTCGTCGACACCTGCGCCGACATCACCCACTTGCCATCCTTGCCCTTCGAGAAGCAGATGCCGGCCGCATAGGGCTTTTCCAGCGCGACCTCGTCGAAATTGACGAAGCCGGAGCCGCCCTCCGGCAGGTGCACGGCAATCCAGCGGCCCGGCGCGTCGGTCTTGTAGTCGAGGCCGTAGAGCCGGTCGGTCTCGAGCGTCGCGACAATGGGCGCACCCGCCTTCGGCTCGGCCAGCAGCGCGGCCGGCGCATCGACATAAAAGAAGCTCGAGCTCGCCGTGTTCAGCGTCTCGGCCAGGCTGCCGACCGCCGCGGCATCGAAGCTGCGATAGGCATAGGTGCAGATCGCCCCCTTGAGCATCGGGTCGGTGCCCCAGGACTGCCCGTCGGTCAGCGAGCCGACGATGTACTCGCGCTCCGCCTCGATGGCGAAGGGCGTCGCGTCGCCGCCATCGGCCGGCTGCTCGTAGATGCCGCCGATATAGTTGGCGAGCGCCACCAGCATGTCCTCGATCCGGTCATAGGGGCCCAGCACCTCCTTGCGCCGCTTCACTGTCAGTTCGAGCGCCCCGTCGATGGCGGTGACCTTGTCGGCGATGGCCGCGTCGATCAGGTCGCCGTCCCCCTTCTGAACGGCCTCGAGGAACTGCCGGGCCATGTCGAGCAGTTCGGCCGGCGGGTCGACGGTCTCGGCCGGCTTCAGCCTGGCCGGGGTGTAGGGCTCACCGGCGAGTCCGGTCTGGATGGAAGCGGCAGCGGCAAGGGCGACGACGGCGACGGCGACAGCGAAACGCAAGTGATCCTCCAGTGGGCCGGCGGACGCGCCGGGTCGGTGCAGATGGGACGGCCGTGCCGGCGTCCGTCTTGGGTTCAGAAATGCAGTGCGGCGGCCGGTCGCATCTCGCCGACCGACAGGCCGCGGACATTCTTGACGGCGTGGCGCGTGAAGCGCTCGAGCACGGCGCGCTGCGCCGCATCGGGGTCGGCAAGGCGGGCCAGCAGGTTGGCGACCGCCAGCTGGCTCGCCTGCATGTTGCCGTCGTCGATCTTCAGCGCATAGCCCCAGCCGCGGTCGCGGATGGCGCCGCATTGCACGCCCTCGGCTCCCCCCTTCTGCATCACCCGGCCGCCAAAGGCCTGCATGATCACGGTATCGAGGTGATCGGTGCCCGCCACCAGCAGCGGATGAGTCGTGGCCGCATCGAAGACGCGGCGGGCAGCGGCGGCGAGATCGGTCGGCAGCCCGGTGCCGGTGGCCATGCGGGCGAAGCCCCGGGCGAAGGCGCGCAGCGGGGCGGCCCAGGTCGGAATCGAGCAGCCATCGACGCCGCAGCGGTCGACGCTCAGCGGTTCGCCGACCACCGTCTCGATGGCCTCGCGCACGGCCACCTGCACCGGATGGGTGCGCTCGACATAGCCGTGCGGATCGACGCCGAGGGCCTGCGCCACCGACAGCATGCCCGAGTGCTTGCCCGAGCAGTTGTTGTGCAGCGGGCTCGGTTCGCGGCCGGCGCGGCGCAGCGCTTCGCGCGCCCGGGCATTGCTCGGGGCGTGCGCGCCGCACTCGAGCGCCTCGGCCCCGAGCCCGATATGGCTCAGAAAGTGCGTGACGCCCTCGACATGCACGTCCTCGCCGTGATGGCTGGCGCAGGCCAGCGCCAGTTCCTCGTCGCTGAGCCCGAAGCGTCCGAGCGCCCCGGACCGGACCATGGCGAGCGCCTGCATCGACTTGATCGCCGAGCGCGGAAATACCGGGCGGTCGATATTGCCGAGCGCCACGACGATGCTTCCCGTGGCGTCGGCCACGACCAGCGCGCCGCGGTGGCGGTTCTCGACATAGTCGCCGCGCGTCTGCTCGACGAGGATGGGGTTGGCGTCCACTGGCGACTCCCGAAAGAAAAGGGCCCGGAGGTTCCTTCTGGAACGCTACCGGGCCGCGAAAGTCAACGTGTAGGAGGTCAGGCCAGTCAGGGAGGCCGTCCGGCGCTTGCATGCCGCCGGGGGCCGGGAGGAACTCAGATATCGGCGTCGTAGATCTGGGTCAGGTAGCGCGCGTTCACCCAGCCGCGGGTGTCCTGCTGCTCGACGAGGCACCAGTCCGAACCGCCCTGCGGGGCGATGATACAGCGCTCCACCCAGACGCTCGTCTGGGGCTCGAGCGCGCCGACCTGCATGGAATAGGAGGCGGGCCACTTGCGCACGTTCAGCACGTCCCAGTCCTCGACGCCGGTGATCTGGGCGGGACCGTCGACATCGTAGCCGGCGGCCAGCGCGGGCTGGATGGCAAAGGTGGCGGCGCCGGCGATGATCAGCCCGGCGAGAGTGGCGACGAGCAGTTTTTCCTGGTGGCGGTTCATGATGGCGTCCTTTCGGTGCCGGAGTTCGATCTGTTGGAGCGGTTATGCCGCACCCGGCTTGAACCGGTGCTGAGGTGGCCATTCAGACTGCGTTCATGGCCCGGGACGCCCGGAAGCGCCCCCCGGAAAACGACGAAGGGCGCACGCCCCGCGGCGCACGCCCTGCTGATATCGAGTGATGGCCCGCCGGCTCAGCGGCCGAAGCGGTGGACGTAGAGGGCGACCGTGCCGTCGCCCATCATGCGGACGGCGAACACGTCGTCGGCCGAGTAGGCCCGGCGCTGCAGCGCCTCGGCCAGCACGTCATTGTCGGCGATGGTGGTCCGCAGGTAGGCAGCGTTGCCCTCCGAGCGGAGCAGGCCAAAGGTCGGGCATAGCTCGGTGACCCACACGCGGTAGCGGTCGTCGACGGCGGCGACCTCGGCGCGGTGGACGCGCTTCAGGTAGCCGATCTGCTCGTCGCACTGGTAGCCAGGCGTGTTCGGCACCTTGTTGTAGTTCGGCACGGCCGTGATGATGGCCTGGGACGATGCGGGAAGGGTTGAAACGGCACTGAGCGATATGGCCGCCAGAGCGGCAAGCGCGAGCTTGTTCATGTCCAGTCTCCTGATGTGCGGTCGGCGACCGCGTTGGGTTCCTTTCGTCTTCCCCGTGGAGGCCGGAGCCTCCGTGACGCTGATTGGCACCCTAGCGCTACCGCCTTGAACCGGCAGTGACTTTGCC
>NZ_JAYRYM010000092.1:0-13799 GCF_041917035.1 Devosia sp. | reverse complement strand
TTGGCGCCGGCCCACCCACCAGCTGCGCTGGTCCCCCCTCCCGGCCTTTGGCCGAGAGGGAGCGACGACTGCGGCATTGGTGCCGGCTGCGGTGTTTCAGTCGGCGCTCCCTCCTCGCCGGGACGGCGGGGAGGGGGGACCGCCCGCAGGGCGGGGGGTGGGGCGGGGATGGGCGAGGGTGGCGCGAGCCCACCCACCAGCTGCGCTGGTCCCCCCTCCCGGCCTTTGGCCGAGCGGGAGCGACGACTGCGGCATTGGTGCCGGCTGCGGTGTTTCGGTTGGCGCTCCCTCCTCGCCGGGACGGCGGGGAGGGGGGACCGCCCGGAGGGCGGGGGGTGGGGTGGGGATGGGCGAGGGTGGCGCCGGCCCACCCACCAGCTTCGCTGGTCCCCCCTCCCGGCCTGCGGCCGGGAGGGAGCGACGACTGCGGCATTGGTGCCGGCTGCGGCATTGGTGCCGGCTGCGGTGTTTCAGTCGGCGCTCCCTCCTCGCCGGGACGGCGGGGAGGGGGGACCGCCCGGAGGGCGGTGGGTGGGGTGGGGATGGGTGAGGCTGGCGCGGGCCCACCCACCAGCTGCGCTGGTCCCCCCTCCCGGCCTTTGGCCGAGAGGGAGCGACGACTGCGGCATTGGTGCCGGCTGCGGCCGGGGGGAGCGACGAGTGCCGCGTCGGTGGGTCAGGGGGTGGGCAGGGCGGCGAGGATGGCGGCGTAGACGCTGTCGAGGCGGTTGAGCACGTCCGACGTGGTGACGCGCAGGACGCGGAAGCCCTTCGAGCGGAGAAAGGCGTCGCGGCGTGCGTCGTAGGCGCCGGCCTCGTCGGTGAAGTGGCCGGAGCCGTCGACCTCGACGATGAGGGCGGCGCCGAGCGAGGCGAAATCGGCGTAGTATGGCCCGACGCCGACCTGGCGGCGGAAGTGCCAGGGCTTGAGGTCGCCGGTGCGCAGGGCGTTCCACAGCCGTGCCTCGGCGGGCGACAGGCTGCGACGGAGGGAACGGGAGCGGGCGATGCTCATCGGGTTCTCCGTGACTGTCGGGCGGGTTCCTCCGCCCTGTCTTGCCTGGTCCGGCGCGCTTCGAGAGGGCCCACCCACCATGCTGCGCATGGTCCCCCCTCCCCGCCTTCGGCCGGGAGGGAGCGCCGACTGCGGCGTCGGCGCGCCTTGAAGGTCCCATGCCCTTCCACACACCCCGCCTTGCCTGGTCCGGTGCGCTTCGAGAGGGCCCACCCACCATGCTGCGCATGGTCCCCCCTCCCCGCCTTCGGCCGGGAGGGAGCGACGACTGCGGTGCCGGTGCGCCTTCGTCGACTAGGCGTCGTCCGTCACTTTGGCGTCCAGCACGTCCAGTTCCATCTCCCTCAACCGCTTGATCTCGTCGCGCAGCCGGGCGGCCTTTTCGAATTCCAGGTTCGTCGCGGCTTCGCGCATCTCGCGCTCGAGGTCCTTGATCACGGCGGCGAGGTTGGCGCCGGCCTGGACTTTTTCCTTGCCGGACTTGTCCTTGCCGATCGAGACGGTGACGTGGTCCTGCTCGTAGACCGAGTCGACGATGTTCTGGATGTTGGACTTGACGCTTTGCGGGGTGATGCCGTTGGCGAGGTTGTAGGCGACCTGCTTTTCGCGGCGCCGGTTGGTTTCGGCCATGGCGCGGTCCATCGAGCCGGTGACGTGGTCGGCGTAGAGGATGACGCGGCCGTCGACGTTGCGGGCGGCGCGGCCGATGGTCTGGATCAGCGAGGTTTCCGAGCGCAGGAAGCCTTCCTTATCGGCATCGAGGATGGCGACGAGGCCGCATTCGGGGATGTCGAGGCCTTCGCGCAGGAGGTTGATGCCGACCAGCACGTCGAAGCCGCCCAGCCGGAGGTCGCGGATGATCTCGATGCGCTCGATGGTGTCGATGTCGGAGTGCATGTAGCGCACGCGGATGCCCTGCTCGTGCAGGTATTCGGTGAGGTCCTCGGCCATGCGCTTGGTGAGCACGGTGACCAGCGTGCGGTAGCCGGCCTTGCTGACCTGGCGAATCTCGTCGACGACGTCGTCGACCTGGGTCTTGGCCGGGCGGATCTCGACCGGCGGGTCGATCAGGCCGGTGGGGCGGATGACCTGCTCGGCGAAGACGCCGCCGGCCTGCTCCATCTCCCAGGCGCCGGGGGTGGCCGAGACGTAGACGGTCTGCGGGCGCATGGCGTTCCACTCCTCGAAGCGGAGCGGGCGGTTGTCCATGGCCGAGGGCAGGCGGAAGCCGTATTCGGCGAGGGTGGCCTTGCGCCTGAGGTCGCCGCGATACATGGCGCCGAGCTGGCCGACGGTGACGTGGCTTTCGTCGATGAAGACCAGCGCATGGTCGGGGAGATATTCGAACAGGGTCGGCGGCGGCTCGCCGGGCTTCCTCCCGGAGAAATAGCGCGAATAGTTCTCGATGCCGGCGCAGGAGCCGGTGGCTTCCATCATCTCGAGATCGAACAGGCACCGCTGTTCGAGTCTTTGCGCCTCGAGGAAGCGGCCGGCGCCGTTCAGCTCCTGCAGGCGGGCGGCGAGCTCCTTGCGGATTTCCTTGATGGCGCCGGTGAGCGTGGCGCGCGGCGTCACGTAGTGGGAATTGGCGAAGATGCGGATATGGGTGAGGTCCGAGCTCTTCTTGCCGGTGAGCGGGTCGAACTCGGCGATCTGCTCGATCTCGTTGCCGAACAGCGTGATGCGCCAGGCGGCATCCTCGTAGTGGGCGGGGAACAGCTCGATGGTGTCGCCGCGCACGCGGAAGGTGCCGCGGGTGAAGCCGGCGTCGCCGCGCTTGTACTGCAGCTGGGCGAGCGAGCGCAGCAATTGCTGCTGGTCGACCTTCTGGCCCTTGCGCAGGTCGAAGGTCATGGCGGTGTAGTCTTCCACCGAGCCGATGCCGTAGATGCAGGAGACCGAGGCGACGATGATGACGTCGTCGCGCTCGAGCAGGGCGCGCGTCGCGGCGTGGCGCATGCGGTCGATCTGCTCGTTGATGGTCGATTCCTTCTCGATATAGGTGTCGGTGCGCGGCACATAGGCCTCGGGCTGGTAGTAATCGTAATAGGAGACGAAGTATTCGACGGCGTTCTCCGGGAAGAACGACTTCATCTCGCCGTAGAGCTGCGCTGCCAGCGTCTTGTTGGGGGCGAGGATCAGCGCCGGGCGCTGCGTGCGCATGATGGTCTGCGCCATAGTGTAGGTCTTGCCCGAGCCGGTGACGCCGAGCAGCACCTGGTCGGTCTCGCCATTGTCGACGCCCTCGACGAGATCGGCGATGGCGGTCGGCTGGTCGCCGGCCGGCTCGTAGGGGGTGACCAGCCGGAACGGGATGCCGCCCTCGGATTTCTCGCGCGGCAGCGGGCGGTGCGGCTTCCACTCGGTATTGCCCTCCACCTCCTTGCGGCCGTGCAGGATGATGTCCTCGAGCGCCTTCACCGTGGCCGAGATGCCGACCGTCTGCGCGCCGGCGAGACTCTGGCCGGGCAGGGCGACGGATTTCTTCGACGAGCTACCGGGGACTTTCGCCTTGCCGGTGACTTTGGCCTGTGGCGCGCCCTGCACCGCGGTGGCCAGCGCGCCGCGCAACTGCTCGAGCACGGCAGGGTCCTTGGCAGCGGCGCGGCTGATGCCGCGGGCGGTCGCCCGGGAGGAGGGCACATGACCGAAGCCGGCCTGGTCGGATTCGCCGAAGCCGCCGAAATCCGGGCGGTCGACGGAGTTGGCCTTGGATTTCGGCGCCTTGAGCGCCATGCCCGTCGCCGCGCTGCGGGCGGATTTCCTGGGTTTTTCCAAGGGCTGCGGCACCAGCGGCTGGATACCGGTGCCGGCGGCCTCGGCAGCGCGGCGGGCGGCGTTGTCGAGTGCCCGCTTGTTCTTCAGCCGCTCCTGCGGCAGGCGCTTGTTCAGGTCGGCCGCTTCGGCCTTCTCGATCTCGCCGATGAAATCGTCGATGGAGAAGGTGGCGGGTTCGCGGGCGGGTTTCTTGTCGGCGGCCATGGTCGGTCTCGGGCGGCGAAGGGGCGGCAACGGACACCATAGATAGGCGTCGCGTCAGGGTGTGTCAGCAGGATGCAGCGATGCCGGCAGGCTAGCACGGCAGGAACGGAGTGGGAACGGGGAACGTTGCGGACGGGATTTCCCCGGCGCGCGCCTTGTGCTTGAATTGCACCATGAGCCACAGCAAAGCGCATACCGGCCACCGGGCCCACGCCCATCGGCACGACACGCCTCCCGCGCCACGCCGTCCACGCTCGCGCTTCGAGATGGCCAACCTGGCGCTGGCCTTCCTGCTCGAACTGGTGGCGCTGGCCGGCTTCGTGCTGCTGGCCGCGCTGCTGCCGGACAGCTGGCTGCGGCTGGTCGGCGCCGCCCTGGCCGCCGCGGCCTTCGTCGGGCTGTGGGCAGTGTTCGCCGCGCCGCGCTCGAAGCGACGGCTGGCGATGCCGGCGCTGCTCTGGTTCAAGCTCGGCATGTTCGCCGTCGCCGCCCTCGGGCTGGTCGTCGCCGGCCTGTGGTTCTGGGCCGGCGTGTTCGCGGTGCTGGTGGCGGTGAACCTGATGCTGATGGGCTATTTCCGGCACTGGTAGGGGGCGACCTTCTCTCCCCTCGGGAGACGGCGGCGACCCCCCGAGTCCGGCCGGCTGCCGCAGGGCGCTGACCTGACGTACTGCGCTTGCCGGTCACATCAATGCGGCGCCGCCGCCGCGCCCGCCTCCACCACGCCGCCGAAGCTGCGGGTGCGGCGATGGTAGTCCGCGAGGGCGGCGGCAAAGTCGTCGGGACCGAAGTCGGGCCACTTGACCCTGGTGAAGTAGAACTCGGCATAGGCGCTCTCCCAGAGCAGGAAGTCGCTGAGGCGCTGGTCACCGCCGGTGCGGATCATCAGGTCGACATCCTCCGTGTCGAGCCGCCCGGACAATTCGTCGGCGGTGAGGTGATCGGCCGCGGCGGCGAGGATGGCATCGCGCGCGGAATAATCGATGGCGATCCTCAGGTGCAGGCGGCGCCCGTCGCGGGTCGAGGCCTCGGCATGCCCGATGGCCTTGGCGAGGCCGATCGGCAGGCGATCGCGCCGGCCGAGCACGGTGATGCGAACGCCGAAATCGCGCAGCCACGGCACCTCGACCAGCAGGAAGTGCCGCAGCAGGCCCATCAGCCCGGCCACTTCGGCCGGCGGGCGCTGCCAGTTATAGCTCGAAAAGGCATAGAGGCTGAGGGCGCTCACCCGGTGCTCCACCGCGGCCCGGACGATGGCGCGCACCGCATCGGCCCCGACCTGGTGCCCGTCGGGTCGCGGCAATCCGCGCTCCTCAGCCCAGCGGCCATTGCCGTCCATGATGATGGCGACGTGGAGTTTGGTATGGAGAGTAGTTTGCATTGCAAACCTTTAAATTGGGGGTGGGTCGGCAGTCGGCAGTCGGCAGTCGGGAGTAGGGAGTAGGGAGTAGGGAGTAGGCAGTCGGGAGTAGGCAGTCGGTCGTCGGCAGTCGGTCGGCGGTCGGCGGGTGGTCGGCAGGGGACGGCGGGCCGCCTTGGGTGGGGCGGACTGTGCTCGGGGTCAGGCTGGGCGGAGGCGGCGGCGTGTGTCGGGGGGGCGGTCCGGAGCGGCGGGAGCGGCGGCGGGGTCCCGCGCCTGCGCATCGCGGACGACCCGCTCGAGCACCGCCAGATAGTCGAGGAAGCGCTGCCGGCCAAGAACGGTGAGGCGGATGTCGGTGCGCGGTCGCCTGGCCTCGTAACCCTTCTCGACGCTCACCAGGCCCGCCTCCTCCAGCACGGTCAGGTGGCGGTTGAGGTTGCCCTGGGTCAGGCCGCACAGCTTCATCAGGTCGCTGAAGGCGAGTCCGTCGGGGCGGCCGACGAGCGAGGTGAGGATACCCAGCCGCGCCTTCTCGTGGATGACGCGGTCGAGGCCCTGGTAGGCGAAGGGGGCATCAGCCGACATTGTCGGCCTCGCCGGCGCGATGGACGATGGAGGCGACCAGCAACTGGCCGATGGCGAAGGGGAGGCCCATCAGCCAGGGCGAGAGGGCGTGGTTCTCGGCCGCAAGCAGCAGCACGGCGAAGCCGCAGACGAAGTACCAGGCGCCGGCCAGCGGCATGGCGCGCGGCAGCGAGCGGGACGCGGCAAAGATGCCGAGGCTGACCAGAACCAGCCAGAGGCCGGGCAGCATCCACAGGTCGGCCGGCGCGAAGCGGGCGAAGAAGGCGAGCAGCGCCGCGCCGGCCACCCCGGCGGGGACGAAATGCAGCACCGCCTCGCGGATCATCTGGTCGGCCAGCCCGCCGTGATGGCGCTCGGCCCGCCGCAGCATCTCGCCGCCGATCAGGCCGCAGGAGGCCATCGCGGTCGCCACCCAGGCGGCGAAATAGGCGAGGGGATCGCTGGTGCCCGGCAGCAGCGATTGCGCCAGCGCCACGCCGAAGGCCAGCACGCCCGACCCGGCCAGCGCCGCCGGACCCAAGCCCAGGAAGGTGCTGGACAGCGCCAGCCGGCTGCGGATTTCGACGATATCGGCGAGGGCTCGATCGAGGTCGGTCATGGGATGACTCGTGTTTGCGATGCAAACCAAGTTGGCACCCGGATGGTGGCGGGATTTGGGCGGGGGAGTTCAAAGGCAATGGGCGATCCGCAGACCGCGTTTCCTGCCAGCGGCACCGTCGCCTGTCCCGCTCACCCCACCCTTCGCCCCGCCTCGTCAACCACCACTTCCCCGTCCTCCTTCACGAACGGCCCGATGTCCGGGTTGTCGAGGATGTCCAGCACCAGCTCCGAGGGGCGGCAGAGGCGGGTGCCTTTCTCGGTCTCGACGAAGGGGCGGTTGAGGAGGATGGGGTGGGCCTCGATGGCGTCGAGGAGGGCGTCGTCGCCGAGCGCGGGGTCGGCGAGGCCGAGGGTGTCGTAGGGGGTGTCCATGATGCGGAGCGCTTCGCGGAGCGTGAGGCCGGCGGCGGCGACGAGGTCGCGGATGCGGGCGCGGCTGGGCGGGGCCTTGAGGTATTCGACGATGACGGGCTCGACACCGCTCTGGCGGATCATGGCGAGGGTGTTGCGCGAGGTGCCGCAATCGGGGTTGTGGTAGATGGTGACGGTCATCGTGTGGCCTTTGAGGGAGCGAGGAGCCAGCCGCAGACGGCGAGGGCGATCAGCGCGCCAGCGAGCTGGGCGAGGATGAAGCCGGGGGCATCGAGTGGGCGGATGCCGGAAAAGCTGGCGGTCAGCGCGCGGGCGAGGGTGACGGCCGGATTGGCGAAGCTGGTCGAGGCGGTGAACCAGTAGGCGGCGGTGATGTAGAGCCCGACCAGCCAGGGGATGGCGGTGCGGGCGTGGACGAGGCCGGCGAGGATGACGGCGACGAGGCCGAAGGCGGCGACGGCTTCGGCGAACCATTGCGGGCCGCCGGTGCGGATGTGCCCGGAGAGCTGCAGCGGCGCCTCGCCGAACATCAGATGTGCGACGATGGTGCCGGCGATGCCGCCCAGCACCTGGACGAGGGCGTAGAGCGCGGCGTCGCGGGGCGCGAGTTCGCGGCGGAGCGCGAAGACCAGCGACACGGCCGGGTTGAAATGCGCGCCCGAGATGGGGCCGAGGATGGTGATCAGCACCACGAGGATGGCGCCGGTGGGCAGGGTGTTGCCGAGCAGGGCCAGCGCCGTGTCGGTGGTGAGGCGCTCGGCCATGATGCCGGAGCCGACGACGGTGGCGACGAGCAGCGCGGTGCCGAGCGCCTCGGCGGCAAGGCGGCGGGAGAGGTCCATCAGGCGGCGCCGCCCGACTTGCCGGTGGCGCCGGGCATGGCGCCGATGTCCTTGAGTCGCGTGCCCAGGGTCATGCGGTCGATGCTCTGGATCGGCAGGTTGACGAAGGCGGTGATGCGGTTGCGCATGAAGCGCAGCGCGTCCTCGAAGGCGGCGCGCTGCTTGAAGCCGGGCTCGATTGCGGCGGGGTCCTCGATGCCCCAGTGGGCGGTCATCGGCTGGCCGGGCCAGATCGGGCAGGCCTCGCCGGCGGCGTTGTCGCAGACGGTGAAGACGAAATCCATCACCGGGGCGCCCGGGCCGGCGAACTCGTCCCAGCTCTTCGAACGCAGACCCGCGGTGGGGAGGCCCGCCTCCTCGAGGACCTCGATGGTCATCGGATGCACCTGGCCCTTCGGGGTGCTGCCGGCCGAATAGGCGTGGAAGCGGCCGCCGCCGAGCTGGTTGAGCAGCACTTCGCCCAATACCGAGCGGGCGGAGTTGCCGGTGCACAGGAAGAGGACGTTGTAGACGCGATCAGCAGGCACAGCTCGGCTCCGGCGACGGGGTGCAGCAGGGGGTGAATTCATCGACCAGCGGCGCGCAGAGTTCGGGGCGGCCGCCGCAGCAATCGGACACGAGGTAGCTGGCGATCTGGCGCACCCGATCGATCTCGGGGCGGTAGAGGATGGTGCGGCCCTGGCGCTCGGCCGAAACGAGGCCGGCGCGGGCGAGGATGGCGAGGTGGGTGGACAGGGTGTTCTGCGGCACCTCGAGCCGGCGGGCGACTTCGCCGGCAGGCAGGCCATGCGGCTCGTGGCGCAGGATCAGGCGGAAGGCCGCGAGCCGGGTGGGCTGGGCGAGGGCGGCGAAGATCTCGGTGGCAGCGGATGATTCCATGTATCGAGGAATATCGATATGAGACGACGGTTTGATGACGGCGGGGGCGGTATCTATTTCGGTAGTTATCGAAATAGCGTTGACGGCGACGCCGGATCGCGTATGCTAGTTCCATGAACATCGAAACAGCAGCATCGCAGATGGAAGCGCTGGGCAACCCGACCCGGCTGGCGATCTATCGCAATCTGGTACGGGCAGGGGGCAACGGGCTGCCGGTGGGCAAGCTGCAGCTGAAGCTCGATATCCCGGCATCGACGCTGTCGCACCACCTGAAGAAGCTGATGGACGTGGCGCTGGTGACGCAGGAGCGGCAGGCGACGACGCTGATCTGCCG
The DNA here is from genome assembly GCF_041917035.1 of Devosia sp. Taxonomy (GTDB): domain Bacteria; phylum Pseudomonadota; class Alphaproteobacteria; order Rhizobiales; family Devosiaceae; genus Devosia_A. The sequence goes on along the minus strand of NZ_JAYRYM010000092.1, from coordinate 4,827 downwards.
GGCCAACTATCCGGCGATGAATGCGCTGATCGGCTACCTGGCGGACGAGTGCTGCGCCGATTCGGCCTGTGCGAGCGATGCCGACGTGGCGGCGGCGTGAGCCTTGATTTGACGTGAGATTCGTAATTTCTAGAAATACAGAATACGGAGACCGAGATGTCGAATGAGCTGCCAGTGGCGGTGATCGGGGCGGGGCCGGTGGGCCTTGCGGCGGCGGCGGAAATCGTCGGGCGCGGGCTGGCACCTCTGGTGTTCGAGCGTGGCACGGGGGTCGGCGCGGCGCTGCGGGAATGGGCGCATGTGCGGGTGTTCTCGCCGTGGGCATACAACATCGCCGGAGCGGCGCGGCAACTGCTGGAACAGGCCGGGTGGGACGCGCCGGAGGTGACGGAACTGCCGACCGGGGGCGAGATCGTCGAACGCTATCTCGAGCCGCTGGCGGCCGTGCCGGAGATCGCGGCCGGCCTGAGGCTCGGCGCGCGGGTGACCGCGGTGACGCGACAGGGGGTCGACAAGGTGTCGGATCGCGGGCGTGCCGATGCGCCGTTCGACATCCGATGGGTCGACGCGGCCGGCGCCGAGCAGCGGACGCTGGCGCGGGCGGTGATCGATGCCTCCGGCACCTGGGGGCAGCCCAATCCGATGGGGATCGACGGCCTGACGGTGCCCGGCGAGCGGGCGGCGGGCGAGCGGATCGTCTACGGCATTCCGGATGTGCTGGGTGCAGCGCGGGCCGCGTACGCCGGCAAGACCGTGCTGGTGGTCGGGAGCGGGCATTCGGCGATCAATGTCGTGCTGGCGCTGCTCGAGCTGCAGCGCGAGGCGCCGGGGACGGCGGTGCTGTGGGCGCTCAGGCGCGGCCGGATCGACAGGCTGCTGGGCGGCGGGCTCAACGACCAGTTGCCGGAGCGCGGCGCGCTGGGCCTCAGGGCCAAGGCGGCGATCGATGCGGGCCGGCTCGAGGTGCTGGCGCCTTTCGCGGCGCGCCGGGTGACGCAGGCGGGCGACCGGCTCGCGGTCGAGGGCAGCGTCGGGCGGCTCGAGACGCGGTTCAGCGTCGATCGGATCGTCGTGGCGACGGGGTTCCGGCCGGACCTCTCGCTGGCGTCGGAACTGCGGGTGGCGGTCGACCCGGCGACCGAGGCGCCGCCGGCGCTGTCGCCGCTGATCGATCCGAACCGGCACTCGTGCGGCACCGTGCCGCCGCATGGGGTGGTGGAACTGACGCAGCCGGAGCCGGGGTTCTACATCGTGGGGGCGAAGTCCTATGGGCGGGCGCCGACCTTCCTGATGGCGACCGGCTACGAGCAGGTGCGCTCGATTGTCGCCGAACTCGCCGGCGATACGCTCGCGGCGCGGCAGGTGCACCTGGTGCTGCCGGAGACCGGGGTGTGCTCGACCGATCTCGCCCCGGGGACGGCCGGCGGTTGCTGCGGAGGGCCGGCAGCGACGACCGCGTCGTGCTGTGTCGCCGACGAGGTGGCCAAGGCCGCCGGGGCCGATGGCTGCGGTTGCGGGGTTGCGCGGCAGAATGCCACTATCGCCGAACTGGCCTGACGAAAGAGCCGATACCATGACGACGACAGCACCGGCGGCGACGCGCATGGCGCCGGTGGTGTGGGCGCTGGGGCTGACGCAGATCGTCGGCTACGGCACGCTCTACTACTCGTTCAGCACGCTGGCGCCGCAGATGGCCCGGTCCTTCGGCTGGACCGAGGAGTGGGTATATGGCGCGCTTTCGGCCTCGCTGCTGCTGGGCGGCCTGGTCGCGCCACTCGCGGGTTCCGCGGCGGACCGGTTCGGCGCGGCGCGCGTTATGAGCGTCGGCTCGATCGGCGCGGCACTGGCGCTCGTCGCCACGGCGCTCGCCCCCGAACGGCTCAGCTTCCTCGTGGGGCTGGCCGGCATGGAGGTTGCCTCGGCCTTCGTGCTCTATTCCACCGCCTTCGCGGCGCTGGCGCAGATCAACCCGCTGGGCGCGCAGCGCAGCATCACGCTGCTGACCCTGATCGCCGGCTTCGCCTCGACGCTGTTCTGGCCGCTCACCGCCCTGCTCAACGGCGCGCTGGGGTGGCGCGAGGTCTACCTCGTGTTCGCCGCGCTCAACCTGCTGGTCTGCCTGCCGGTGCATGGCTGGCTTGGGCGGGTATCGCGACGGCAACGGGCGAGCGGGCCGGACGGCCGGGCGACCGAGGTGCCGCCGCAGATCGACGGCGCCCGGGCCGGTCGGGCGCAACTGGTGATGCTGCTCGCCTTTGCCCTCCTGGGGTTCGTCTCGTCGTCGATCCTCGTCCATATGGTGCCAATGCTCGCCGCCCTGGGGCTGGGCGGATCGGGGGTGCTGGTGACGACGCTGTTCGGGCCGGCGCAGGTCCTGGCCCGACTGGTCAACATGCGCTTCGGGCGCGGCCTGTCGCAGCCGGCACTGGCGGTGATCGCCGCGGCGGCGATGCCGCTCGGCCTGGTGCTGCTGGCACTGAGTGCGCCGTCGGCGCCCGGGGCCGCGCTGTTCGCCATGCTGTTCGGGCTGGGCTCGGGGCTCTCGAGCATCGTCTCGGGAACGCTGCCGCTCGCCCTGTTCGGAACGGCCGGCTACGGGCGGCGGCTGGGACTGATCAGTTCCGCCCGGCTGGTGGTCTCGTCGGTGGCGCCCTTCGTCTTCGCCCTGGCGACGGCGCTGGCGTCGCCGCGATTGAGCGTCGCGATGGTGGCCGGCGTCGGGATCGCCAGCACGCTGTGCTTTGCCGTGCTGTGGGCAAGCGCCCGCGCGGTCGCCCCGGAGGGGAAGGGGACGTAGGCGATCAGCCGAGCGGCGGTCGCGTGCTGCGCAGGCGCTTGATCTCGCCGTGGCGGGCCTTGCCCTCGAGCCGGCGGCGCTTCGAGCCGAGGGTGGGCCGGGTGGCGCGACGCGGCTTCGGCGGCACGAGCGCGGTTTCGAGCAGGTCCACCAGGCGTGCGATGGCGTCGTCGCGGTTCTGCGGCTGGGTGCGGAACCGGCTGGCGAAGATGACGATGGTGCCACCCCCGGTGAGGCGGGTGCCGGCGAGCCGCGCGGCGCGGGCCTTGACCGCATCGCTGAGGTCGGGCGCGCCCGCGAGGTCGAACCGCAACTGCGCGGCGGTCGCCACCTTGTTGACGTTCTGACCGCCGGGGCCCGGGCTGCGCACGTAGCTGATCTCGAGCGCCGAGAGGGGGATCCGAACGGTGTCGCCGATCTTCAGGTCGTCGGGGATGGCGCGCGCTCCGGTTCGGAAGGATCGAACCGGTGTAGCAAGGGGCGGTCGGCGAGGGAACCTTCGGTCTCCTCGCCCGACGGTCCATGGCGCGTCAGTACTTGGTGATGAGCTTGGGCCGGTCGATCTCGTGGAAGGTGGGCCCGCCCGGCGGCGAATAGGGGGCGATCTCGGTCGCGATGGCAGCGGGCTTGGTGCCCGGCAGGACCTTGCCGTCGGTGCTGGCCACGTCGTCGGTGCCGCCACCGCCGCCGGGGCGAACATTGAGGGCATCCAGCGGCACCCAGCCCTTCTTGCCGTGACGCTCGACGAGACAGAAGTTCGCCCTGGTGCCGCACCAGATCAGGTCGACGCGGGTGCCGGCTTCGAGGTTGCCCAACGCCGCGTAGTCGGTCCCGGGCCCATCGCGCCAGGGCGAGCCGACGGTGAGGCGGGCCGGTGTCGCAAGGGCCGGTGCAATCGAGGACGCGACAAGTACCGCGCCGAGGATGAGGGTGCGAGAGAGGCGAGACATGGTGTGTTCCTGGGTTGACGCCGTCGGCATCGAGCCGACGGGTCGAGACGACCATGCCGCGATTGAATCGACGCTGAACACCACGCGTCGGATTTCGTTCAGGTTCAGAACAAACCTGTCCGCGGCAGTCGGGTGTGCCGTGCCGGAGCCCGGGAGGGAGCGCCGCCGACACCCGGGCGGCGGCGCACCTCTGCGGCTATTCGACTTCGTAGGAGGAGATCTTGTTGTCGAGCTGGCTCGGCAGCGACTTCTTCGACGAGGAGATCGAGGCGCAGGTGCCGGTCAGGTCGTCGCCCGAACAGACCACCACCTCGGCACCGCCGACGACGGTGATCGAAGATATGGAGTTGTCCCAGCTGCCGGGCAGCGAGTCGTCGCTATCGCCCGGTTCGACGCAGAAGCTGGAGCCCTCGTAGCCCTTGGACTTGAAGAAGCAGACCTCCGGGTCCTCGATCTCGATGTCGTCGGCCTCGGTGTTGCCGACGCCGATCGAGAACGAGGGCTTGCCGTCGGCGCCGATGCCGAGGCTGAAGCTGAACGGGGCGTTGTTGGCGGGCTTGCCCTTTTTCAGCGCCCCCAGCAGGCTCTTGCGGATCCAGCCATTGGTGCCGGGCACGTCGAGGAAGCAGTAGTTGGTCGTGCACTCGGTGGCCATCACCAATTGCCCGGCCTCGACGTAGTTGACCTGCTGGGAGCTCGCGTTGGCGCTCTTGTACAGCACGGTATCGGAGATGACGTAGGCATTCGGGGCCGCGAGGGCGGGCGTGACGGCGAGGGTGCCGAGCACGGCCAAGGCGGCGAGCGTGGTTTGACGCATGCGGTTCATGATGAGTATCCCCTGGGGCGGCGGCGCCGCACACCCCAAGAAATATCTGCAAATCCCGAGAAAATCGACGCGGAATCCGCCAGCGGCGATCAGTAGACGCGAACCGAGCTCACGGCGTTGTCGAGGAAGCCGTCGAGCGCCGACTGGCTCTCGTTGATGCGCTCGCAATGGCTGCGGAACTCGCGGTCGCGGCAGAGCGTCACCGACACGTTGCCCTCGATGGAAACCGAGGAGAAGCGGTTGTCGGCCCGGTA
>NZ_JAYRYM010000091.1:0-14002 GCF_041917035.1 Devosia sp. | reverse complement strand
CTGCGCCTCGTGGCGATGACGCTCAAGTCCAACATCAAGGGCCGCAATATCGCGGCACGCTATGGCGGCGAGGAATTCGCCGCGATCCTGCCCGAGACCGATATCGACGGCGCCGTCATCGTGGCCGAGAACGTCCGCAAGGCGATCCAGGCCAAGGAACTGCTGAAGCGTTCGACCAACGAGAAGCTGGGGCGCATCACCGCTTCGTTCGGCGTGGCGCAGCTGCGTCCCGACGACACGCCGAATTCGCTGATCGAGCGTGCCGACCGCGGCCTCTACGCCGCCAAGCGCGCCGGGCGCAACACGGTCATCAGCGAGATCGACCTCAAGGACGACGAGGTCGTCGCGGCCTGAGCCGGCCTGTCGCTCGCACCGCGCGTGCGCTCCTCACCGCAGCTCCACCCCCAGTCCCCGCAGCGCCTCCCAGTACCCCGGATAGGTCTTGCCCACGCATGCGGGGTCGAGGATGGTGATGCCGCCGATCCTCAGGCCGGCGAGCGCGAAGCTCATGGCGATGCGGTGGTCCTCATAGGTTTCGATGCGGGTCGGCAGCACCTGCCCCGCGAGGGCGGGATCGCCCGTCACCACCAGGTCGTTCCCCTCCTCGCGCGCCAGGCCCGGCCGGATGCGGTTGAGCTCGGTCGAGAGCGCCGCGATCCGGTCGCACTCCTTGACCCTGAGATTGGCGATGCCGACGAACCGCACCGGCGTGGCGTTGAACGCGGCGAGAACCGCAAGCGTGGGCACCGCGTCCTGCATCTGCGAGCCGTCGATCACCGCCGGCAGGTGCGGAAACATCGAAATGAACTTCGCCGCTTCGGCATCCGGCTGCGTGAACGCCGCCATCGGCACGCCCAGATCGATCCTGCCGCCCGTCAACGCCTCCGCGGCCCAAAGATAGGTTGCCGCCGAGGCATCCGGCTCGATGACGAAATCCGTCGCCCGGTAGCCGGTCGGCTCCACCCGCCAGGTCATCTCGTCAACCTGTGCCGCCCGCGCCCCGAAGGCCCGCATCGCCGCCAGCGTCAGGTTCACGTAGCCGCGCGCGTCGAGGTCCTTGCCGGTCAGCGACACCTCGATCGGCCCGTCCCCGAACGGCGCCGCCATCAGCAGCGCCGAGACATACTGGCTGGAGAGGCCCCCATCGATCTCCACACGGCCTTTGCCGAAGCTGCCCGTGCCGTTGATCACGACCGGCGGACAGCCGGTCTGGCTGGTCGCATCGATCCCCAGGGAGCGCAGCGCACTCAGCAGAGGTTCGATGGGCCGCTTGCGCATCGCCTCCTCGCCATCCACCACCACCCGGCCCCTGACCAGCGCCACCGCCGCCGTGAGAAACCGCGTCGCCGTGCCGGCATTGCCCAGCAGCAGCGGCCCGGCGGGGGCCTTCAGCGTACCGTCGGAGGAAACGACGAAGGTCGTCGCATCCGGTTCCGCGACGCTGACCCCCATCTGGATCAGCGCCTGCGCCATCAGCGCCGTGTCCTTGCTCTTCAGCGCCCCGGAGAGCCGGCTCGTGCCCTTCGCCAGGGCCGCGAGCAGCAGCGCCCGGTTGGTGATCGATTTCGACCCCGGCGGCGTCACCCGCCCGACAAGCGCATGCAAAGGCGGAACGATCGTCAAAGCCTCGGGCTTTGCGTGAGAGGCAGCGGTCACGGGCGGGACTCCGTCAGCAGGTCATTCCGGCCCCCTGGCCGGACACATCGACTGGTGCCGCGACGCGGCCTGGATGGCCCGGTCCTTTGCCGGGATGACGTTGAAGCAAGCCCGCTGGACTTAGCGCAGGATCGTCGGGGTGCCAAGCCCCGGGAAGCAGCGCATCCGGTGCGCCGTCCCCCGGGGATGACCATAATTCCCTATCGGCGAAGGGCGCCGAACTGGTGTCCGGTATTGCTGGTGATTGCGATGCTGGTCCCGTCGGCGGCGACCACGGCAATGTCCGTAAAGCCGTGGCTCCACTTCAGCTTGTAGGTCCCGGTTTCGGCGTCGAGCCGGGTCCAGGTCAGGCTGTTGCCCAGCGTGTCGTGCCCGGTGCCGTCAGCGAGGATTTCGACCACGCCCGATCCCGGCCCCCAGTCCCAGCTGCCGGCAAGAACCGTATCGCCGGCCGTATCGCCCGGCTGGGGTGTCACTGCCGGTGGCGCCCCGCGGCGAACGGCGTCCCAGTGAAAGCCGGTATTGTTGACGCCCGAGAGCGTCCGGCCGTCGGGAGCCAGCGTCGCCGTATCGGTGTAGCCGTGGCTCCAGTGCAGTTCGTAGATGCCGCGCGCCGCGTCCAGCAGCGTCCAGGTCATGGTGTTGCCGCGCGAGTCGTGCCCGGTTCCATCCGCGAGGATCTCCGTCATGTTGCCTCCCGGCAGCTCCCAGCTTCCCGGGAGCGTCGATGTCTGCGGCGCGGCGATCGGCTCGGCAGAACTCGGGATGAACTCGACGGTCAGCGTCTGCGTAGAGGCCAGCTGCTGCCCGCGATCGCGGATCTGGAACGCCTGGTAGGCGTGGCGCGCCGTCAGCGTCGCCCGCCACATCTTCTTGCTGAAGGAGTTGTTCCAGGTGACGACCACCTTGTAGGGCTGGCCGGCCACGGGGTCGCGCGGGAAGTACTCCGCCCCGCCACCCCACCCCAGGTACTCGTTGGACAGGTCGACCGGGTCCAGGGCAAACCCGCCGGGGCCGCCGACATAGCGATCCTCGGTGTAGGTCATCACCAGCTTTCCCTCCTCGTCGGGGACGCTGAAGTCCTGCTGCCCGGACGAGACCGGGTCCTCCGGGTAGTATGGCCGCGCCGTCGCGTCGATCTTGAGCTCGACCAGCTTGACGGCGAACGCCGGTGCCGTACCGGCCGCAATCAGCGCCGCGCCGACCACGACCGCGCGCAGCAAACGCCGAAGGCCGGGTGAACAGAAGATGCCGGACATGACCAACCTACCCTTGTTTCGATGACGGATGCCCGCCACGTTGAAAGCCTAGTCCCGTCCACCCTGCCCGATCTTGACCAGCATCAACCGCCGGCGACGGAGTTCGCCCCCCCACGAGGGGTCGTACGGTCTCGCCTGCTAGCGCACCCTGCCCTCGACGCGAACCATTCCGGCTCCGCCTGTCGCCTCGTTGTGGGCCCAGCTGTCCGGATCGGAATCGATCACCGTGTAGCTCCCGGCCGACAGGGTGATGTTCGGCCGCACGGTCCAGTATGCGTCGCGCACCCCGCCCTGGCCGGGTGAGCCGTCGGCGCCCCACGGCCCGAAGACGCGCCCTCGGGAATCGACCAGACCGATGAACCCCGGATCGGCACCGTGGCCGTCGTTCCAGTGGTAGGTGGTGATCGCCGTGATGCGCGTCCGTCGCTCTATCCGCAGGATGGGCGCCGAGCCGGCCTGCGTGTAGACGACATAGACATTGCCGTTGTCGAACACGACCGGGTCGGCACGCGAGGCGGCCTCCGCAACCAGTACGGCCCGCGTTTCGGGCGCTTCGCCCGCTAGAGGCGCCGCGACGGCGGAAGCCGCCAGGACGAATAGCGCTACTGCGGCAGGTAGCTGGCCAGTCGATCTCATGTCTCGCACTCCAGTGGCACCGGCACCCTACCCCGCCCTCGTTGATCGCCGTTGACGTGGGTCAATGTCCATCGGCCGAGCCGAGGCGTGCAGGAAGCGGCGAGGCACGACACGCGAGCAGCGCACGCCTGACCATTTGACTCCCTTTTTGTCCCCATATATGGACTTATTGAGTATCATAGAGAATATTGAGTCATCGATGAGCACCGAGTTCCTGACCGTCGAAGCCGCAGCGGAAGCGTTGCGGCTGCATCCCAAGACGGTGCTGCGCTTCATCCGCGAGGGGCGGCTGCGGGCGACGCGCGTCGGCAAGCAGTACCGCCTCCTGCGCTCCGATCTGAACGCCTTCGCCGGTGCCGGCCGGTCTTCGGCGGCCCGCGCCGCGCGCGTGACCTGTGTCGTCGATATCGAAGCGGTCGATCTGGCCCTGGTGCAGCGCCTCACCTCGCTGCTGATGGGCGCGTCGCAGGGACCGGCGGATAGTCCGATCTCGCTGAACATCGCCCACGATCCGGCCCGCGGCAGCGCCAAGGTGATCGTCATGGCCTCGCCGGCCGATGCCGCCATGCTGCTCAGGTTCGTCGAGGCGTGCCTCGAGTCCTGACGGCAGGGGACCGTCCGCGACGAAGGTCAGAATGACCCCGTACTCCGGCCTCTCGCCGGGAAGGTTGACAGAATGAACACGCTCGACGCCGCCTTTGCCGATCCGAACCCCTCGGTCCGGCTGCACGCCGCCCTGTCGGCCGGCATCACCCCGTCGCCGGGCGATCTCGACGCATTGCTGGCGCGTTGCGCCGTGGAGCCGGATTTCCAGGTGCGGGAGATGCTGACCTGGGCGCTCCTGCGGCTCCCCGCGGACATCGTCCTGCCCCGGCTGCTCGCCGAGCTCGACCGCCCCGATGCTCAGGCCCGGAGCCAGGCGCTGCACACGCTGTCCAAGCTCCGCGATCCCTCGGCCTGGCCCGATGTCGCCGCGCGCCTCGACGACGCGGATCCCGACGTCGTCCGCACTGCCTGGTACACGGCGGTAGCGATCGTGCCGGCGACCGAGCGCGACTGGCTGGCGGAAAAGCTCGCCGCCCGCCTGGGCCAGGGCGAGTCGGAAGTCCGGATGAGCCTCAGCCGGGCCCTGGCCGGGCTCGGGCGCGAGACGATCGCACCTGTCCTCGCCGCCGCGGCCGAGCATAAGGACTCGGCCGTGCGCCAGCACGCCGCCGCCATCGACCGGCTGCTCGACGACCCCGACCTCGGCTTCACCCTCTCGACGTGGAGCGCCCGCCGGGAAGTCGGCCTGGGCCGCATAAAGTCGGCAAAGGGGTAAGGAGCCCGCGCCCGAGCCGCACGCTCCCCGCATGATCTCTCCCCGGTTCCTCTCCCCCGTTCACGGGGGAGAGGAACCAGCGAAGCCGGTGGAGGGGGCGCAACCCCGAGTTCCGCCTCGAGCAGCCCACCTGCCCGTCGCCCGTTGCCCCCGGCCGCTGCCTGATCTACGCAGGTGCCGGCCGATCGAGGGGACACCGATGGGGTGGGAAGCGCTGAGGCAGTGGGGCGAGGACGCCACGCGGATCAAGCGGCTCGCCGGAGGGACTTCCAACGACGTGTGGAGCGTGCGCGTCCACGGCAGGCTCGCCGTCGCGCGCCTCGGCAAGCGGGATGACGCCGATCTCGCCTGGGAAGCCAAGCTGCTGCAGCACCTCGACCGGGAAGGCCTGGCCGTGCCGGTACCGATTCCGACGACGGACGGGCGGCTGTTCGCGGATGGCCTGACCGTGATGCAGTACATGCAGGGCGGACCGCCCGAGACGGCGGCCGACGGCGTCGCGTTGCCGAGACGCTCCGCGAGGTGCACCGGCTGACGCAGGGTTGGCCGCAGCGCCCGGGCTGGCGCTCGTCGACCGATCTTCTTGATGCCGCGACCGGCACGAGGATCGATCTCGCCGCCATGCCGCCGGAGGCCGTCGTCCGCTGCCGCGCGGCCTGGGCGCGGCTCGCCGGACGCGACACCTGCGTCGTCCACGGCAACCCCGCCAACCCCGGCAATGTCCGCATCACGGCGGACCGGGTGGCGCTGATCGACTGGGACGAAGCGCATGTCGACGTTCCCGATCTCGACCTGGTGCTGCCCCACAACGGCGCTGGGCTGATGGGGAAAGCCCGCGACGTCGCCGAACAAGCCGCATCCGCCTGGGAGGCCGCCATCTGCTGGCCAAACGAGTATTCCGCCAGGCGGCTGGCTGAGGTTCGAAAGGTCTGAGCCGGGGCCGGCGTCACGCCCCGGGCGCCACCCGCCGGATCACCCCCGGCGAGAGCCCGGGGCAGGTCACCCGAGATGCAGCCCTGCCCAAATACCGCGAGAACCCCCTGGGTCCCGGCCTCCGCCGGGGTGACAGCGCGTTGCTGGGTGACCAGCGCAAAGCCACGAACACATTGCGATACGCGAGCGACCAGTCATCTACTCACGGGCTGGGTCTGCAATTGGCCGATATCGTTGATTTAGTCGGCGGTTGATCGAGCGCCGTGGTCGTGATTCCGTTCTGCAGAGATGCAGGAGGACACGACGATGATGGGGATGCAGGTTCAGCCGGCGCAGCTGTTCTACGAGTTCCGGCTCGACGATCACGTCCCTGGCGATCACCTGCTGCGGCGTATCGATCGCTTCCTCGGCCTGGAGAGCGTGCGCTCCGAGCTGAGGCCCTTCTACAGCACCATCGGTCGGCCCTCGATTGATCCGGGACTGATGATGCGGATGCTGATCGTGGGCTATTGCATGGGCATCCGGTCCGAGCGGCGGCTGTGCGAGGAGGTTCATCTCAACCTCGCCTATCGGTGGTTCTGCCGGCTTGGGCTGGACGGCAGGGTGCCTGATCACTCGACCTTCTCGCGCAACCGGCATGGCCGGTTCAGGCAGAGCGATACTCTCCAGCACCTGTTCGAGACAGTCGTCGAGCGATGCCTGCGCGAAGGCGAATTGGCTTTGCGGATCGGCGTCCTCCTCGACAAGCTGGCCGTAGGTTTCAATCAGGACGGCATCCGCCGTGCTGTTCTTGCTGCCATGGAACGGCGCCCGCCGGTCAAGGCCCCGGTTGGCGGCGCGCTGACGCGCGATGACGCTCGCGACGATCGGCTCCGGCCCCTCAAGCAGCTTCTCGACGAGCTGCATGGATTCGTTCGAGGCCTCGCCGTGAGTGGCAAGACTATGGGCAACGTCATCCAGCTCGCGCAGCGCCACGGCCTTTCGTTCTTCGTCGCCGAACTGGCGCACCGCGTTGCGGGCATGCTTGAAGACTTCTCTCTGGCTCGCCTGGCGGAGGCGAGGACACGCGCCCTGTTGCGGGCAAACTCCTCGCGCACGACTTCCGGCACCAGCAGCTCTACTTCGTCACGTTCCACCAAGTCGCCCAGCCGCGTGCGGAACGGCAAGTTGCGAAAGTCCTTCGCGAGGTCGAGCCACACGCTCGTATCGATGAAGAGTTGAGCATCGGGTTCCTCTTGCCTAGGTGAGGGATTCAAGGCGCTCTTTCACGAGCCTGCGCATGGCCGCAGCGGCTTCCCAGGCGGGCGAATCCGGCTCCACCAGCGGCACAGGGCCCAGGCCGTCGAGCGCCCGGGCGAGTGCGGATGCCAGTTCATCAATCGCTGCGTCCGCGTCGGCGGCCCTGAGACCGGCGGTCGCGGCGAGCGCCTTGAAATCGGCGCGGCGGAGGCGGTCATCCTTGCCGTTGAGCTTCAGGGCCATGCGGTCGCGGGCAAGGCGCGAGAAGACGCGGGTGGTCACAGCGTCGTATAGCGGCGCGACGCGCACGCTCGCGAATGTGTCGCTGCCGGACTCCGCGACCTTCAGGAGGGCCAGGTTCTTGAGATGCATGTCGCCGTCGGCAATCAGCCAGGCGAACAGCGCGCGCCTGAGGATGAGGAGCAGGTCGGCCTGGGGATCTGTCGACAGAGGCCGCACGGCGCGGGCGACGCGCTCGATCGTGCCGTCATACTTTGCGGCGGTCGGCACCCCCAGAACCGACGCGAAATCCTCAAGCGCGAGGAACCGCGTATCGTTGTCGCCCTGGCGGATGTCGAAGCGCTCGACCAGCAAGGCGGGCGGCATGCCGTCGGGCATGGCGACGAGCGCCATGGCGGGCGCGCCAAAGCCCGCCGCCGCGCCGAGCGTCAGCGCCTGCCACTCGATGACGGGCAGCATGTCAAAGCCGGAGGTGCCGGCAGGCTTGAGGATATGCGTGAAGGGACGGCCTTCGCTCGGTATGAGCGTGCCGTCGCTCGCGAGAAACATGGGCGCCTTGATCTGTATCCCGGAGAGGCGGGGGGTATCGCTACTGGCAAAGATCGCGGCGAGGTTGGCTTCGAAGCTTTCCTCGATGTCGCTGCGGCCGGGTCCTGCATAGCGGCCGGTGAACACGCCCGCGCTCGTATAGGCGGACAGGCGCGTACTGAGAATGTCAGCGGGCAGGGACGCAAGTTCCTGTTGCGTCTCGGCGATCGTGATGTTCGACATGTAGCGCCGGCCCGCGCGCAGCTGCGCGCGCTCGTCGCGCTCGCCGAGAACAGATTCCAGCCAGCCCTCCGGCAGGAGGGAGACGATGAAGGGCGGCAGCTGGCCGGGCACAGTCTGGCGTACAAGCTGCGGGCCCTTTTGGTCGGACGGTTTCCAGCGCCATTCGAAGCCGTCGTGGGTGAGATTGCCGATCGGTTTCTGATGCCAGGCGACGATCAGGTCCAGCGCGGCTTCGTTCCGCGCGGGTGCGGCAGCAGGGCGGCGAAGGAGGAGGCGCTCGGCCTGTTCGCCTTCGCGGTACCACTCATTCTCGCGGGCGAGAGTCCACACCGCGTCGGCGGCTTTCTGGGCACTGCCATATTCTTCGATGAGGCGCTGCACGATCGTCTCGCGCATGGTCTCGTCAAGGGACTGCGCGTGCTCGCTGCGAATGCGGAAAGCCTCGAGGAAGCGCTGGCGCAATGCGGATACGGTGACGGTGAACTCACCCATCCCGTCATTGACGACGGCGGAGGCCACGGAGGGGTGCGCCGGCGCTGCGTTCTGTATGATCTCGAGGGCACGCAGCCGCGTACGCTGAATCCGGCGACCGCTGATGAACAGACGACCGTCACGGGTCGGCCCGAGCAGGACGGCGGTGGCGGCAGACAAGTAAGCCTGCGGATAGAGGTAGCGCGCGATCCGGACAGCATGCTTCATCGCCATCGCGTCGACGTCATCGCCCGCATCGACGTAAACGCCCCGCATCAGCTGGACGAGCTTTCCGGTCTCGGCCTGGTAGTGGCTGCGGGTCTTGTCTATGTTCTCGCCGACGAGGAAAAGGGCCATAAATCTAACTTTCGCGTATATCAGATACGCGAAAGTTAGGTTATTGGGGTTCAAATGTCAACTTTCGCGTGTTTGACATACGGGAAAGTTAGAAAGTGCGGCATCAGATCTGGCGTGAAAGCTGAGCGGGCCACCCTGTTGCGATCTGACGAAGCCTCACGATCAATTGCGCCCCAGTTTCCCGCCGCCAGGCCGCTTTCGCCGCAGCGTCGCCGTTGCCATACCTGTGGACTAAAGACCGCTCTTGGCGCGAAACCGGACCCCCCGTCCCCCCAAAACAAAACCGCCCGAGCAATGCCCGGGCGCCCCAACCACCGCTGCCTCAGCCGCTCACGCCCCCGCCCGAGCCTCGGCCAGCGCCTTCAGGTCCGCCGGCTTCAGCTGCACGCTCTCGCCACAGCCGCACTCGCCGGTCTGGTTGGGGTTCTTGAACGTGAAGCCGGACTTGAGGATGTCTTCCTCGAAATCCATCACCGTGCCGAGCAGGAACAGCGTCGCCTTGGGCTCGATGAAGACGTGCACGCCCTTGTCCTCGACATGGTCGTCGCCCTTGATCGGCTCGCCGACATAGGCAAGCGTATAGGATTGCCCGGCGCAGCCGGCATCCTTGATGCCGACGCGCACGCCCATCACCGGCGTATCGCTGTCCGCGATGATCTCGCGCACCCGCTCCGCAGCCGCATCGGTGAGACTCATGATCTTCAAAGCCATGGCACAGCTCTATCGTTAGTCACCGATATATACGCCCTGCCCAGGTGAATTACCACCAGTTCAGCGCCACCTGCGCTTCCTCGCTCATCCGGCTGGCGTCCCAGGGCGGATCGTAGACCATGTTGACCGTCACATCCTGGATGCCCTCGACGGTGCGGGCGGCGTTCTCCACCCAGCCGGGCATCTCGCCGGCCACCGGGCAGCCCGGCGCGGTAAGCGTCATGTCGATCGAGAGGTTCCGGTCGTCGTCGAGGTCGACCTTGTAGATGAGGCCGAGTTCGTAGATGTCGACCGGGATTTCCGGATCGTAGACGGTCTTCAGCGCGCTGATCAGGTCGCGGGTGATGCGTTCGACGTCCTCGGCGGGCAGTGCCGCCGAGACATTGGGCGTGATGCGGGGGGGCTCGGTCGCAACCTCGGCGGGCACCGCACTGCCCGCGTTCAGGTCCTCGGTCTGGTCATCCATGGTCCGTTCTCACGCGAAGAAACTCCGCGCCTTCTCGATGCCGGCAGCAAGGGCGTCGATATCGTCCGTCCCGGTATATAGGCCGAACGAGGCGCGGCAGGTAGAGGTGACGCCGAACCGCTTGAGCAGCGGCATGGCGCAATGTGTCCCGGCGCGCACGGCGATGCCGTAGCGGTCGAGGATGGTGGCGACGTCGTGGGCATGCGCGCCCTTGATCTCGAACGAGAAGATGCCGCCCTTGCCCGCCGCGGTGCCGATCAGGCGCAGCGAGTTGATCCGGCCCAGCCGTTCGAGCGCGTAGGCGGTGAGTTCCGCCTCGTGCCGGGCCGCCGAGGCGCGGCCGATTCCCTCGACATAGTCGATCGCGGCGCCCAGCCCGATGGCCTGGACGATCGGCGGCGTGCCCGCCTCGAAGCGGTGCGGCGGCTCGTTGTAGGTGACACTCTCCATCGTCACCGTATCGATCATCTCGCCGCCGCCCTGGTAGGGCTGCATGTCGGCGAGCAGATCATAGCGCCCGTAGAGCACCCCGATCCCCGTCGGCCCATAGAGCTTGTGGCCGGTGAAGACGTAGAAATCGACGCCCAGCTCGCGCACGTCGACCGGCAGGTGCACCGCGCCCTGGCTGCCGTCGACCAGCACTGGGACGCGCCGCGCATGCGCCATCTCGACGATCTGTTTGATGGGTGTCACCGTGCCGAGCACGTTCGACATCTGGGTGATCGCCACCATCCGGGTGCGCGGCGTCAGCGCCGCCTCGAACCGATCGATGTCGAAGCTGCCGTCATCGCCCACATCCACCCATTTCAGCACCGCGCCACGGCGCTCGCGGTGGAAATACCACGGCACGATGTTGGAATGGTGCTCCATGATCGAGAGCACGATCTCGTCGCCCTCCCCGATCCTTGGCCCGAGGAACGACGCAGCCACCAGGTTGATCGCCTCGGTGGCCGAGCGGGTGAAGATGATCTCCTCCGGCCGCCCGGCATTGAGGAAGCGCTGCACTGCCAGCCGCCCGCCCTCGTAGGCCTCCGTCGCCCGGTTGGCGAGGGTGTGTAGCCCGCGATGCACGTTCGCATAGGCGTGCCGGTGCGCCCAGTCCATCCGGTCGAGCACGGCACTGGGCTTCTGCGCCGAGGCACCCGAGTCGAGGTAGACCAGCCGCTGCCCGTGGATCTTCTCCTCGAGGATCGGGAAGTCGGCACGGATCTTGGCGAGGTCGAAGGTCATCGAGAATATCCCCGAGGGGCATCCCCCCTCCCAGCCTCCCCCGCAAGGGGGGAGGTGCCGTACGGCGCACCTGGCACTGTTGAGCCCCGCCCGCCGGCCGGCACCCTCCCCCTCGCGGGGAGGGTTGGGGAGGGGGGAGCCGCGAGCACCGTCACGTCCCGCCCCCCCCCAGCCACTCCTCGATCACCGAAGTCAGCGCCTCGTTCAGCGCTTCGTCCTCGATCGGGTCGATCAGTTCGGCAAGGAAGGCGCGCACCAGCATGATCTCGGCGTCGGCCTTGGCGATGCCGCGGCTCAGCAGGTAGAACAGCTGTTCCTCGTCGAGCCGGCCGCAGGTCGAGCCGTGCCCGCACACCACGTCGTCGGCATAGATCTCGAGCTCGGGCTTCACCAGGATTTCCGCCTCGTCCGAGAGCATCAGCCCATGGCTCATCAGCTTGGCGTCGGTCTTCTGCGCGTCTCGGGCCACCACCAGCTTGCCCTGCACCACCGCCCTGCTCCGCCCGCGGGCGATCGACTTGAACAGCGGCTTCGACGATGTGCCGGGCACCGCGTGCAATGCCTCCATGGTGATGTCGGCGTGCTGGCCCTCGCCGACGAGGTTGAGCCCGGCGATCTCCGCCGTCGCGCCCCTGCCCTCGTAGCGGGGAAAGAGCTGCGTGCGGCTCAGCGCCCCGCCGGCGTTGATCGCCAGGGTCCTGAGCTTCGCGCCCTCGGCGAGGTGGTACTCGCTGGTCGCGAAATGCGTTGCGGCCCTCGCCGCAAGGTTCACTGTGATGTGGGTCACCGTCGCATTCCGGCCGATGGCCAGGTAGGTCGCATGGTTGCCCAGGTGCGCCGCCTCGCTCCCCGAATAGGTCTCGAGTATCACTGCGCTCGCGCCATCGGCGACGAAGATTTTGGCGGCGCTCGCCGAATGCCCGGCCGGGCCTTCCGTCCGCCGGTCGATCTGGATCACCGGATCGACCGACCCCTCGAGGTCGAGCGTCAGCGCCTCGCCGATCAGCGCACCGTTGAGCCGCGTCACCACGTCGTCGCGCATCGACAGCACGCCGCCCTTTGTCCGGCCGACTATCACGCCGGCCGGCGCGGTGCCGTGCTGCTGCAGGACCCCGTTGGCGATCATCAGCTGGAACGCACCCGCCACCCGCAGGGCCGGCGCGCTGGCTTCGACCGGCGCGGCAGCCGGCTCCGGCACGGCGCGCAGCAGCTGCTTGAGGTCGGTATAGTGATAGGCCTCGACGCGGCGCGTCGGCAGGCCCGCGCCGGCAAGCCGCTCGGCCTCGGCCGCCGCTCCGGCGTCTCGCAACTGCGCGATCAGCGTGACCTCGGCCGGACCGAGCCGCAGGGGGGCTTGCGCACTCACGCCGCCTTCTCCCCGTCGAACCCGGCATAGCCCTTCGCCTCGAGCTCGAGCGCCAGGTCCTTGCCGCCCGACTCGACCACCCGGCCATCGGCGAACACATGCACCACGTCCGGCACGATGTGATTGAGCAGGCGCTGATAGTGGGTGATCACCAGCATGGCGCGTCCGGGCGAGCGCAACGCGTTGACCCCGTCCGACACCAGCTTGAGCGCATCGATGTCGAGCCCCGAATCCGTCTCGTCGAGGATGCACATCTTGGGCTTCAGGAGCGCCATCTGCAGGATTTCGGCGCGCTTCTTCTCGCCCCCCGAAAACCCCACGTTCAACGCCCGCTTCAGCATCTCGGAGTCGACATTGAGGGCCCTCCCCGCCTCCTTGACCGCCCGCATGAAGTCCGGGGTTGAGATTTCCGCCTCGCCCCTGCCCTTCCGCTGCGCATTGAGGGCTGCCTTGAGGAAGGTCATGGTGGCGACACCAGGGATCTCGATCGGATACTGGAACGCGAGGAACAGCCCGGCCACGGCCCGCTCCGAGGGCTCCATCCCGAGGATGTCGACGCCGTCGAGCAGCACCTGGCCATCGGTGACCTCGTACTCCTCCTTGCCGGCCAGCACATGGCTGAGTGTCGATTTGCCCGAGCCGTTGCGGCCCATGATGGCGTGCACCTCGCCCTTGGGGATGGTGAGGTTCACACCCTTGAGGATTTCGCGCTCCTCGATGCGGACATGCAGGTTATGGATTTCGAGCATCGGGGTGGTCATTTGTCTTTGCTTTCTGCGCCGGGCTCGCCGTCCCAATAGTCGAGGCCCGAGCCCAGACGGTCGAGATGGCGCACGGTGGCCTTGTCGTAGGGGTTGCGGGTCGAGCGGCTGAACACGCCGAACTTCCCTGAATCCGGGTACTCGCAGACATCGGCCAGCGACATCGTCGAGATCCCGTAGTAGCGGAGCGGGCCGGTACCCGTGTTGATGATCTGGTGCGCCGTCTCGGGACCGCCCGCCGGCGCGCCGAGCACGTCGCCCGCCTTGATCGGGTAGGAGTTCGGACCGAACCGGTAGGTGCCCTCGCCCTCGAGCACGATGAACAGTTCGTCCTCGACATGGTGATTGTGGAACGGACAGGCGGATTTGCCCGCCGGCACCTCGTTGTAGGTGATGCCGAGATCCTTGAGCCCGACCAGCGGCCCGATCCGCCGGTCCGAACCGGCATAGAGCGTGCCCTGCTCGTAGCTCTCGAGCTCGAGGTCGGCGATGTTGACAATCGGCCGGGTTGTCATTGCTTCACCCGCCCGCTCTTGTAGTCCTCGACCGTATGCAGCTTGTCACCCTTGAGCAGCGCCAGCGAAA
>NZ_JAYRYM010000090.1:0-14002 GCF_041917035.1 Devosia sp. | reverse complement strand
GCTCGAAGCCGAGCTCGGCAGCATGCAGCGCCTGGCGTCCCAGCGCCTCGACCGCCTGCCGCGGCTCATCGGGGAGGCGGTTGACCTTGGTGGCGAAACCGGGAGCGTAGATCTGGTCGGCGACCAGCGGGTGGCCGATATGGGCCATGTGAACACGAATCTGGTGGGTGCGGCCGGTCTCGAGCTCGCACTTGAGGCGGGTGATGTCCCACCCCTCGTCGCCGAAGCGGGCTTCGACCGCGTAGTGGGTGATGGCCTCGCGGCCGTCCTTGCGCACCGCCTGCTTCAGCCGGTTGGCGGCGTCACGTCCGAGCGGCGCGTCGACGGTGCCGCGGGCCTGCTGCGTCCGCCCCCAGGCCCAGGCGAGGTAGGCGCGGTGCAGCGGCCCGGTCCGGCCGTGGTCGGCGAACTGGGCGGCGAGGTGGTGGTGGGCCTGCTCCGTCTTGGCCGCCACCATCACCCCCGACGTGTCCTTGTCGAGCCGGTGCACGATGCCGGGGCGCCTTACACCGCCGATGCCCTTGAGGCTATCGCCGCAGTGGTGGAGGAGCGCGTTGACCAGCGTGCCGTCGAGGCTGCCGGGAGCCGGATGGACGACCAT
This sequence comes from Devosia sp., assembly GCF_041917035.1. GTDB lineage: Bacteria > Pseudomonadota > Alphaproteobacteria > Rhizobiales > Devosiaceae > Devosia_A. The sequence goes on along the minus strand of NZ_JAYRYM010000090.1, from coordinate 13,401 downwards.
GCCGACCGGCTTGTTGATGACGATCAGGTGGGCATCCTCAAACAGGATATCGAGCGGGATGTCCTGGGCAACCGGATCGGCCTCGATCGGCTCGGGCGCGGTGAGCGTGATCGTCTGCCCGGCTTTCAGCCGGTAATTCGGCTCGGCGACGGTTGCACCATTGATCGCGGCGCTTCCCGCCAGTATCAGGTCCTTGATCCGGTTGCGCGAGAAGACCGGTACCGCCCTGGCGAGCGCGGCATCCAGCCGACCGCCCGCATCGGCGGGATCGACGACGAGTTGCCATTCCATTTCCTCGCCGGGAAAATCCTGCATGAGCGATCCTCAAGACAAAGCGGAAACGCCCGAACTGACGCCGGAAGCGCGGGCAGTGCTGGGCCGAGCGCGCAAGTCCTTCATGGTGTCGATCGGGCTGCTGGTCGTCGGCCTTATCGCCGTCGGCGGGGCGCTTGTCTACCGCGCATCGCAGTCGGACGGCAAGGCGAGCGCGGACTACGTGATCGCCGCCCTGAAGATCCCCGAGGGATCGGAAGTGGTGTCGGCGGTGGCCGCGGACGGCCGGCTGACGGTGACCTACCGGCTGGGGCCGCTGACCAGCGTGCGCATCTTCGACGGCAAGTCGGGGGAGTTGATCCGCGAGATCCCGGTGGTCAGCGAGTAGGGCCAAGGTCACGGATCGTCCTCGCGGGGACTGCCCGGCGGCGGAGGAGGGAGACGCTCAGGTGCCGTCCTGCAGCTCGCGCAGGGCCTTGAGGCGATCGGACACGGCCTGGCCGCCCGGCAGGGTGCCGGCCCGCGCGTTCGGTCCGCGTACCGCAGGCGGCTCCTCGGTCGCGGTCGGATCGGCGAAGCGCTGCACCCGCTCGAGCAGGCTCTCGTCGCTGTCCGGCGGGCCGTGGCCCTCGAGCGCATAGACGATACGGCTGACATCGGAAGCGATATCGTTGAGCCGCTCGCGCAGGTGCGACTGCTCGATGCGGTCGCTGTCCCAGTCGGCCATGACGGTGGCCTCGACGCCGGAGACCTTGGCGCGCAGCTCGGCCATCTGCTCCTCGAGGCCGAGCTTTTCGGCGAGCAGCATGTCGTGGCGCTGTTCGCCGTCGACGACGAGGCGACTGGTCTCGGCGAGGATGGTGCTGACGCGGTTCTCGGCATCGGCGATACGGGCTTCGGCGGCCACCAGCTCGCTCTGCGCCTCGGTGCGGCTGTCGTCCTGTCTCGCCAGCTGCTCGCGGATCTGGGCGACGCTGGCGACGGACTCGGCCTGGCGTCGGTCGGAGTCCTCGAGCTGGGCGATCAGCGAACGGTTCTGCGTCTCGAGGAATTCCGCGCGCTTGCGCTCGATCTCGATGCGCTGCAGCAGCTCGTCGATGTCTTCGTTGTAGTTGCCGGTCAGGGCCTTGCCGTCGAGGGCGAAGGCGCGCGGGGCATTGCCCCTGATGGCCTCGCGGGCCGCCTCGAGCTGGCTCGCCTTCTCGCCCAGCTCGCGGTCGCGCATGCGCAGCTTCTGCGCCAGGTCGGCGCCTTCCTTCTCGAGTTCGAGGATGCGGCGGCGCGCCTCTGCCTCGCGCTCCTCGAGTTCCTTGACGATCTGCAGGTGCGTGTCGCGCTCGCCCTTGATGCCGCCCAGCTCGGACTTCTTGCGGTTGATGTCGCGCAACTGGTCGGCGAGGCGGCGACGGAGCGCCTCGACGTTCATCTCGAGCCGGCGGGTGGAGAGAGCGAACTCGGCGCGCAACTGGTCCTTGTCGGCGCGGAACTCGGCCATGGTCATCGGGGTCGCCGCCTCGATGCGCTTCTTGGTGAGGCGGACGGCGCGGCGCCACACGGCCGGCAGGATGATCAGCGCAAGCAGCCCTGCGACCAGCACGCCGAGGGCGAAATACATAATGTTTTCAATGGCCATTACTGAACTCCGCGACCGGCAAGTCCCGGTTCGGGTACGCGCGCCCACCCAGCATGGCAGCGCGGCGGCCCGGCCGCCATCTTTGCCCTTCGCTAACCTTAACGGAAGTCGGAGGCGCGGTCACGACGGCATGCCTGCCATGTTTCCGTCACAATGCTGAACAGATGCATCCCTCTCGCCAGCAGGCCGATCCACTGCCGAGGGGACAAGTCACGGCCTTTCGAGCGTCAATGGCCCCCTGCGGGGACGCCAGACACCGCCTTTCGACCGTAGGTCTCAAGGCCTTCTTCGCTCAAATCGGTCCACTGGACCGATTTGCCCCTGCGGGGACGCTCAGAAGGGATTCCAGGTGGGTTCCTGGGTGAATTTCAGGTAGCCGACATTGAGCCCGAGCCGGGCGCCGACGCCGGAGCGGATGGGGACCATGACGACATCGCCGTACTTGAGCACGGTCATGCCGAGCCCGCCCACCACATAGGCGGATCCGTCGACGCCGGGATAGCGGCCGTAGACGTCGGAGACGCTGGGCAGGTTGTAGACCAGCATCATCACCTTGGAGCCGTCGCCGCCGAAATCGAGCCCGACGGTCGGACCCTGCCAGAACAGCGGGTGCTCGCCCTGGTTGCGGGTGTACATCGTGCCCTCGCCGTAGCGGGCCCCGGCGAAGATGGCCCCGCCCGCTTCCTCGCCGAGGATGTAGGCATTGGGCAGGCCGAACTGGCTGACGGCGCGCTCGACCAGCGAGGCGAGGCCCTGTGCCACCGAACCGAAGAAGGCGCCGCCGGTCTCGACCAGTTCCTCGCCCGAATAGGTGTCGGACACCGATCCATTGGACTGGGCATAGGTCATGGTCGAGGCGCCGACGAAGGCAGCCGCGGTGGTCAGGAAGAAGGCGGCGAGGATGATGTAGACGAGGCGGCTGACCATTGGGTACTCCCGGATGACGCTGACGGATCGTTTACGCGACGCTTACCCCCAATGCGTAGGGTGAGGCGCAGCTGACCCGGCTGAGACGGACTCTAGGCTGTCATGGCGGCAATGATGCGGCAAAAGCGTAAACAAATCTTAACCATAAGCCGACTGGCGCGGCTGTTGGCGGTGCTGTTCGCGCTGACGGCGCTGCCGGCACACGCGGCCTCTCTGGTGACCACCATCGTGACCGACCGGCTGACCGGGGTGGCGATCGAGGGCTACGACCCGGTGAGCTACTTCACCGAACCGGATCCGCAGCTGGGCAGCCCGGATTTCGAGTACCAGTGGGGCGGGGTGCCATGGTACTTCGTCTCGGCCGCCAACCGCGACATCTTCATGCGCAACCCCGAGATCTACGCGCCGCAGTTCGGCGGGCACTGCCCGACCAGCCTCGCCCGCGGCTACCTGAGCGACGGCAAGCCGCGCCTCTACGTGATCTCGAGGATGAAGCTCTACCTGTTCTACTCGGTCTCGAACCGGGAAGCGTTTCTGCAGAGCGGCGACGTCTCGCTCGACACGGCGCTGGTGAACTGGCCGGCGCTGGCCAAGGGACTGACGGGCGAGGAAGCGAGCACGGCGGAAGCCGTCGCGGCGGCGGTTGCCGCTCCGGAAGAGACGGCGCACTGAACGCGGCGGACCGCTTCAGGCCCCGCCGCCGACGCCCGCGGCCGGATGCGGGCCGAACCACTTCGACCGGATGCTGGCCCAGTCCCGCAGCGCCAGCGCGATCGCCTGGTGCATGTCGAGATAGGTATAGGTGCCGAGCCGACCACCGAACCAGACCCGTGCCTCGAGGGCGGCGCGGGCCCGGTAGCGTGCCAGCACCTGGCGGTCGGCCGGGCGGTCGATCGGGTAGAACGGCTCGTCGCCACGCCCGGCAAAGCGCGGGAACTCGCGCACGATCACCGTGCGATCCCTGGGGTAGGAGCGCTCGGGATGGAGATGGCGGTACTCGGTGATGCGGGTGAATTCGACGTCGAGATCGGCGTAGTTGACGATCGCGGTGCCCTGGAAGTCGCCGGTTTCGACCACCTCGCTGGCAAAACCGGTGGTACGCCAGCCCAACTCCCCCTCGGAATAGTCGAAGTAGCGGTCGATGGCGCCGGTGTAGACGACGGGCGTCGCCGCCGGCGCCGTGCGGCGCAGGTCCAGCCAGTCGATGCCGAGCCGCACATCGATGCGGGGATCGGCCAGCATGTGGGCGAACAGCGCCGGGTAACCGTCCAGCGGCTGGCCCTGGAAACGATCGGAGAAGTAGCGCCCATCAAAGGTGAAGCGCACCGGCAAGCGGGTGATGACGCCGGGGGGCAGGTCGCGGGGATCGGTCTGCCACTGCTTCATCGTATAGCCGCGGATGAAGGCCTCGTAGAGCGGGCGGCCGATGAGCGAGAGGGCCTTCTCCTCGAGATTGTCGGGCTCGCGCCCGGCCGGCACTTCGCGCTGGCCCTCGATCAGGGCCCGTGCCTCGTCTGGGGTCATGTGCCGGCCGAAGAACTGGCAGATGGTCGAAAGGTTGACCGGCAGCGAGAAGGATTGCCCGGCATGCAGCGCGCGGCCGTGGAAGACGAAGGCGTTGAACCGGGCAAAGCGGCCGAGATAGGCCCAGACCTCCTCGTTGGAGGTGTGGAACAGGTGCGGCCCGTAGCGGTGCACCTCGATGCCGGTCGCCGGGTCGGGCGCCGAAAAGGCGTTGCCGGCGACATGCGAGCGGCGATCGACGACCAGCACGCGCAGGCCTTCGGCCGCCGCGCGCTCGGCAATGGTGGCGCCATAAAAGCCCGCTCCCACAACGATCAGGTCGGCGTGCTCGAGTGCGTGCATGTTCCGCGGGTTCCTGTTGCGCGCCGGGGGCGCGCCGCGCCATAGGGTAGGGACGCACAGGCCCGCCGGAAAGCCCCATGGCATTGCCACACCGTCGTTTTGCCGTTCTCGTCCGTGCCGGCGAGAGTTCCCTGCACCGGGCCTGGCTCGGGGGCGAGCCCCGGACCTGGGACCTCATCGTCTCGTGGTTCGGCGCAACGCCCTACGTTCCGGGCGGCGACGAGATGGTGCTCGAGCAGCGCGGCATGAAGTACGACGTGATCGCCAGGCAATTGCGCGAGCACCCCGAACTCGTCGAGCGCTACGACTACATCGTGCTGGCCGACGACGATGTGGAGATCAGCGTCGAGACGATCAATCGCCTGTTCGAGGTCGCCGAGCAGGAAGGGCTGGAAGTATGCCAGCCGGGGATGACGGCGAACAGCTACTTCTCCTTCATCCACCACCTGCAATCTCCCTCCTTCCGGCTGCGCTACACGCCCTTCGTGGAGGTGATGTTTCCCTGCCTGTCGCGCGCCGCGCTGAGGCGCGTGCTGCCCTATTTCGAGGATTCGCCGTCCGGCATGGGACTCGACCTGATCTGGGCCCGGCTCGAGCCCGACAACTGGTTCCGGGCGGCGGTGGTCGACAGCCTCGCGATGCGGCACACCCGGCCGCTCGGCAGCGCGGTCGCCGGCAAGATGCGCGAGGCCGGACGGGACGGTCGCGCCATCCTGCACGCCATGCTGCACCGGTTCGGCACGACGATGCCGCACCGGATCTTCTACTGCTATGCCGGGGTCACCCGCTCGGGCCGACGCGTCGGCGCTTTCGGGACCAGGTGGCGCATGGCCTGGGACAGCCTCCTGCGGTTGCGGCACTGGCCGATGCCGCGCCCGCTGGGCAAGTGGTGGGTGCTGTACGTCCGCTCCCCCAAGGTGATGCCGGTCGATACGCTGGTCTCCGCCTATGACGGGCCGCTACGCCTCGACTGAGCGCGGTCAGCCGGCGGGTTCGAGAGCGAAATCGGCCGCGAGGCGGGCAAGGCCGGTGGCGAGCGGCGTGGTGACACGCCAGCCGAGCAGGCGCTGGGCCCGCGCGGGGTCGCCGACGAAGCTGTGGATATCGAAGCTGCGCGCCGGAGCGAGCTCGGCCGAGGCGCGGCCGCCGCCCAGGCGGATCGCGATTTCCGCCAGCTCGCCGAGCGTCGTTCCCGCGCCGCTGACAAAGTGGATGGGCGGCAGCCCCCGCTCGCCCGCCCCGAGTACGTGGATGAGGCGCAGCAACCCATCGGCGACATCGTCGACATGGGTGAGGTCGAAGGTGTGGCGCGCCCCCTCGATGCTCAGCGTGCCGCCGCGCATGCCGGCGGCGACGAAGGCCGGCACCACGCGGGTGGCATGATCGGCGACGCTGCCATAGACCGAGGAGAAGCGCACGATCGAGGTCGCCAGGCCCTCGGCACGGGCCGCTTCGCACAGGGCCTCGGCGGCGACCTTGCTGCGGGCGTAGGTGTTCATCGGCCGGAACGGCGCGTCCTCGCTGACCGGTTGCACATCCTGCTGGCCGTAGACCTCGCGACTGCTGGCATAGACGACCCAGGGGCGGCGCGGGGCGGCGAGGGCGGCGGCAAGGATGCTGCGGGTCGCCTCGATGTTGACGGCATCGCAGCGTTCCGGGTCCCGCTCGCCATCGACGACGCGCGACACGGCCGCCAGATGCACGATGCCCTCGACGTCCCCGACGAGCGCCCCGATCGCGTCGCTGTCGCAGATGTCGAGCCGGTTGTCGGGCGGGGTGGCGCGCAGGTCGATGCCCCGGGTTGCGATGCCGTTCCGGGCCAGCTGCTGGCGCAGCGCCGTGCCGATCAGGCCATGCGAACCGGTGATGAGGACTGTCATTTGCGACCCTTGCGGCTTCCGGCGATTGCCCTAGCCGGTCCTGCCGGGTGTCGCAAGGCGACAGCGGGACGCTAGGGCGGCGGCGCAGTTCCGGCTAGTGTTTCGACAAGCGATTCGGAAGTGACGGAGACTGCAGCAATGGCCGACATCATCGAGCTCAAGGCGACGGACCTTGCGGCCATGCTGTGCTCGAGGGTCTGCCACGACCTGATCAACCCGGTGGGGGCGATCGGCAACGGGCTCGAAGTGCTGTCCGACCCCAGCCAGGCGGCGATGGCGGAAGGCGCCCAGGAACTGATCGCCAGCGCCGCCAAGCAGGCGCGCGCCAAGCTCGAGTTCGCGCGGCTGGCCTACGGGGCCTCCTCGACCGCCGGCACCGATTTCGACACGCGCGAGTGCGAGCGGGTGGCGCGGGTCTATTTCGAGATCGAAAAGGCGGACCTCGACTGGCAGGTGCCGCTGATCCTGCTGCCCAAGCACAAGGCCAAGCTGTTCATGAACATGCTGCTGATCGCGGCCATGGCGGTGCCGCGGGGCGGGGTGGTGACGGCCCGGATCGAGGGGCCGGCCGGCCAGGAGGTGTTCAGCTTCACCTCGAAGTCCGATCCGGAGAAGCGGCAGAAGACGCTGATGCCATCCGGAGCGGAAGGGCTGCTGTCGGGGGCGCCGGACGGCGGGGTCGATGCGCGCGGCATCCAGCCGTTCTATACCGGCATCCTCGCCCGGATGACCGACATGGAGCTGAAGATCGGCATCGAGAACGATGTCTTCAGCTTCACGGCAACGCCCAAAACAGTTGCGGCCGCCGCCTGAGCCTGTCCGGTTTCAAGTTTCGCTAACTATTCGTAGGGACTTTTGGCGGATAGTCGGGGCGAGCGTCTAACGTCGCTGCCAGCAGTGCCCCGCGGAGAGCGCGTCATGAAGTCCTGCCTCGTCGTCGATGATTCCAGTGTGGTGCGCAAGGTCGCGCGCCGCATCCTGGAAGACCTCGACTACATCGTGGACGAGGCCGAGGACGGGCAGGAAGCGTTCGACAAGTGCCGCCAGGAAATGCCGGACGCGATCCTGCTCGACTGGCAGATGCCGGTGATGAGCGGGCTCGAGTTCCTCAAGCTGCTGCGCGCCTTCGTCGGCGGGCAGGCGCCGCGGGTGGTCTACATGGTCACCGAGAACGATATCGGGCAGATCGCGCTGGCGCTGAAGGCCGGCGCCTCCGACTACATGATGAAGCCGTTCGATCGCGACGTGCTGGAAGGCAAGTTCGTCGAGCGGACCCTCGAACGGGTCAGCGCGTAAGCCTTACGGGCGAAGGAAGCTCGCGTAGGCGACTATCTTCCGCTGTCGGAGGGCAGTTGTTTTTCCATGAAGACGCTCAGCGGATCGGGGGCGTAGGGCGCGAAGGCGTCGCGCACGAGGTAGCCCATGCGCTCGTAGAGGCCGAGGGCCTCGGTATTGTGGATGCCGGTTTCGAGCCGCACGATACGAATGCCCAGTTCCGAGACGTGAGCCTCGAGCATGGCGAGCAGGCGCTTCGAGAGGCCCTTGCCGCGCTGCGCCGGATCGACCCACATGCGCTTGATCTCCGCCCAGCCGTCATTGGCGACGATGGCGCCCGTGCCGATGGCGACGCCGTCGGCGGTGCGGGCGACGAGGAACAGCACCTCCGGCGCGCGCAGCGCATCGATCGGCAGGTAATGGTTGCTTTCCGCGGGGTAGAGCGCCGCACCATAGGCCTCACCGGCCATGAGGAGGGCAAGAACGTCAGGCGCGCCGGGATCTTCGCGGGAAGCGGTGATTTCGGTCATCTGTATCGGCCGGTTGGAGGTCTCCCGCCTCATAGACAGGGCTGCGGGAGAAATCCAGCGCCGCTCACATATCCGGAAAGAGCAGCGAGCGGTGGGTGGAAAACCCGGCCTGGGCGCCGTCGCCCACCGCGAAGGTGACCGAGCCGAAGGGCCGGGCCGCGTCGCCCGTCGCGAAGACGCCCGGCACCGTGGTGGCCTTCATCGCATCGGTGGCGATGTAGGTGCCGCCCGGATGCTCGGCGATGCCGCAGCCCAGTTGCACGGCGAGATCGGATTGCGGCGTCGTGCGGGTGGCGGTGAAGAGCCCCTTGAGCGGCAGGATGCGCCCATCCGCCAGTTCCGCATCGGCATTGTCGCCGACGAGTCGCACGACCGGCGTGCGCTCGATCTCGGCGCCGCGATGCTCGAGCTCGGCGAGTTCGGTGGCCGATGGTTCGGGCTGGCCGTTGAGCAGGTAGGTGGTCTTGCCCCAGTCGGGCAGCATCATCGCCTGATGGATGGAGTTGGGACCCACCGAGAGGACACCGATCGGACCGTCGCCGAGCTCGTAGCCGTGGCAATAGGGGCAGTGGAACACCGCGCTTCCCCAGCGTTCCGCAAGACCGGGCAAACCGGGGAGCTCGTCATTGACCCCCAGGGCGAGGATCAGCCGGCGACCTCGGGCCGTTTCGCCCGTTTCGAGCGTGACCGAGAAATCGTCGCGGCTGCCGGAGGCCTTGGTGGCGCGCACCGGGCGCCAGCCGACGTTCGGGTAGGCGGCAACCTGCGCGCGCGCCGTCGCGGCGATCGCGGCGGGGTCGATCCCGTCCTGCGTCAGGTAGCCATGCGAGTGGCTCGCGAAGCGGTTGCGCCGCTGGCCGGCGTCGATGACGAGGATGTCGCGGCGGGCACGGGCGAGCTGGAGGGCGGCGGCGAGGCCGGCATAGGAGCCGCCGACGACGATGGCATCATGCATGTGGAGCATCCCCTTTGTTCCTGTGGTGGTGCCGGATGGCCCTGTGGCTGAAATCGGCGGCGAGTGCGGCCAGCGTCACGGCCCCGAGCCGGTCGACCAAGAGGGCCTCGGCATCGGCGAAGGCGCTGCCGAGCGCGTGATTGACAGCCTGCTCGACGCGGCAGCCGGGATGGGCAAGCGGGATGCCCATGGCGATCAGGCGGGGCGCGCCGAGCGCGTCGTAGATGTCGCGTAGCGTCACCGAGGCGAGGTCGCGGGCAAGCTCCCAGCCGCCGCCACGGCCCCGGGCGGAGCGCACCAGCCCGGCCTCGCGCAGCCCTGCCATGGTGCGGCGCACGACGACCGGATTGGTGCTCATCATACGCGCCAGCTCGTCCGAGGTGAGCGGCCCGGAGTGATCGGCCATGTGCAGCAGGGCGTGCAGCACGGCGGAGAGGCGATTGTCCTGACTCATGTAACTTAGGATGTTACATTATGGAGGCGCGGTCAAGCGGGCTGCCGGGCGCAGGCTCGGTGACGCGGGAGGCCGGGCTCAGGGTCCTGTCGGTGGGGCGAAGACCAGCAGGCTGCTCCAGCCGGTACCTGGGCCGGCGGGCCAGGCGCTGCGGTTGATCCGCAGGACGGCATCGCGCGGCGAAAAGAGGGCGCCCAGCAGGGTGCTGAACTGGGCGATCAGCGGACGGAAGCCATCCTCGGTGCGGATGTTGGACACCTCGACCACGATCCGGCCATCGGGCCGGAGGGTGCGGCCGAGGCGGGCGAAGATCGCCGCCATGTCGTCGAAATAGCCGGGGCCCCAGGGATCGTCGGCGAGATCGACCGTGGGGTAGGGCGGACTGCAGAGCAGCAGGCCGATCGGCGGAAGGCCGGTGAGATCGACGGTCTCGGCCTTTCCGGCAATGATCCGGTGCGGCGGCACGAAGTGGCGGCGCAGGTAGTCGAGGCGCTCGGGCGCGGGTTCGATGCCGATGGCGCGGCGGTGCAGCCGGGCGGCGGCGGCGAGGAAGGTGCCGAGGCCGGCGAACGGATCCAGCACCCAGTCGCCGGGGGCCGACCAGCGCTCGACGGCGCGGATCGCAAGGTCCAGCGGCGCACGGTCCTCGGCATAGCCCGAGAAGTCGATCGGCTCGAGCGTGCCATCCACTTCCCAGACGTCATCCATGTCAGGCCCGCCTCGTGTCGCTGCGCCGGCAAAAAACGCAAAACCCCGCGCCGGCCGGCACGGGGCTATCCCGATAGCGCTGGTGCCCGCCGGGCGCCGAAGTCAGGCGACGCTCTCGACGAAGCTGTCGTTCTCGTCGGGCTCGCGCAGCACGTAGCCGCGGCCCCAGACGGTTTCGATGTAGTTCTTGCCGCCGGTGGCGACGGAGAGCTTCTTTCTCAGCTTGCAGATGAACACGTCGATGATCTTCAGTTCGGGCTCGTCCATGCCGCCATAGAGATGGTTGAGGAACATCTCCTTGGTGAGGGTGGTGCCCTTCCTCAGCGAGAGCAGCTCCAGCATCTGGTATTCCTTGCCGGTCAGGTGCACGCGGGCCGACTGCACTTCGACGGTCTTGGTATCGAGATTGACGGTCAGATCGCCGGTCTGGATGACCGACTGGGCATGGCCCTTGGAGCGGCGGACAATGGCGTGGATGCGGGCGACCAGCTCGTCCTTGTGGAAGGGCTTGGTCATGTAGTCGTCGGCACCGAAGCCGAGGCCGCGCACCTTGTCCTCGATGCCGGCGAGGCCGGAGAGAATGAGGATGGGGGTCTGCACCTTGGCGACGCGTAGGGTGCGCAGCACCTCGTATCCCGACATGTCGGGCAGGTTCAGATCGAGCAGGATGATATCGTAGTCGTACAGCTTGCCGAGATCGACGCCCTCTTCACCGAGATCGGTGGTGTACACGTTGAAACTTTCAGATTTGAGCATCAGCTCGATGCTCTGCGCCGTCGCGCTGTCGTCCTCGATCAAGAGTACACGCATGCCGTCGATCCCCTTAAACCGTCCCTAGCTGGAACCGGGTGAAGCGCTGTTCGCCTTCAGCCCTAACCGAACCCTACTGGATATGACTCAAAGCTAAGCGCAATTAGTTAACAAAGTTTAATTCTGATCCGCAAGATGCAATCCATTGCACCTTAGGAATATGTTAATTCATTGAAAACATTGAAGAAAATGACGAAATCGGACTTAATAAATTAGGTTAAGAAGACCTTGTAATCGACTCTGTCGACTCAGAGATTTCAGGGGATGGCGGGTGGAAAAACCGGAGCGGGCGAAGCGGCCCACGACGCACCGGACAAGCATGGTTAACGCTTTTTGCTTAACGTTCGGTTACGCTTCGATCCAGCCGAATCGCGGAGTTTTGAGCGCGCCATGAATTCGCTGGTGTCCGCCATCGAGGCCATCGACGACGTCGAGGTCTTCGGCCGCGTGCGCACCGTGCAGGGCCTCCTGATCGAGGTGGTGGGGCCGGTGCGCGAACTGCGCGTCGGCGGCCGCGTGGCCATCGAGAGCACGGCCGGCGGGATGCTCGGGGCCGAGATCATCGGCTTTCGCGACGGGCACGCGCTGTGCCTGCCGTTCGGGGCGCTGACCGGGGTGCGGCTGGGCTGCCGGGCGGTATTCAGGAGCCATGCCGGCGCCGTGGCCCCCTCGGACAGCTGGCTGGGCCGGGTGATCAACGCCGACGGCGCGCCGATCGACGGCAAGGGGCCGCTGCTGCGCGGCGCGCATGCCTACCCGCTGCGCCAAACGCCATTGCCGGCGCACGAACGGGCGCGGGTGGGCGATCCGCTCGACATGGGGGTGAGGACGCTCAACACCTTCACCACCATGTGCGAGGGCCAGCGCATGGGCATCTTCGCCGGCTCCGGCGTCGGCAAGTCGGTGCTGATGAGCATGCTGGCGCGCAACGCACAGGTCGACGTGGCGGTGATCGGGCTGATCGGCGAGCGCGGCCGCGAGGTGCAGGAATTCGTCACCGACTACCTGGGCGAGGTCGGTATCCAGCGCGCCGTGGTGGTGGTGGCCACCTCCGACGAGGCGGCGCTGATGCGGCGGCAGGCGGCCTACCTGACGCTGACGCTCAGCGAGTATTTCCGCGACCAGGGCAAGCGGGTGCTGGTGATGATGGACAGCCTCACCCGCTTCGCCCAGGCCCAGCGCGAGATCGGCCTCGCCATCGGCGAGCCGCCGACGGCCAAGGGCTACCCGCCGACGGTGTTCACCGAACTGCCCAGGCTGCTCGAGCGGGCGGGCCCCGGGCTCGTCGGCTCGGGCTCCATTACCGGACTGTTTACCGTTTTGGTGGAAGGTGATGATCACAATGAGCCCATTGCGGACGCCGTGCGCGGCATTCTCGATGGGCACATCGTGATGGAGCGTTCGATCGCGGAACGGGGTCGCTACCCGGCGGTGAACGTTCTGAGGTCTATCTCGCGCACCATGCCGGGATGCGTGCCGGTCAATACCCGGCCGCTCCTGATGAAGGCGCGGGAACTCATGTCGACCTATGCCGACATGGAGGAACTGATCCGGCTGGGGGCTTACCGGAAGGGATCGGATCCGGGCGTGGACCGTGCCATAGCGATCAACCCGGCGCTGGAGCAGTTCCTGACCCAGCAGCGGGAGGAGCGCACCTCGATCGCCGACGGCTACACCATGCTGCAGGCGATCGTTGAAAGGGCCGGCGCGTGAGAAGTGTGAGTGACTTGTTGTGTAAGGAGTACAAGTCGTGAAGTCGCGCAGCGAGAGCCTGATCCGGCTCAAGAAATTCCAGGTGGACGAAAAGCGCCGCCAGGTCACGCAGATCGAGATGATGATCGCCGACTTCGAGCGCATGGCCGCCGAGCTCGATCAGCAGATCGAAATCGAGCAGCAGAAGACCGGCATCTCGGATGTCGCGCACTTTGCGTATTCGACCTTTGCCAAGGCCGCGATCGCGCGGCGGGACAACCTGCTGGCCTCGGCCGCCGACATGCGCGGCACGCTCGAGGCGGCGCAGGATGCGCTGGCCGAAGCGGTGGAGGACCTGAAGAAGGTCGAGTTACTCGATCAGCGCGAGCACGGCCGCG
>NZ_JAYRYM010000089.1:0-14031 GCF_041917035.1 Devosia sp. | reverse complement strand
CCAACCAGCTGATCAAGATCGACGGCAAGGTGATGGCGATTGCCTTCATGGGCAACGGCCAGCATCTGTTCTACCGCAAGGACATCCTCGAAAAGGCCGGCGTCGAGGCCCCCAAGACGTACGACGATGTGCTCGCGGCCGCCGCCAAGATCAAAGAGGCCGGCCTGATGGAGTATCCGCTGGCCGCCAGCGTGAAGCCGGGCTGGGACCTCGCTGCCGAGTTCGTCAACGACTACCTCGCGACCGGTGCGGAGTTCTTCGAGCCGGGCAGCGCCAAGCTCGCCATCAACAACGACAACGGTCTCAAGGTGCTCGAGCTGATGCGGGCCCAGATCGCCTTCATGGATCCCGACTACCTGACGTTCGACGCAGGCGAGATCCAGAAGGAGTATGAGGCCGGCAATGTCGCCATCATGAACGAGTGGGGCTCCATCGGCGGCGCCATCCTCGATGGCGAAGGGTCCGCCGCCGGCGTGGTCGAGAACACTATTCTCGCTGCGGCCCCGACCTTTGGCGGAGGCAGCATTCCGGCGGCCGCGCTGTGGTGGGATGGCTTCACGATCGCCAAGAACATCTCGGACGCCGACGCCGAGGCATCGTTCGCCGCAATGGTGCACGGCATCAGCCCGGCAATGGTCGCGGCCAATCCGAATGCGGCGACCTGGCTGGTCAAGGGCTACGAGCCGGGCCCGGCGGCGGTGGGCGTGATCGCCAACGCCAACGGCGGTGCCCGCGCCTATCCGATGACCCCGTTCATGGGGCTGCTGCACACGGCGCTGTCGACCGAGCTTGCCGATTTCGTGGCGGGCAAGGAAGACGCGGCCAAGGCCCTGGCCGATGTCGAGGCCGCCTATTCGGCTGCCGCCAAGGAGGGCGGTTTCCTCTAGTCTCCTCCCTGGGGTCGGGGCGGTCCGCCGCTCCGGCCCCTGCCAGTTCTTAGTCGATTTTCAGGCCGGGGACCGCAGGTGCCGCACAAGACATTCCTCGCCTTCATCCTGCCGTCCGTCATCGCTATGCTGCTGTTCATCGCGCTGCCCATCGTCTCGGTTGCCGTCCAGTCGCTGTTTGTCGAGCACCCCAAGGTGCTGATCACGACCGAGACCTGCCAGCCCCTTGGTGGCTGCACCACGGAAACGCGGGTCGACAGCGAGGCTGTGGCGAAGCTCAAAGAGGAGCGGCCGCTGGGGCAGTTCAACGGGCTCGGCACGTATCTCAATCGCGCCCACCTGGCCGTCGGCGAGATCGCGGAAATCCTCGCCGGCAATGACGGGCCGGGCGATATCGCGGCCCGCATCTACGATCTGCCATTCTACCGCGCTCTGGCGTTCACGCTGGCCTACACCTTTGTCGTGACGCCGCTGGCGATGGTGCTCGGCTTTGTCATCGCGCTGTCGGTCAACATGGTCCCGGCGCTGCTCAAGGGCCCGGTGATCTTCTTCTCGCTGCTGCCGATGATCATCACCCCGCTGATCGGTTCGCTGATCCTGTTCTGGATGATCAATTCGGAGGGGATCATCGGGGCGACGCTGCAGGCCGTGTTCGGCGATCCGACGCTGTCGCTGAAGGCTTCGCCGGTGCTGACCTGGGTCACGCTGCTTGTCTACGGCATCTGGACCAATGCGCCGTTCAGCTTCGTGGTGTTCTACGCCGGGCTGCAGACGGTGCCCGGCGACACGCTGGAGAGTGCCATGATCGACGGGGCCAGCCGCTGGGAGCGCATCCGATACGTGGTGATGCCGCACCTTGCACCACTCGCCACCTTCATCGCGCTGGTGCAACTGATGGACAATTTCCGCGTGTTCGAGCCGATCGTCGGGTTCTCGGCGCAGGCCAATGCCACGTCGCTGAGCTTTTCGATCTTCAACGACCTGAGGAACCAGAACGCGCAACTATACGGCTCGGCCGGCGCGACCTCGATGCTAACCATCGTGGGGGTGGTGATCCTGCTGATGCCGGTGCTGATCCGCACCTGGCGCGAATTTGCCCGCAAGAGCTGAAGGAGCGCAGATGTCCGTCGCCACGCGCCGCCCGTTGCAGCTCAACATTGTCGCCACCGTGTTCGTGGTCTTCTGGCTGTTCCTCGCCGCCTTTCCCTTCCTCTGGACGGTCTGGGGTTCGTTCAAGGTCGAGTCCGATTTCTTCTCCCGCGAGAGCTTCTGGAACGCCATCTTCGGGGCAAGAACGCAACTCGAGACCGGTGGTCAGTTCACCGCGGACGGGTACCAGGGCGCCTGGGTCACCAACGAGTTCTGGAAATCGGCGACCAACACGCTGATCGTCACGGTAAGCGTCACCCTTATCTCCCTGACCCTGGGCACCCTTGGCGGCTATGCGCTGGCACGCTCCGGACACCGCTACGCCTTCTGGATTCTGATTGCGGCCCTGGTGTTTCGCGCCATGCCGCACATCACCCTGGTCTCGGGCTACATGCTCCCCTTCTTCGAACTCAACATCTGGGGACACCTGCCGACGGCCATCATCGTCCTCGTGGCCATCAACCAGCCCTTCACGCTGTGGATGCTGCACTCGTTCTTCCTGTCGATCCCCAAGGACCTCGACGAAAGCGCGATGGTCGACGGCTGTTCACGCTTCGAGGCCTTCCGCCGGGTGGTGATCCCGGTGATGTGGCCGGGGGTGATCACCACGGGCTTGTTCAGTTTCCTGCTCGGCTACAACGATTTCGCCGTGACGGCCATGCTGCTCAACCAGAACAACCAGACGATGATCCCGAAGATCTCGAGCTTCCTCGGATCGATCAACGATGCGGGCAATGTCATGTACGCGGTGGCGGCGGTGGTCTCGGCCACGGTGCCGCTGTTCATCCTGGTGCTGTTCTTCCAGCGCCAGATCGTATCGGGGCTCACCGCCGGCGCGGTGAAGGGGTAAGGGACACGCCATGGCGCGCATCCAGCTTAGCAACGTCACCCGGCGCTGGCACAATTTCGTTGCCGTCGACAATCTCTCGCTCGACATCGCCGACCGCGAGTTCCTGGTGCTGCTCGGCCCCTCGGGCTGCGGCAAGACCACGACCATGCGGATGATCGCCGGACTCGAGGACATCAGTTCGGGCGAGATCAGGATCGGCGATCGGGTGGTCAACACCCTCGAACCGAAGGACCGCGACATCTCGATGGTGTTCCAGAGCTACGGTCTCTATCCGAACATGACCGTATACGAGAACATCCGGTTTCCCCTGAAGGTTCGCAAGGTCCCCAAGGAGCAGCACCACGAGCGCGTCATGAAGGCGGCGGCCATGGTCGAACTCGGCGAGTACCTGCAGCGCCGGCCGGCGGCGCTGTCCGGCGGGCAACGGCAACGCGTGGCGCTGGCGCGTGCCATCGTGCGGGAGCCCAATGCCTTCCTGATGGACGAACCGCTTTCCAACCTCGATGCCAAGCTGCGCGTCTCGACGCGGGCCCAGATCAAGAACCTGCACCACACGCTCAAGACCACGACGATCTATGTCACGCACGACCAGATCGAGGCGATGACGCTTGCCGACCGGGTCGTGGTGATGAGCCGTGGCGTCGTACAGCAGGTCGGCACGCCTATGGAAATCTACGACAAGCCGGCCAACACGTTCGTCGCCGGATTCATCGGTTCTCCGGCCATGAACCTCGTCAATGGCGAGATTGCCGACGGCGTCTTTCGCGGCGAGAACCTCGCGGTCGAGGGCCTGACGCGCGATGCGCGCGGCCCGGTGACCCTGGGTTTTCGTGCCGAGGATGCGACAGTCGTCGGGGATGGCGGAGAGGCGGTGGCGCCGATCTACACGGTCGAGCTTCTCGGCGAGGCGACGATGATCTCGATGCGGGTCGGTGGCGACCTGGTGTCGATCAAGACCGGCAAGGACTACCGGGCCGAGATCGGCGACGTGGCCCGGGTCCGCATCCCCGCCGCGGCCTGTCACCTCTTTGACCGTGCCAGCGGCACGCGACTCCTGTAAGGAGCGGCCCATGAACGGGACGCATGCCGGCCTCAGCCGCGCCGAATTCGATCATCGTATCGCCGAACAGGGCCTGACGCTCTCCGCCGAGGAGGCCGACAGCGTCTTCGGCCTTGCCCAGTGGCTCAATGCCGGCATTTCCGCTCTCCCCGAACGCCTGCCGGTCACGGGGGAGGGCGGCGCCAACCCGGCCGACCTCTCCATCCTCGAGGCCGGCAACCGCCTGCGTGAGGGGTCCCTCACCTCGGTCGCGCTGACGCGTGCCGTGCTCGACCGGATCGCCGAACGCGACCCAGCGTACCACGCCATCTATCGCGTGCTCACCGAGCGAGCGCTCGCCGATGCCCGCCGCGCCGACGAGGAGCTCGCGTCCGGCCTCGATCGCAGTCCCCTCCACGGCATTCCTGTGGGCCTCAAGGACATGATCGATGTCGCGGGTGTACCCACTACCGCCGGGTCGCGCAGCCGCCAACACAACGTGCCCTCCGCCAACGCCACCGTGGTCGACCGACTGGTCGAGGCCGGTGCCGTCATCGTGGCCAAGCTCGCGACCTATGAGTGGGGCACCGTCGGGCCCGCCTATGACACGCTGTTTCCGCCGGCGCGCAATCCCTGGAGCCTCGAGCACATCACCGGCGGCTCATCCTCCGGCTGCGCCGTGGCGGTCGCGGGAGGTCTCCTGCGCACCACCATCGGCACCGACACCGGCGGTTCGGTGCGAGGCCCCGCCTCCTATTGCGGCATCGTCGGGTTGAAGCCGACGCTGGGCCTCGTGCCCACCGATGGCACGCTCGGCATGTCGCCCAGCATGGACCATGTCGGCCCCATGGCGGCCAGCAGCGCCGAGGCAGCGCTGACGCTCGACATCATTTCCGGGCGGGTCGACGACCGTGTGGCCACCCGGCATCTCGGCCAACCCATAACCGGCCTCCGCATCGGCTATGCCCGCTCCTGGTTTGCCGGCGACGCCCAGGCGCATCCTGCCGTCGTCGAGGCCATCGACGCGGCCGCCTCTACCTTGAGCGAACTGGGCGCGCACGTCGAAGAAGTCGATCTGCCGGACTATTCCGCCATCGAGGTTGCGGCCGCCGCCGTGCTGCACTACGAAGGCTTCAAGGGCCACGCCGCCGAACTTGCGGCGCATCCGGAGGGCTTCGGGCGCAAGACGTTCCAGTCCATCGTTGCCGGCGCCGCGCTGACCGATGCCGAGTATGCCGAGGCCCTGCGGGCCGGCGCCGCGTTCCGCGGCCGGCTCGACCGCGACGTCTTCAGCCGCTTCGATGCGGTGCTCACCGTCGGCACGCTGACCCCGGCACTGCCGGTCGCGCTGTTCGGCAAGGGGTCGGTCTGGACTCCCATGCGCACCATCCCGTTCAATATCTCGGGGCATCCGGTGCTGGCCCTGCCGGCGGGGTTCCACGAGGGTCTGCCGCTCGGCATGCAGCTCATCGGGCCGCATTACGGCGAGGCGCGCATCTGCCAGATCGGCGACGCCTTCGAGGCGGCAACTGATCACTCTACCCAGCGCCCGCCGTATCCGGGTGCAGCAGGGCAGGGGACCGCTTCTACGTAAGTTGCCTTTACACAAACGCATTTTCATGATTGCATACGTATGCAAGGCACTACACCCAGCGGAAACATATTCGGGAGTCGTCAATGGCGCGGTGGCTGAAGCAGAGCAGGACGGTCGAGGAACGCGCCGAGGCAAACCGACAGGTCCGGCAAACCGTCGAGACCATTCTTGCGGACATCGAAGCCCGGGGCGACGAGGCGGTGCGCGAGTTGAGCCGCAAGTTCGACGGCTGGGAACGGCCCGACTTCCGCCTGTCGCCCGCCGAGATCGACGCCTGCCTGGCGCAATTGTCGGACCAGGACCTGAGTGACATTGCCTTCGCCCAGACGCAGGTGCGTAATTTCGCGCAGGCGCAGAAGGACTCGATGCGGGAACTGGCCGTCGAGACGCTGCCCGGTGTCACCCTGGGTCACAAGCATGTTCCGATCGCTTCGGTCGGCTGCTACGTGCCGGGTGGCAAGTACCCACTGCTCGCCTCCGCCCATATGTCGGTGCTGACCGCCAAGGTGGCGGGCTGCGACCGGGTCATCACCGCCGCGCCACCGTTTCACGGCAGGCCGGCGCCGGCGATCGTCGCCGCCCAGCACATGGCCGGGGCTGACGAAATCTACGTGCTCGGTGGCATCCAGGCGATCGGCGCGATGGCGATCGGGACCGAGAGTATCCGGCCGGTCGACATGCTCGTCGGGCCGGGCAACGCCTTCGTCGCCGAGGCCAAGCGCCAGCTCTACGGCCGGGTCGGGATCGATCTGTTCGCCGGGCCGACTGAAACACTGGTAATCGCCGACGCGACGGTGGACGGCGAATTGTGCGCGACCGACCTGCTTGGTCAGGCCGAGCACGGACCGACCTCCCCCGCGATCCTGCTGACCAATTCGGAGGCACTGGCGCGCGATACCATGGCCGAGGTCGAGCGCCTGCTCGCCATACTCCCGACAGGGGAGATCGCGCGCAAGGCGTGGTCCGATTTCGGTGAGGTGATCGTCTGCGACGGATATGACGAGATGGTCGAGGTCGCTGACCGGATCGCCTCCGAGCACGTGCAGGTGATGACCGACCGGGACATCTGGTTTCGTGACACTTTGAGGAACTACGGCGCCCTGTTCCTCGGGCCGCGGACCAATGTGGCCTATGGCGACAAGGTGATCGGTACCAATCACACGCTGCCCACGATGAAGGCGGCGCGCTACACGGGGGGGTTGTGGGTGGGCAAGTTCCTCAAGACCTGCACCTGGCAGCAGGTGGCGACCGACGAGGCGTCCGCCATGGTCGGGGAGTATGCCTCCCGGCTCTGCATGCTGGAGGGGTTCGCCGGCCACGCCGAACAGGCCAATATCCGGGTCCGCCGGTACGGCGGTCGCAACATCCCGTACGCGACCGCTGCCAGCCCGCGGCAGGCGGCCGAGTAGCATGGGCCTGCCGCGCACCCCCAGCTTCCGCCTCGACGGCAAGCGCGCCCTCGTCACGGGGGGGACGCGCGGCATCGGGCTGGGAGCGGCGGTAGCACTGGCCGAGGCAGGAGCCACGGTGACCATCACCGCCCGGACGCTGCGTGATGTCGAACATGTCGCCGGCTCGATGCGCGATGCCGGCTTTGCGGCCGACGGAGCCGTGCTGGACGTGACCGATACGGCGGCGGTCGAGCGATTCATCGCGGATCGTCCGCCGTTCGACATCCTGGTCAACAGCGCCGGGGCAGCGCGGCATGCGCCCTTTCTAGAGGTCGTCGAGGCCGACTACCACGCGGTCCTCGACATCAACCTCAAGGCGACACTGTTCGTCTCCCAGGCCATGGCGCGGCGTCTGAGCCTGTCGGGCCGGCCCGGCTCGATCATCAACATCTCCTCGCAGATGGGCCACGTCGCCGGCCCGCGACGCGCCGTCTATGCGGCCAGCAAGTTTGCTGTTGAAGGGTTGAGCAAGGCCATGGCCATCGAACTGGCTCCGCTCGATATTCGCGTCAACACGATCTGCCCGACCTTCATCGAGACCGAGCTGACCCGCAAGGGGCTCAGCGATCCTGAGTTTCGAGCCTGGGTGCTGGGCAAGATCAAGCTGGGTCGGCTTGGACAGGTCGAGGACATCATGGGGCCGGTGGTGTTTCTCGCCTCCGATGCCGCGGCGCTGATGACGGGATCCTCATTGCTGGTGGATGGCGGATGGACGGCGGAGTAGTCAAGCGGTCGCCGGTGACCTCCTCCCAGGTCGCCGAGCATGCCGGTGTCAGCCAGTCGGCGGTGTCGCGCACGTTCACGCCCGGAGCGTCGATCTCGCCCAAGACGCGCGCCAAGGTGCTGGCGGCGGCCAAGGAGCTGGGCTATCGCCCCAACGCCATCGCCCGCTCGCTGATCACCAACCGCTCGCGCATCATCGCCGTAGTCATGGCATACCTCGAAAACCTGTTCTATCCCGACGTGCTCGAGGAACTGGGCCGGCGGCTGGCGGCGGAGAACTACCACGTCTTGCTGTTCACCGGCTTCAAGGACCGGGACAGCGATCCCGTCTTCGACCAATTGATGCAGTATCGTGTCGACGGGATCATTCTTGCCTCGACGTCGCTGAGTTCAGAACTGAGCGAGGAATGTACCGTCGCGGGCATTCCCGTGGTGCTGTTCAACCGCACGACCGAGCGCAACGAGACCTCCTCGGTGACCACGCGGAACCGGGAGGGCGGGCGGAAGCTGGGCGAGTTCCTGCTCGCCGGCGGGCACCGGAGTTTCGGCTACATAGCCGGACTGGAAAACTCCTCGACCAACCGCGATCGCCTTGCCGGCTTCAGGGATGCCCTGGCGACGGCCGGCATCCACGACATTGTGGTGCGGACGGGCAATTACTCGCGCATCGAGGCCGAAAAGGCGGCGCGGGAGATCTTCGCGCTCCGAGAGCGACCGGAGGCACTGTTCGTTGCCAATGACCACATGGCCGTCGCCGTGATGGATGTCGCCCGCTACGAGTTCGGGCTGAGGATCCCCGAGGATTTGTCGATCGTCGGCTATGACGATGTGGGCCCGGCGCGCTGGCAGTCCTACGGCATCACTTCGGTAACGCAGCCGATCTCGGCGATGGTCGAGGCGACCGTCGACATCCTGATGGATCAGATCGAGAGCGGTGAGATCGAGGCGCGGCACAAGATCATCCCGGGGGAACTGGTGGTGCGCAGTTCGGCGCGCCTGCCCGCGGAGGGCATCGTCGAGGTCGACGGCCGGCGCTTCTACCGCCCGGAGAGCAAGAGGTAGGCGCCGCACCGGTCGCGCGCGCTATGCATACGAATGCAGCCAGAAATGGAAAGGGATTTCAGATGACCACTTGGACCCAGGAGGCGATGGAAAAGCGCCTCGTCCGCTATGCCGACCTCAAGGGGCTGAGAAACGCCTTCATCGACGCCCGCACCCCGGGCTCGGATCAGAAGGAGAACTTCACCATCATCGGGCCCGGCGTGTCCGAAAACCCGGCACAGGTGGTGCATATCCCCGAGGCGCATGGCTTCAACGTCGGTGCGGCGCGCCAGCCTTTCGGTTGCACCAACTCGCAGCACAGCCACCTGACGGCCGAGACATTCGTGGTGCACACGGGACGCTGGCGGTTCCTGTTCGGGCCCGACAAGACCGATGGCTATATCGACGCCGGTCCGGGTGACGTGGCGACGGTGCCGACGCATATGTTCCGGGGCTTCTCCAAGCTCGACGAGGGCACCGGGTTCCTGTTCGTGGTGCTCGGCCACGATGATCCGGGAAAGGTCCTGTGGGCGCCCTCGGTGTTCAAACTGGCGGAAGACTACGGCCTGAAGCTGCTCAAGGGCGGCAAGCTCATCGACACCACGCTCGGCCAGAAGGTGCCGGAAGGCGCGGAACTGGAACAGCCCCCCTCGGCCGACAAGCTCAGGGAACTGGCCACGCCGCCGATGAGCGAACTGATGAAATACGCCATCCGGGGTGAGGCGATCGCCGGCAATCCCGACAGCCCGCTGGCCGGTCCCGGTGTCGAAGAAGCGCCGGTGATTGGCGACGTCGATGCCGGCGACGGCTTCCGGGCCGGCCCGATCAGCGGGCACTGGAGGCATGATTTCACGCTGCGCCGCCTGAAGCTGAGCACCGGTGCGAAGATCCCGATGCATGCCCGCGCGGAACAGGAGGTCATCTTCGTCCAGTCGGGCACGCTCGAATACAGCTGGGACGGCGGCAGCCTGATCCTGGGGGCGGGCGATACGCTGACCGTGCCGGTCGGCTTGATGCACGCCTTCCGCAACCCGGCTTCGGCCGATGCGGTGGCCTTCGTCATACGAGGTGCGGCGGCGCCGGCGGCGCCGCTTTTCGCCGAGAACCGCGTGGCGGCCGAGTGATGGGCGGCCGCATCCGGACCACGCATGTGGGGTCGCTCCCGCGCTCCAAGCAGGTCACCGATCTGGTGTTTGCGCGCGAGGCGGGGGTGCCGGTCGAGGAGGAGGGCTTCAACCGCATTGTCGGCGCGGCGGTCGGCGACATCGTCGCCAGGCAGCGGGAAGCCGGCGTCGACCTGCCCTCCGACGGGGAGATGAGCAAGATCAGCTACGCGACCTACATCAAGGACCGGTTGACCGGGTTTGCCGGGGACAGTTCCCGTCGTCCCCCCAAGGATCTCGAACTGGTGCCGAGCTTTCTCGAGCGCCAGGCCCGCTCGGGTGGAACGCCCACCTACAAGCGGCCGAAATGCGTGGGCGAGATTGCCGTCAAGACGCTCGAGCCGCTGCGTGACGACGTGCGCAACTTCCAGGCTGCTCTCGACGCCAACGGCTACGAGAGGGGATTCATGAACTCGGCGACGCCAGGTGTCATTGCGCTGTTCCAGCCCAACGAGTTCTACCCGACCCAGCAGGCCTATCTCGAGGCCGTGGCCGAAGGCATGCGGGCCGAGTACGAAGGCATCGTCGCCGCCGGGTTCGTTCTGCAGCTCGACAGCCCCGACCTGGGGTTGGGGCGGCACATGATGTACAAGGATCTCGACGATGCCGGCTTCGTCCGCGAGGCGGAGAAGCATGTGGAAGTACTCAATCACGCGCTGCGCAACATACCGGGCGACAAGGTGAGGATGCACGTGTGCTGGGGAAATTACGAGGGCCCGCACAATTGTGACATCGCGCTCAGCCGGATCCTGCCGACGCTGCTTCGCGCCAAACCGAGGGCGCTACTCTTCGAGGGTGCCAATCCGCGGCACGCGCATGAGTGGGTGGACTGGAAATCGGTCAAGCTGCCCGATGACTACGTGCTGATCCCCGGTCTCATCGACTCGACGACCAACTTCGTGGAGCATCCCGAGCTTATCGCCGAGCGCCTGATGCACTACGTCGACATCGTTGGCCCGGACCGGGTGATGGCCGGCACCGATTGCGGGTTCTCGACCTTTGCCGGGTTCGGCGCGGTGGACAGTGCCATCGTCTGGCTGAAGCTCAAGTCGCTGGCCGAGGGCGCCTCCCTGGTCAGCGATCGCTTGAAGCTGCACTGAAGGCCTTCCCGCCTCGCTGGCCGCGGGAGCGCGGCAGCCTGTCGCACCCCGTGGGCATGCAAAGGAGCAACGTTGCATGATTGCCGTCGAAACACTGGCGCTGCTGCGCCGCACCGATACGCCGACGATCTGCAACGCGCTCGAGCATGTGATGGGCGGGCGCACGGCGGAAGGCTTCACCAAGAGCCCGGTGGTCGCCGCCGATCCGGGCCTTCCGCCGATCGTGGGTTACGCCCGGACGGCGAGGATCCGGGCCTCCTCCCCGGCACAGAAGCCGGCGGCAGAAGTGCGGGCGCTGCGCATGGCATATTACGAGTATGCGGTGAGCGGGCCGGGACCCAACGTGATGGTGATCGAGGATACCGACTGGCCGCACTGCATCGGAGGCTTCTGGGGTGAGATGCAGGTGGCGCAGCACAAGGGACTGGGGGTCGCCGGGACGCTGACCAACGGCGTGCTCAGGGACCTGGGCATGCTGGACCCCGGCTACCAGGTCATCGCCGGTTCGGTCGGACCGTCACACGCTTTCGTCCATGTGACCGAGATCGACGTGCCGGTGACGGTGTTCGGGCTGAACGTGCGCCCCAACGACCTGATCCATGCCGATCGGCATGGCGGCGTGCTGATTCCGGCCGAACACGTCGAACGACTGCCGGCGGCGATCGACATCGTCATCCGCAAGGAGCAGCCGATCCTCAAGGCGGCCCGCGCCCCCGGCTTCACCGTCGAAAAGCTGCGAGCCGCATGGCTCGAGGCCGACCAGATCAAGTAGCCGCCCTCGCGGCGGCGCCGCGCCGGGACCCCGCCCGCCGCCGACCGATGCCCGCACGGCAGAGCCGCGCAGGCATCCGGTTCGGTGCGGTCAGTTGAGGCGCTGTCCGTTCTTGTCGAACAGGTGCACCACGGCGAGATCCGGTGCCACCCGGATCTTCGAACCGGGGGCGGCGCTGATGCGCTCGCGGAAGATGCCGTTGATCGACTGGCTGCCCAGTCGGCCGATGACCTGGGTCTCCGAGCCGGTCGGCTCGAGCACGACGACCTCGATCTCGATGCCGTTGGGATCGAGATGCAGATGCTCGGGACGAATGCCGTAGGTGGTTGCACCGGAAATGCTCTTGTCGGCAACCGGCAGCACGATGCCGTCGGGCGTCCTGAAGCCCTCGGCGGTCATGGCACCCGAGATGAAGTTCATCGAGGGCGAGCCGATGAAACCGGCCACGAAGGTGTTCTGCGGGCGGTCGTAGAGGTCGAGCGGGGTGCCGATCTGCTCGATGATGCCATCCTTCATCACCACGATCTTGTCGGCCATGGTCATGGCTTCGACCTGGTCGTGGGTGACGTAGATGGTGGTGGTCTTCAGCCGCTGGTGCAGTTCCTTGATCTCGGAGCGCATCTGCACGCGCAGCTTGGCATCGAGGTTCGACAGCGGCTCGTCGAACAGGAAGACCTGCGGGTCGCGCACGATGGCGCGGCCCATGGCGACGCGCTGGCGCTGGCCGCCCGAGAGTTGGCGCGGCTGGCGATCGAGCAGGTTCTCGAGGCCGAGGATCTGGGCGGCCCGATCGACCTTGGTCTTGATCTCGCTCTTCGGCACGCCCTTGAGCTTGAGCGAGAAGCCCATGTTCTGGGCCACCGTCATGTGCGGGTAGAGCGCGTAGTTCTGGAACACCATGGCGATGTCGCGTTCCTTGGGCGGCAGGTCGTTGACGACGCGGCTGCCGATGCCGATCTCGCCCGAGGTGATCTCCTCGAGCCCGGCGATCATGCGCAGCAGGGTCGACTTGCCGCAGCCCGACGGGCCGACGAGGACGACGAACTCGCCATCGTTGATGTCGACGGACACACCCTTGAGGGCTTCGAAGCCGCCATAGTGCTTGCCGGCCTTGTTGATGGTTACGCTGGCCATCCTGGTTCTCCTCCCGTGGTCGCGGTGATCCCGCGTCGTTGCCGGCACCTTCGACGCTGGTGCGAGCCGCGTCAAGGCCGGGGTATTCGACTAAAGTCGTAGAAAATAATGATACTAAAGTCGTAGCTCGCCCCGTTCGCGACGTCCAGGGACCGCCAGCGGCAATGGACGCGGTCGTGCGAACATCGCTATCGCTTTACAGCGGGGCCGGCGGGTGCTGTAGCAGCAGCATGAACAGTGCCGCCGACCTCGATCGCACCGATCCGCTCGCCTTCGCCCGGGCCCGCTTCAGCCTGCCCGATGGTGTGATCTACATGGACGGCAACTCGCTCGGCGCCCTGCCGAGAGGCGTCCGCGAGCGGGTCGATGCGGTAGTGGCGACGCAATGGGGCGATGGCCTCATCCGCAGCTGGAACACGCATGACTGGATCGACCTGCCGGCCCGCCTCGGCGATCGGATCGCGCGGCTCGTCGGGGCGGAACCCGGCACGATCGTGGTTGCCGATTCGACCTCGGTCAACCTGTTCAAGGTGCTGGTCGCGGCGCTGAGGCTGCGCCCGGACCGCCGGGTGATCCTCACCGAGCGGGGCAACTTTCCCACCGACAGCTACATTGCCGCGGGTGTCGCGCAAGTGCTGGAGCGCGGGCACGAACTGCGAGAAGCGGATGCCGACTCGCTGACCGCCATGCTCGACGACAGCGTCGCCGTGCTGCTGCTGACCGAGGTCAACTACCGCACCGGCGCGCGGCTCGACATGGCGGCATTGACCGCCGCCGCCCACGCGGCCGGCGCCCTGACGGTGTGGGACCTGGCTCACTCGGCCGGAGCCCTGCCGGTATGGCTGGGGGCAGCCGGGGCGGACTTCGCCGTGGGCTGCGGCTACAAGTACCTCAATGGCGGGCCAGGCGCGCCGGCGTTCGTCTATGCCGCGCCGCGCCACCTCGATGGCCTCAGTCAGCCACTTTCGGGCTGGCTCGGGCACGCGGCACCTTTCAGCTTTGCGCCGACCTATCGGCCGGCGTCCGGGATCGGGTCGATGCGGGTCGGCACGCCGCCGATCCTGTCGATGTCGGCGCTCGACGCCGCCCTCGATGCCTTCGAGGGGATCGACCTGGCACTGGTCAAGC
>NZ_JAYRYM010000088.1:0-14042 GCF_041917035.1 Devosia sp. | reverse complement strand
GCGCGCATCTTCGCCGATCTCGTCCCCCCCGCCGTGGCGCTGCTCCCCGAGGGGCTGCGCGGGCGCCTTCGCATCGTGCAGCAGGCGCGCGCCGAAGACCTCGACCGGGTGGCCGAGGCCTACCGGCAACTCAAGGTCAATGTCGAGCTGGCGCCCTTCTTCGCCGACCTGCCCGAGCGGATGGCGGCCGCGCATCTGGTCATCTGCCGGTCGGGAGCCTCAACCGTCACCGAGCTGGCCGCCATCGGCCGTCCGGCGATCTTCGTGCCGCTGCCCGGCTCGATCGATGCCGACCAGAAGAACAACGCGCTGGTCATCGAGGCTGCCGGCGGCGGCTGGATCGCCGAGCAGGCCACGCTTACGCCCCAATCGCTGGGCACTCGTCTGGCCTCACTTTTCGGTGATCCGCCGGCGCTCGAGCGGGCCGCGGCCGCGGCTGCGGCGCTGGGTCGGCCGGACGCCGTCTCGACGCTCGCCGACCTGGCGATCACCATGGCCCAGAAGGGGAAGACTACATGAAGATGCCGCGCAACATCGGTCCGGTGCACTTTGTCGGCATCGGTGGCATCGGCATGAGCGGCATTGCCGAGATCCTGCACAACCAGGGCTACAAGGTCCGCGGTTCAGACAGCGCCGAGAACCCGAACGTGCAGCGGCTGCGCAAGATGGGCATCGAGGTCGAGATCGGCCAGCGGGCCGAAAACCTCAAGGATGCAGCGGTCGTCGTCATTTCCTCCGCCATCAAGAAGGGCAATCCGGAACTCGACGCGGCACGTGCCCGCGGGCTGCCGGTGGTGCGGCGGGCCGAGATGCTCGCCGAGATCATGCGCTTCAAGAATGCCATCGCCATCGGCGGCACGCATGGCAAGACCACGACCACCACGCTGGTGGCGACGCTGCTCGATGCGGGCAACCTCGATCCCACCGTCATCAATGGCGGGATCATCAATGCCTATGGGACGAACGCCCGGCTGGGCGACGGGGAGTGGATGGTGGTCGAGGCCGACGAAAGCGACGGCACCTTCGTCAAGCTTCCGGCCGACGTGGCGATCGTCACCAATGTCGATCCCGAGCATCTCGACCACTACAACGACTTCGAGCACGTCAAGCAGGCCTTTCTCACCTTCGTCGAGAACGTGCCCTTCTACGGCTTTGCCGTGATGTGCCTCGACCACCCCGAGGTACAGGCACTGGTCGGACAGATCCGCGATCGGCGGGTGATCACCTACGGGCGCAATCCGCAGGCCGACGTGCGGCTGGTCGATCTCGAGATCTACGATGGAGCGAGCCACTTCGCCGTCGAGATCCGCGATCGCATTCGCATGACGCATCTGCGCATCGAGGGGCTGGAACTGCCGATGCCCGGCGAGCACAACGCGCTCAACGCAACCGCGGCGATCGCGGTCGCCGACCAGCTCAAGGTCCCCGCCGAGGCCATCCGCAAGGGCCTCAAGACCTTCTCGGGCGTCAAGCGCCGGTTCACCAGGACCGGCACGGTCGGCGGGGTGACCGTTATCGACGACTACGGCCATCATCCGGTGGAGATTGCCGCCGTGCTCAAGGCGGCGCGGCAGTCGACACGGCGCGACGTCGTCGCGGTGGTGCAGCCGCACCGCTACACCCGCGTCAACGACCTCTTCAACGAGTTCGCCACCTGCTTCAACGATGCCGACACCGTCATCGTGGCTCCGATCTATGCGGCGGGGGAGGTCCCGATCGAAGGGGTCACGCACGAGGAACTCGTCTCTCGCATCCGGGCTCGCGGCCATCGTGACGCGCGGGTGATCGATCGCCCCGAGGCCCTCGCTCCGCTTCTGGCGGGCCGTGTCGCCGATGGCGACTACGTCGTCTGCCTCGGGGCCGGCAGCATCACGCAGTGGGCGGCGTCGCTGCCGGCGGAACTCGGCGCGCTCATCGGCTCCGAGGCGGTGCAGCCATGATGCAGTGGCCCGACCTGATCCCCAAATTCCCGTGGCTGGCGGACGTGCGCGGCCGGTACGCGGCGAACCAGCCGCTCAGCGAAGTCACCTGGTTCCGCGTCGGCGGGCCGGCGCAATTGTTCTACCAGCCGGCCGACGAAGCCGACCTCGCCTACTTCATGCGCAACCTGCCGGCCGATATCCGCGTCACGGTGATCGGGCTGGGGTCGAACCTGCTGATCCGCGACGGGGGCCTTGATGGCGTCGTCATCCGCCTGTCGGCCCGGGGCTTCGGCAATATCGAGATCCTCGACAACCACCGGTTGCGGGTCGGCGCCGCGCTGCCCGACGTCAAGGTGGCGACCGCCGCGGCTGAGGCCGGCATCGACGGACTGACCTTCTATCGGGGGATTCCCGGCGGCATCGGCGGAGCGCTCTACATGAATGCCGGCTGCTACGGCACCGAGACGCGCGACCGCATGGCCGAGCTGACGGCGGTGACGCGGGCGGGCGAGATCGTCACGCTCAGCAATGCCGACATGGGCTACCTCTACCGCAAGTCGAACGGGCCGCGCGGAGCCATCTACACGTCCGCGATCTACCAGGGGTTCGCGGGCGACAAGGACGATATCCTCAACCGGATGCGCGAGATCACCGAGAAGCGCGAGAGTTCGCAGCCGACCAAGGCCAAGACCGGCGGCTCGACCTTCAAGAACCCCGAGGGGCATTCGAGCTGGAAGCTGATCGACGCGGCCGGGGGCAGGGGCCTCACCTTCGGCAACGCCCAGATGAGCGAACTGCATGCCAATTTCCTCCTCAACCTCGGCGAGGCCGACGCCTTCGAGGTCGAGACGCTGGGCGAGATGGTGCGCCAGAAGGTGCGCGACACCCACGGCATCGAGCTCAAGTGGGAGATCCGCCGCATGGGTCACTTCGTGCCGGGTCGGGAAGTGCGCGAGTTCATGGACGGCGAGCCGTTCACCGGGGTGGTGTGACTTGACCGACGAGTCCGTCGAGCCCCCCCTCCCGGCCTCCCCCGCAAGGGGGGAGGTGCCCGCCGACGTCTTCGGTTCGATCGCCCCGCTGTCACCAGCCGAGACCCTGCCCCTCGCGGGGAGGGCTGGGGTGGGGGGTGACGCCGTCCTCGGGCCTCAGAAGCAACTGCCACCAGCGACGGAAGCCAACAAATGACCAAGCACGTCGCCGTTCTGATGGGTGGGGTGTCCAACGAACGCCAGGTGTCGCTCAGTTCGGGCCGCCAGTGCGCCGACGCGCTGCGGCGGGCCGGCTACCGCGTCACCGAGGTCGACGTGGGCTTCGATATCGCCGAGCGGCTGCGCGCCGTCGCGCCGGATGTCGCGTTCAATGCCCTGCACGGTCCCTTTGGCGAGGATGGCACCATCCAGGGCGTGCTCGAGTTCCTGCGCATCCCCTATACGCATTCCGGCGTGCTGGCCTCGGCGCTGGCGATGAACAAGCACCAGGCCAAGATCATGTTCAAGGCGGTCGGCATTCCGGTGACCGATCACCTGATCGTCAACCGGGCCGAGGTGGCGCGCCAGCACGTCATGGCGCCGCCCTACGTGGTCAAGCCGATCGCCGATGGATCGAGCGTCGGGGTCTTCATCGTCAGGGCGGACCACAGCCACCCGCCGCAGGAGATCCTGCGCGAGGACTGGAATGCCGGCGAGGAGGTGATGGTCGAGCGCTACGTGCCGGGCCGGGACCTGACCTGCGCCGTCATGGGGGATGTGGCGCTCGGGGTCACGGAGATCATCACCGACCTCAGCTTTTACAATTTCGAGGCCAAGTACGCCAAAGGCGGGTCAAACCACCTCCTGCCGGCGCCGGTGCAACCGAATATTTACGACAAAGTGCAGAAGATTGCGCTCAAGGCGCATGCAGCGCTCGGGTGCCGGGGCGTCTCGCGGACGGACTTCCGCTTCAACGACCAGGCCGGGGCAGAGGGAGAACTCGTCTGCCTCGAGATCAACACCCAGCCGGGCATGACCGAAACGTCGCTGGCTCCCGAACAGGCCCGTCACGCCGGGCACTCGTTCGAGGACCTTTGCGCCTGGCTGGTGGAGGATGCGAGTTGCAACAGGTAGGGGCACAGGGTTTTGCTGATGCCCAGGTCGTCGATCCGCGCCGGCTTCCGGCCCCGCTCCGGCCCGGGCGGCATCCCCTCGCGGTCGTCGCCAGTCATACCTGGGTGCTTCACAAGGGTCTGATCGTCCGCATCGCCGGAGCGGTCATGGCCCTGCTGTTCATCGTCGGCGCCTTCGAAGCCCGCGATGTCCTGGTTGCGGCGGGCACCACGGCGTACCGGTTCGTCCAGGGCGAGTTCGCCCAGGCCGGCTTCGGGATCAAGGCCATCGAGATTTCGGGGCAGAGCCTGACCGACGACAAGGACATCATCACCCTGCTCACCGTGGGGACCGGCAACTCGACCCTGACCTTCGATGCGCAGAAGGCGCAGGCGCGGCTCGAGTGGCTCCGGGCGGTCGAGTCGGCGACGGTGCGCAAGGTCTACCCCAACAAGGTGATCGTCAGCATCGTCGAGAGGGTGCCGGTCGCCCGCTGGCGGGTCGGCGACGTCACCTGGCTGATCGACAATCGCGGGCAGAAGATCGGGACGGACGTCGCGTCCTATACCGAACTGCCGCTGTTCATCGGCGAAGGCGCGGCCGACGACTCCGTCGCCATGGCGCTGGCCCTCGATCGGCATGCGGCGCTGAAGTCGGGACTGGCAGCGCTCAGCCGGATCGGCGACCGCCGATGGGACCTGATCTACCGCAACGGACTGCGCGTGCAGCTGCCCGAGCTGGGCGTCGCGCAGGCGCTGGACCGCCTGGAGGCGTACCAGCGGGACTATCAACTGCTGGATCGCGACGTGACCCAGATCGACCTGCGCGTGCCGGGCCTCCTCGCCCTGCGGCCGGGCGAACTGGCCAGCCAGCAGATCGCCGACGGCAAGAAGAAGAAGAAGCCTTAGGCCGCTTCACGCCAAGGCCAGGGACAACCGGAACGTACCGACGATGATGACCGATGCCATGACCGCCCGGCTCAAGCCGCTTCAGCCGGGTCGCACCACACTGGTGTCCGTGCTGGACATCGGGTCGACCAAGATCGCCTGCGTCATTGCCCGCCTGGTTCCCCGCACCGAGGGCAAGGCCCTCAGGCGCCGGACGCATACGGTCGAGGTCATCGGCTACGGCTATGGGCCGTCCGCCGGGGTCAAGAGCGGGGTGATCAGCGATCTCGACAAGGCAGAGCAGGCGGTGCGCACCGTCGTCGGCATGGCCGAGCGCGCCGCCGGCGTGACCATCCAGTCGGTGATCGTCAACGTCACCGCCGGCCGGCTGGGCTCGGAGACCTTTTCGGCTGCCGTCGACCTGGGCGGCCAGGAAGTCGAGCGTGCCGACATCCAGCGCGTGCTGCGCGCCGTCAACGACCGTTCCGTCCGGCCGGAGCGCTCGATCATCCATGCGCTGCCGATCGGCTACTCGCTCGACGGTCAGAAGGGGATCCGCGATCCCCGCGGCATGGTGGGCGAGAAACTGGCGGTCGATGTGGCCGTGGTCTCGGCCGAGACGCTCGCCATGCGCAACATCGAGCTGGTGCTGCACCGCTGTCACCTGCAGATCGAGGCGCTGACGGCGACGCCCTACGCGTCCGGGCTCTCGACCCTCGTCGATGACGAAAGCGAACTGGGGGTCGCCTGCATCGACTTCGGTGGTGCCACCACCACGGTTTCCGTCTTCGCCGACGGTCACCTCGTCTACGCCGATGCCATCGCCATCGGCGGACATCACCTCACCCTCGATATCGCACGCCATCTGTCGGTCGGCATCGCCGATGCGGAGAGGCTGAAGACCATGTACGGCTCGGTGCTGCCGGGCCAGGCCGACGAGCGCGACCTGATCCCGATCACCCCGGTCGGTGCCACCCGCGACGAGGCGCCGGGGCAGATTCCGCGTTCGCACATCACGCGCATCATCCGGCCGCGGGTCGAGGAAGTGCTGACCGCCATCAAGGATCGCATGCAGTCGACCGGGATGATGGACGTCTGCGGCCGCCGGTTCGTGCTGACCGGAGGCGCCAGCGAACTCACGGGATTGCCCGAGGTCGCCCGTCGCATCCTGGCGCGCAACGTGCGCAATGGCCGTCCCATGGGCATCTCGGGCCTGCCGGACATGGCGAAGGGCCCCGCCTTCGCTACTGTCGCAGGGATGCTGATCTACCCGCAGGTCTGCGCGCAGGAGTACTCCGAGCCCCGCCGCGTCGCCAAGCTCACCGGCACCGATGGCTACCTCGCCCGGGTCGGGGGCTGGCTCCGCTCGAGCTTCTGATTCTGTCCGATCGGCCCCTCGAACGCCGCGGTTCCGCGCCGTTCGGCGCAACATGCTTAACGGCGCGTAACCTGCGCGCCTCCGGCCCTCGCAAATTGCTATGGCGTTAACCGATTGGGCTGCATTGTTAGGGTCTGATTAACGAATTGGCGACTAATACTGGTCCCACACGCCACTCATGGGGCCATCATGACGATCAACCTCACCATCCCGGACATTCAGGAACTGAAGCCACGCATCACCGTTTTCGGTGTGGGCGGCGCGGGCGGAAACGCAGTCAACAACATGATTGCCTCCGGCCTCTCGGGGGTGGACTTTGTCTGTGCCAACACCGATGCCCAGGCCCTCGCGCTCTCCAGCGCGCAGCGCATCATCCAGCTCGGTGTGTCGGTTACCGAGGGGCTCGGGGCGGGGTCGCATCCCGAGGTCGGTCGGGCCGCCGCCGAAGAGAGCTACGACGAGATCAACGACCACCTGTCGGGCGCGCACATGGTGTTCATCACCGCCGGCATGGGCGGCGGCACCGGAACCGGTGCGGCGCCCGTGGTGGCCCGCGCGGCCCGCGAGCAGGGCATCCTCACCGTCGGTGTGGTGACCAAGCCGTTCACCTTCGAAGGCAATCGCCGCGCCCGCCTCGCCGAGGACGGGATCGATGAGCTGCATCGGCACGTCGACACGCTGATCGTCATTCCGAACCAGAATCTCTTCCGCGTCGCCAACGAGAAAACGACGTTCGCGGATGCCTTCAAGATGGCGGACCAGGTGCTCTACTCCGGTGTCGCCTGCATCACCGACCTGATGGTCAAGGAAGGTCTGATCAATCTCGATTTTGCCGATGTGCGCGCCGTCATGCGCGGCATGGGCAAGGCGATGATGGGCACAGGAGAAGCCTCGGGCGAAGACCGCGCCCGGCATGCGGCAGAAGCCGCGATCGCCAATCCGCTGCTCGACGACGTGTCCATGCACGGCGCCCGCGGACTGCTGATCTCGATCACCGGCGGCCCGGACCTGACGCTGTACGAAGTCGACGAGGCGGCGAGCCGGATTCGCGAAGAAGTCGATCAGGACGCCAACATCATCCTGGGGGCGACCTTCGATCCCGACATGACCGGCACGATCCGGGTCTCGGTCGTGGCCACCGGCACCGATGCCACCATGGTGCAGGCGCTCGAGCCGATGAAGGCGAACCCGGCGCGCGTGCCGCTCAACGTGCAGACGATGCGGCGCGCGGCGCCCGAGATCGCCGCCCCGCAGCCGGAACCGGTCGCCGCGCCCGAATTCGAGTCGCAGGTGCAGCAGGCGGTGGCCGAAGCCATCACGCATGCCGAGCCCGCCTATCCCGAGTACCACGAGGACGACGGCATCACCGTCGAGCCCTATATCCCGACGGCTGCCAGCAGCCACCATGTCGAGGAGGCGCCGCGCGCCGCTGAGATGCCGATGCCGAGCGTCTACGTGCCCTCGAGCGCCGAGCGGCCGGACGGACAGCGGCGCATGCCGCGGACCGAGGAACTGCCTGTTGTTGCAAGGCGGTCACTCAGCGAACAAGAAAAGCAGGAGGCCGAGCCGCGCAACGCTCGCGCGCTGTTCAAGCGCCTCGCCTCCAATGTGGGTCTCGGCATGAAGCCGGCCGAGCCGGTGCGTCAGCAGATGCCGCCGGACCTGTCGGCCGACGATGCGGCGGCCCGCAGTGCCATCGAGGCCGGAGCCTCCCGGAATCCGCGGGGTTCGGCGCCCGCCGAAGGGGCGCGAGGCAATCTCGATCAGCACGGCAGGCCGTCGTCGCAGCCTGCTCCCAAGGAGCATATCGAGATCCCGGCCTTCCTGCGAAAGCACGGCTAGGGCCGAGCGCAGAAAGCGCTGAAGTCAGGTCCCGGTGCGGCTTCCGCGCCGGGATTTTATTGTCTATGACTGCTTCGGGTCACGGACGGGGCGGGAGTCCTTTCAGAATGCAGAAGCTCTCGGCGCGGCAGCGCACCCTGGCCGATGCCCTCGAATTCAGCGGCATTGGCGTCCACTCGGGTGCCCCCGTTACGCTGGTCATGGAGCCTGCCGCACCCGACAGCGGCTACACCATCACCCGGGTCTACGACGATGGCCGCAAGGTCGGTCCGGTGCCCGTGCATTTCTCCCGCGTCACGCGCACCACGCTCTGCACCACGATCGACCTGGGGGAGAGCGCGTCGGTGGCGACGGTGGAGCATGTGGTCTCCGCCCTCAGCGGCCTGGGCGTCGACAACGCGCACCTGGTGCTCAGGGGCGAGGAATGCCCGATCGTCGACGGCAGCGCCTGGCCGTTCGTGCAGGGGATCATGGAAGTCGGGCTGACGGTGCAACCGGCGCCGCGTCGCTTCATCAAGATCATGCGCCAGGTTCTCGTGCGCAACAACGAGGCCTCGGCGGCGCTGGAGCCCTACAATGGGCGCATGCTGGACCTCGAGATCGACTTCGACAGCCGCGTCATCGGCCGGCAGCGGATGATCTTCGACTGGACGCCGCGCAAGTACTACGAGGACGTCTCGCGGGCACGCACCTTCGGCTTCGTCAGGGACGGCAAGATCCTGCGCCAGGCCGGCTACGCGCTCGGCTCCTCGATGGACAACTCGATCACCGTGCACGAGGACCGCATTCTTAATCCTTCGGGGCTGCGCTACGAGGACGAGTTCGTGCGGCACAAGCTGCTCGACGCGATCGGCGACCTGGCGCTGTGCGGCTTGCCGATCTACGGTCGCTTCCGCTCGTACAAGGGCGGCCATGCGCTCAATGCGCTGGTGCTGCACGGGCTGTTCGCCAGCGAGGCGAATTACGAGATCGTGTCGGCGGAAGACCTCCCGGAAGCCTTCGATGCCCTGGACGACATGCCCGAAGGCATCAATGTCAGGTCTTATCTGCGGTCCGTCGGCTGATTCCCCGACGCCACAGTTTTGATCTTATTTGCGAGTAGTTGGCCGCCTTGCTTAAGGTGGCGCGTAGAGGAATGGGGCCGGTTGTGACAAGCATGGTGCAAGCAGGGTCGTTTCAGCGCATGTCGCGCCTCGTGCTGGTCGGCGCCGTGGTGCTGCTGCTGGCCGGCTGCAACATGTTCGGCCAGCCCAAGATCAAGGAAGAGCCGATCATTCCGCCCGATACGCTGTATCAGCAGGCGCTCAGCGAGATGGACGGCCAGCGCTACATCACGGCCATTGCCACGCTGGAAAAGCTCGAACGTCAGCATCCCTACTCGGAGTTCAACGAGAAGGCGAAGCTGATGCAGGTCTACGCCAACTACCGAATCGGTCGCTTTCCCGACGCCATCCTCGCCGCCGATCGCTACATGGCGCTCTATCCGGGGTCGAAGGAGACGGCGTACGTTCTCTATCTCAAGGGCAATTCGTACTTCGGCCAGATCAAGGACATCACCCGCGACCAGCAGATCTCGCAGGACGCGATCGAGACCTACAGCCTGATCATCTCGAACTACCCCGAGAGCCAGTATGCCAAGGACGCCCGCGAGAAGCTGGTGATCGGCGTCGACAATCTCGCGGGCAAGGAGATGTCGGTCGGGCGCTACTACCTGGGCAACGGGCAGTATGCCGCCGCGATCAACCGTTTCCGCACCGTTGTCGAGAAGTTCCAGACCTCGACGCATATCGAGGAGGCGCTCTATCGGCTGACCGAGGCGAATCTGTCGCTCGGGCTGATCACCGAAGCGCAGACGGCGGCGGCGGTGCTCGGGCACAACTACCCCAAGAGCTCCTGGTACAAGCAGGCGTTCGACCTGCTGCAGAGGCAGGGCGTCAGCCCGCAGATCCACTCCGGCAGCAGCCTGGCGCAGCTCAAGACGAGCTGACCCGCAAGTTATCTGTTGCCCGTTTGTTCCGGTTTGCGATAGTTTGTCCGGAACGTGCCGTCCCGGGCCGGGGGCAGGTTGTCGAGGGGCCAGTCCCGAATGCTGAGCACGCTTTCGGTTCGCAACATCGTTCTGATCGACCAGCTCGATCTGGCGCTCGACGCTGGTCTCACCGCTCTCACCGGTGAAACCGGGGCGGGCAAGTCGATTCTCCTCGATGCGCTGACGTTGGCGCTCGGCGGGCGCGGCGATGCCTCGCTGGTGCGGGCCGGGACGGATAGCGGCCAGGTGGTGGCGGTGGTGCAGCTGCCGCGTCGGCACCCGGCGCGGGAGGCCCTGAGGGCCAATGCCATCTCCGATGACGACGAGGTGATCCTCAGGCGCGTGCAGTTCGCCGACGGCCGCACACGCGCCTTCATCAACGATCAGCCGGTATCGGCCGGGCTGCTGCAGGCGATCGGATCGCTGATCGTCGAGATCCACGGACAGCATGACGATCGGGCGCTGGTCGATGTCGCGACCCATCGCGCCGCCCTCGATGCGTTCGGCGGGCACGACGGACTCAGTGCGGCCGTCAACGGCGCCTACGAGGCGCTCGTCGAGGCCGATGCGGCGGTCGAAGGACAGCGCGCGCTGATCATCGAGGCGCAGGGCCGCGAGGATTATGCGCGGCATGTCGTCGAGGAGCTGTCCGATCTCGCCCCGGAGGCCGGCGAGGAGGAGGTGCTGGCGGAGCGTCGCCAGCGCCTCATGCAGCTCGAGCGGGCGGCCGAAGAGGTGCGCGACGCCGACGAGATCCTGAACGGGCCCACGGCGCCGGGGCCGACGCTGGCGAGCCTGATGCGCCGGCTGATGCGCAAGGCCGATGCCGGAGCGGCGGTGTTCCGGCCGGTCGTCGATGCCCTCGATGCGACGCTGGTCTCGCTCGATGCGACATCGGAGGCGCTCGAGCAGTTGAAGCGGGAAATGGCCTTCGATCCGAGCGACCTCGAGCGGGTGGAGGAGCGGCTCTTTGCGCTGCGGGCCGCGGCGCGCAAGCACCACACCAGCTGCGACGGCCTGCCGGGGGTCCTCGCGCGCTACCGGGCCGACCTCGAGGCGCTGCAGAGCGGCGAAGCGAGTCTCGAGGTACTGGAGGCCGCCGCGGCGGCGGCGCGCCAGTCCTACACGGTGGCGGCCGGTGCCCTCAGCACAGCCCGTCACGCGGCCGCCGAGCAGCTGGCGCGCGCGGTCGAGGGCGAGTTGCCTGATCTCAAGCTCGGCGCGGCCCGCTTCATCGTCGATCTCGAGACCAATCCGGCACGGATCGCGGCCGCCGGCTGGGACCAGGTCGCCTTCCACGTCCAGACCAACCCCGGGACCGCGGCCGGGCCGCTGCTCAAGGTGGCCTCCGGCGGCGAACTCAGCCGCTTCCTGCTGGCGCTCAAGGTGGTTCTCGCCGATCGCGGGTCGGCGCCGGTGCTGGTCTTCGACGAGATCGATACCGGTGTCGGCGGCGCGGTCGCCGATGCGATCGGCCGGCGCCTGGCGCGACTGGCCCGCAAGGTGCAGGTGCTGGCGGTCACGCACGCGCCGCAGGTCGCGGCACGGGCCAACCGGCACATGCTGAT
Source organism: Devosia sp. (assembly GCF_041917035.1). Classification (GTDB taxonomy): domain Bacteria; phylum Pseudomonadota; class Alphaproteobacteria; order Rhizobiales; family Devosiaceae; genus Devosia_A. The sequence continues at coordinate 2,332 of NZ_JAYRYM010000088.1, read as the reverse complement.
CGAGAAGCAGGCGATCGAGGAGGGGGCCTTCATGCGCACCCATGTCCGCCACCTCGATGGCGCGGCCCGTCAGGAAGAAGTGGCCCGCATGCTGGCCGGCGCCAAGGTCACCGACGAGGCACGGGCGGCGGCCGGCAAGCTCATTTCGGAGGTGTCGTGAGCGTCGACGATCGGGAAATCGAGAGCTATTCGGAGGCAGAGGCCACCGCCGAGCTGGCGCGCCTCAGGCAGCTGATCGACGCTGCGGACATTGCCTACCACCAGAACGACATGCCGGAGATCTCGGACGCCGACTACGACGCGCTGAAGCTGCGTTACCAGGCGATCGAGACGGCTTTTCCCGAGCTCCGGCAGGCCGACAGCCTCACTGGTCGGGTCGGGGCACCTGCGGCGGAGGGCTTCGCCAAGGTCCGGCACGCCGTACCGATGCTCAGCCTCGCCAAGGCCTACACCGATCAGGACGTGCTCGACTTCATAGAGCGCGGCCGGCGCTTCTTCGAGCGCGACAGGGACCTCGACCTGGCCTTCACCGCCGAGCCCAAGATTGACGGCCTGTCGGCGTCGCTGCGCTACGAGAACGGCGAATTCGTGCAGGGCGCGACGCGCGGCGACGGCTCGGTGGGCGAGGACATCACCGCCAACCTGCGGACCATCGCCGATATCCCGCATCGCCTTGCCGGCACGGGCTGGCCCGAGACCATCGAAATCCGGGGCGAGGTCTACATGAGCTTTGCCGAGTTCGAGGCGCTCAAGGCGCGGGCAGCGGTCGACGGCAAGAAGGAATACGTCAACCCGCGCAACACCGCGGCCGGTTCGCTGCGCCAGAAGGATCCGGCGATCACCGCCAGCCGCAACCTCAACTTCTTCGCCTATGCCTGGGGCCATGCCAGCCGCGATCCCGCGCCGACCCAGTTCGAGGCAGTGAGGATGTTCGCGCAGTGGGGGTTCCGCGTCAGCCCGCTGATGGTGCGGGCGAGCTCCGCCGAGGAACTCATCGCTCACTACCGGCTGATCGAGGCGCAGCGGTCGTCGCTGGGTTACGACATCGATGGCGTGGTCTACAAGGTGGACCAATTGGAGCTGCAGCGGCGCTGGGGGTTCGTCACCGGCGAGCCGCGCTGGGCGGTCGCCCACAAGTTCCCGGCCGAGCAGGCCTCCACGGTGGTGCGCGGCATCGATATCCAGGTCGGGCGCACCGGCACGCTCGCGCCCGTCGCCCGGCTCGATCCGGTCAGCGTCGGCGGCGTGACGGTCGAGAACGTCACGCTCCACAACGAGGACTACATCGCCGGTCGCGACAGTAGCGGCCTGCCGATCCGCGGCGGCAAGGACATCCGCATCGGCGACACGGTGGTCATCCAGCGCGCCGGCGACGTGATCCCGCAAATCGTCGACGTGCTGATCGAGAGGCGGCCGGCCGAAGCCGAGCCCTATCGGATGCCGCATGTCTGCCCGGTCTGCGGCTCGCCCGCCATCCGCGAGATCAACGAGAAGACCGGCAAGGAGGATTCCCGTCGCCGCTGCACCGGCGAGCTGATCTGCCCGGCACAGGCGGTAGAGCGGCTGCGGCACTTCGTGTCGCGCGGCGCCATGGACATCGAGGGATTGGGGGCGGAGAACATCGACCTGCTGTTTTCGTCGGGCCTCGTTCGCACCGCCGCCGACATCTTCACGCTGCGCGACCGGCGGGCCGAGGTGCAGGTCGCCTTTGCCGAGCGGCGGGAGGAGCAGGCGCGCCAGCGCGAGGCTGCGTCGGGCAAGTCGCGCAAGGCCGTTCGGGGCGTCGAGGAGCGCAGCTTCGAGGGCCTCGACAAGCTGTTCGACGCCATCGATGCGCGCCGCGCCCCGGAGCTCGATCGCTTCGTCTTCGCGCTGGGCATTCCGCATATCGGGGAAACCACCGCGGCGATGCTGGCGCGGACCTTCTCGACGGTCGCGGCGCTGCGCGACACCGCGGTGGCCGCCGGGCAGCGCGACGGCGACCTGCACGAGGTCTTTCCCTCGATCAACGGCATCGGCGACACGGTCTGGAGTTCGCTGCGCGATTTCTTCGCCAACGAGCGCAATGTCGCGGCGTTCGACAGGCTGCTGGGGCAGGTGAGGCCGAACGACTATGTGCTGACCGTCTCGGCCGACAGCGAGGTGGCCGGCAAGACCGTGGTGTTCACCGGCACGCTCGAGAAGCTCACGCGCGGCGAAGCCAAGGCCATGGCCGAGCGGCTGGGTGCCAAGGTGGCCGGTTCGGTCTCGAAGAACACCGATATCGTCGTCGCCGGGCCGGGCGCGGGCAGCAAGCTCAAGCAGGCCCAGGACCTCGGCATCCTTGTGCTCG
>NZ_JAYRYM010000087.1:0-14058 GCF_041917035.1 Devosia sp. | reverse complement strand
GACGCTGTGGCTGGACGCCAGCACCGGGGTCGACCTCGGCCAGTCCATCCTGCTCGGCGCTGCCGACGGCCAGCGGGGACGCGTCCTGCTGTGGGGCGATCAGGGCTGGTTCGGTGCCGATGTCGAGGCCCTGCGGTGGGCGCGCTGGCTGATCGGGGCAAACCTGGCGGCCATCCTGGCCTTCGGCCTCGCCAGCCTGATCCTGCCCTTCCTGACCCGCCGGCAGGACCGCGCGCGCACCGACCTGCCGCAACCGGCCAAACCGGCCTGACCGGACGCGCCAGTCGGGTGCTGCGCCGTTCTTTGGCGTTCTTCGGTTGCGCCCATCTGCACGGTCCGAACATCCCGCGATAGGACGATTCCGCTGCAGCGGCAGGTCTGAACTCGCGGCCGGCAGACCGGCAGGTTCCCCGGCTGTAAGGCCCTCGATCGGCAAGGTCAGCCGCGGCGCTTGCGGAGGCCCCGTCGGCAGGCCGGCACACCCCCCGAAGCACATGGCATGGCGGCGCCGACCGGATGACCAGCTGTCGAGGCCGGCGGACCCGACCCAAGGCCATGTCGACGATCATGATCCGGCTCCACGCCGAGACAAGCTCGGCGTCAGACGAGCCCCGCCTCTACTGCGGTTTCTCGGGCGTCACCGGGGCGGCTTCCACGCCAAAGGTCAGCATCCCGGGTTCGAACTGGAAGACTCGCTCGCCCACGGTCCCTGCCCCGCCCGGTCGGCCCTCGATCATGCCCGCCTCGATTTCCTGAGCCAGGGCCTCGGCGGTCACTTCGGGCAGGGCCTCCTCGGCATCGAGCTTGCCCTGGATCTGCTCGCCCTCGGAGATCTTGCCCATCGCCTCGCTGATCTTGATATCCAGATCCTCCGAGTATGGCAGCTGGAACGCCCGCGGCTGACCCACCGGGTAGTTCTCATCATCCAGCGTCTGCAGCCACAGGTAGACATGTCCCTTTTCGCCCTGCAGCGGACTGGGCTCGATCACCTGAGCCCAAAGCAGGCGGAAGCTGAACGGAATCGGTCCGTCGGACGGCAGGCCACGCAATTCCCCGACGCCGTTGAACGTCAGGGGAATGAGTGCGACGGTCGCCGCGGTCGCCAGCACCTTGAACACCCAGTGCAGCCGCGACAACAGCAGAAGGTAGGCGAGCAGCGCCACCACCAGCGCATAGGCCGCCGTCAGGGACAGGATCGTGAAGGTCATTCCTGAATCACTTGCCCAGTCGTTGCGTCGATCGATCCGCCCTGCCCGGCGCCAATCGACCCGCCGCCGCCGCCCTTGCCGCCCGACGACCGCGTCAGCTCGACGAGGCTCTTCGGCGTACTGACGACATTGATCACGTCGGGTCCCGCCAGGGTGAAGCGGACGGCAGTCTGTTCGTCGCCCGTGCCCTTCATTTCCAGCGTCTGGTAGAAGATCACCTTCACCGTGGGGTTCAGCTTTTCCACCTTCACCGTCACCGGCAGGGGCGCCGATCCATTGGCGATGTAGTGAACGACGTTGACCACGTACTCGCCGTCCTGCAGCCCGCGGAAGGCCACGCTCTCCTGGTTCAGCGGATTCGAAATTTCCTTGCCGTTCAGCAGGATAACGTCCTTGAACATGCCGCGATCGTCGCGTTCGAGGTTCATCAGGCCGCCTTCGCGCTGGTTGTACCAGACGATGTTGCCGGCCGGGTCCTCCACGTAGGTGTCGACGTCATCGGGATTGTCGTCGGGCCAGGTCACGGTGATCATCATCTCGGCCTTCGGATCGACCTTGCCCTCGTCGGCCGGGTCGTTGATCATCGCGAACGAGATGAAGAACATGAAGGTGATGGCCTTCAAGGAGTTGAACAGCAGAGCCGAGAAAATCTCGAACTCCGGTTCCTGTTCCTCTTCAAACATCGCGCTCGCCCCGAGCCAACAGCGGCAGCAGGGACACTTCGGTGAAGCTGACGGCCGTCTGGCTGATGTCGGTCACCAGCGCATCGGCGATGTTGTACTCCAGCCGAAGCAGGATGCCGCCGATCAGCCCGGCAATCGTGGTCAGCAGGGAGACGGCCATGCCGGCGATCATCTGCTGCAGGGCGCCGCGCAGGGTGTCGACGTCGAAGTTCGACAGATCGCCCATGGAATTCAGCATCATGACGAAGCCGACCATGGTGCCCAGCATGCCCAGCTTGTAGAGCAGGTCCGTGCCGTAGGTGCCGATCTTGGTGCGCCGGCGCAGGCTTGCTCCGAGGCTCATCATCAGCAGATGGGCGTTGCCCTCCACTTCCGAGGGGTGCTCGCGCGAGCGGATCACGTCGGCCATGTAGCGGTCGATCATCATGGTGCCCTGCGGCAGCTCGGGGACCTTGGTCGACCTGGCCAGCGCCTCCTTGATCTGCAGCGCCCGGCGGTACTCGCGCGCCAGTTCCACCAGGATCCACAGGCAATGGCCTGAGAAGCCCACGTAGAGGACAGCGATCAGTACGGTGATCTTCGACTTGTCGGCGCCGAACAGGTAGGTCAGCAGTCCGTAGTCATACGACACCACCGTGGCGATCGCGATCAGCGCCATCAGAAGCACCCATTTCAGCACCGCGTCGAAGGCCCCGCTGCGGCCCGGTGCCATGATTGCATCGCCAACTTGCGCCATTGTCCGTCCTATCGCAGATCGCCCGGAGTCTCGCGGCGGCGAAACACCCAGGGCTCCTCAAAAACCACGCCCACCTGCCACACGCCGACCCCGGCGGTGATCGCATCGGCCATGGCCGCATCGTACTCATCGGACTGGTCGTGAAAGGGGAGCGCCAGACCGGCCCGCACCATCTCGGCGCTGAGATCGTCACCGCCACTCTCGCAGACGCCGAAGCGGCGGCCGAACGGATCCGGATCGCCCTTGTAGGTGCAGGTCACTTCCCCGCGACCGGCGAGCAGTTGCAGATGACGGAACGCCGCGTCGTAGCAGCCCCAGAATGCGCCATTCAGGATGCAGGTCTGCGGTCTCTCGGGGGCATCGATACCCCACAGGATCACGCGCTGCGTGCCGAACTTCAGCACGTCGGCATCAATCACATCCGGCGTGCCGGTGATGCCGGTGTCCGTCGACTGGGCCTGCGCCGGACCGGCGAAAGCAGCACCGGCGAGCACGGCTATTGAAAGCGCCAATGTCCAGAATTCGGCAAAGCGGTGGTGGCGGTCTTTATCAGAAGACAAGATCTGGCCCTTTCGACACTAGGAGAGACCCACAATGCGCATCGTGATGGCAGCCGCCATGATCCTGCTGGCGACCCCGGTCCAGGCGGATCAGGTCGCGGACCTGATCGCGGGAACGCTCAAGGAGTGCCGGGGCTGCGACCTGCAGGGCGCCAATTTCAAGAAGGCCGACCTGGCCGGGGTTGACCTCAGCGGCGCCAACCTGACGGAAGCCACCTTCCACCGCGCCGACCTGAGCGGCGCGATCCTGACCGACGTCACCGCGGTGAACGCCAATTTCAATCTCGCCGACCTGACTCGTGCCCAGATGGCCAAGGGGAACTTCACCCGCTCGATGTTCTACGAGGCCCAGGTGTCGGGCGCGGACCTTTCGGGCGCCAACCTGACCGAGACGCGCATGCAGAAGGTGCGCCTGACCTCGGCCAAACTGGTCGGCGCGGTGCTGGATGGGGCCGTCCTGCGCAACGCACTCGCCAACAATGCCGATTTCAGCGACACGTCGATGACGGAGACCAACTTCATCGACGCGCATATGGGCCGCAGTCGATTCACCGGAGCGACCATCACCAACAGTGCGTTCATCAATGCCGAGGCCGGCAGCGCCAATTTCGTCGATGCAACGATCTCGCTGACCGACTTCTACGGCGCCGACCTGCGTCGCGCCAAGGTCACCGGCGCCACCCTCAACGGCAACCGCTTCACCAGCGCGGCCACGACCGATGTCGATTTCGACAAGGCCACGATGACCGGAAACTTCATGGCGAACGGGCGACCGCAGAGCTGAGGTCATGACAGCGTCTTCGGATCGTAGGGCGCGAGAACTTCCTCGTAACGCGTCTGGCTTTCGAAGTAGCCCTTGTTGACCTGCTGGGTCTCCTGACTGATGGCGCGCTGCCCCTTCTTGCGCAGGTAACTGGCCTCGATCGCGATGCGTGTCTGGCCATCGGACGATTGCCCGGTGCAGATCTCGTGCACGAACAGCTTGCCGACGGGCTGTTCGCCCTCCTGCATCGGAACGTCGTTGCAGTTCAGCGACCACTTGCCGTAGCGGGCCTTGAAATTGCGGCTCAGAGTGTAGGCATTGCGCCGGTCGTAGTCGCTGGTCCGGTCATCGGTCACGATCCGGCGGCCCTGTACGATGCCGGCCTCGTCGACGAGCAGCGAGACGATCACGGGCTGCGCATAGACCGAGGTTCCACCCTTGAGGAACTGGTAAGCCACCTCGAGCGCCAGGGTGATGTAGTCCTGCTCGTCGTCGTAGGTGAAGTAGACCTCCCGAAGGCCCGAGGCCTCGGGTGTGCAGGTCATGTAGTCGTTGAACGACCTGAGCTCCTGCCCCGGCGGGCCGCCGTCCGTGCCACAGGCGATGGCGCCGACGTCGCCGTCGCGGGCCTGCGACAGCGGCTGGCCCAGTTCGACGTCCCAGATGGAGTAGGCGGGCTTGACCTGCTCCTGACTGAGGGCGGGATGAGCCGAAAGGCCCAGGCTCAGAAGGGCAAGAAGGAACTCTTTGCTCATCGCGAGCTCACTTCAGGTTCTTGCAGGCCGCCGCGGCGGGATTGGCAAAGATGTCGATGCATTCCTCGAACGTCGGCGGGCCGGCGCGGCCAACAACCTTGGCCTGCAGGAACGCCACGACGTTGGCGATATCCTGTTCGCGCAGCAGCTTGCCGCGGTTCGGTGCGGTATCGGGGGCGAAGTCGGCCGCGAGCAGGCCGTAGCAGCGCGCATCGCGATAGGCGGCCCTGTCATGATAGGGCATCTGGGTGGCGGGGCGGCCGCAGGAAATGACCTCGGTCAGCAGCGTCTTGTCCAGTTCGCTCTCACGCAGATTCGCGCCGGTCGGCGAGCGCATGTCGAGCCCCGTCTTGCCGTCCCCTGGCCAGCCGTGGCAACTGACGCAGCCACCCAGGGTCAGAAACACTACCCTGCCACGCTCCGGGTCGCCGACGAGATCGGGCAGTTGCTGCGCCCGGGACGTGGGTACAGCCAGGGCCACAAGGGCAAGGGCGACAGCCGCGACGCGGGCCAAAAACATCTGGGTCACTCAGGGTTCAGGCGGAGAAGAAGACAACGAGCCGGGCAGCCGAAGCTGCCCGGCCCGATGATAGGTCAGATCAGTTGACCGTGAAGACCCACACCATGTTGGCAGCCTGGTTGTTGGTCAGCTCGACGTTGCCGCCGGCATTGCCGCCGCCCAGGGCGCCGCCCGTGATGGCGACGTACTGCTTGCCACCGACCGAGTAGGTCATCGGCGGGCCGCGGAAGGCGGTGCCCACGTTCATCGACCACACCGGGGCCAGCGTCTTGGCGTCAAAGGCACCGAACGTGCCATCGACCGAGCCGGTCCAGACGAGGTCCGGAGTCACCAGCACACCGCTGTTGTTCGGATACTGGGTGTTCTGCTTGGCAACGGCCTTGCCCGTCGTCACGTCGATCGCGTTGATCGAGCCCGTCTGGATGCCCTTGGTGGTCAGAGTGCCACCGAGGAAGACCGAGCCCGGCACGACGTCCTGCGGCGCAACCGACTTGGTCGCGATGTCCGAGCACGCCTCGATGCCAGCCGCATAGGCCACACCAGTGGTGGGGTTGTAGGCGGTGGGATAGTAGTTCGTACCGCCCGAGTAGTGCGGGCAGTTGGTCACGCCGGGCTGGTCGCGACGCAGCACGCCCATGGCGTATTCCTGCAGCGACTTCGACGGATCGTACTCGACCGGCTTGCCAGTCTTGGGATCGACGCCCTTCGTCCAGTTCAGCTCGGTGACGTACTGGGCCGAGTGGATGTAGGAGCCGTTGTTCCGGTCCAGCGAGTAGAAGATGCCGTTACGGCCGAAGTGCGACAGCACCTTGCGGTCTTCGCCGTTGACCTTGGCATCCATCAGCAGTTGAACGCCGACTTCGTCATAGTCCATGTAGTCGCCGGGCGTGTACTGGAAGTGCCACTTCAGCGCACCGGTATCGGCGTCGAGAGCGATCGTCGAGTTGGAGTAGAGATTGTCGCCCGGACGGAATTCGGGATCGAACATCGGCACCGGGTTACCCGTACCCCAGTAGACGGTGTTCGATTCGGGATCGTAGGAGCCCGACACCCAGAGCGCGGCACCACCGGTCTTCCAGCAGTCCGGATTGCCTGCTTCTTCGCACTTCCAGGTTTCCGACCCGGGCTGACCCGGCTCCGGAACGGTGTAGAAGCGCCACAGCTCTTCGCCGGTCTCGGCATTGAGAGCCGCGAGCCAGCCGCGGGTCGCCCAGTCACCGTAGGACTGGCCGACGAGCACCTTGTTGCCCACGACTTGGGCGGCGCTGGTGAAGCCTTCGCCGGGCTCCTTGCCAACCTGCTGCTCCCAGGCCACGTCGCCGGTTTCGCTGTCGCAGGCCACCACGCGGCCATCGTTCAGCGCCGTGATGACGAGGTTTCCGGCGAGCGCGAGACCACGGTGCGCCAGCAGCACGCCACGGCTCGGATCCTTGTCGATGCCGGTATCGCAGACCCAGACGACCTTGCCTTGGGTGCCCGACGAGACGTCGATCTTGTACGGCGTGCCCCACGGGTCGCTGACATACATGAAGCCGTTGTCGACCAGCGGCGTGCCTTCCATGTAGCCAATGCCGAAGCCCGCCGGCTCCAGGCCTCCGAGCGGCACGGCGAAGGCGAGTTTCAGGCCCGCGACATTGCCGGCATTGATCTGGTTCAAGCTCGAGAAGCGATTGGAATCATAGGTCTTGTGGACCGTCAGCCAGTTGCCCATCTCGGCCTCGGTTCCGGCGGCCGCCAGACGCTCGGGCGTCACTTGCGCCCATGCCGCCGTCCCGCTCAAGGCCAGGGCTGCCACGCAGGTCCCGGCCAGGAGTCTTGCCATTCTCATCGAGTTCCTCCCTGAGAAAAACAGATGCAACACACATCCGCTGGCTGGAACGTTGGCATCCTACGAACCCGGCAGGTCCAATCCTGAATATTGGACATCCTAATTTGCCCCGGTGGAGGGACCTCTAGGATGGCCGGGATGCCGACACGATGGCGACCGCATCCCGGGATACGGTCGCGCGCCAACACGGTCGATCAACGCCGGACGGGCTGCAACGAGATGGCCTCTACCGGCCGATGCAAGGCGTTGATCTCAAAGGGCTTCACCGATCGCGAATCGGTGCGCCCGGGTTTGCCGGCGAGGTTCGCGTGATGAGCAGCAGGCGCCGCGCCACCCGATGCCGGCGGCGAAAGACGGCCGACCTTTGCTGGCCGCGGTACCTGGCCGGACGCCGCCCGACCGCCCCGGCCGGAACGCACAAGGCCGCCCACGTGACAGATGAACGCACCCCGGGGGCCGGGATGCGTTCACAAATTCTGCAGCGATGTTCCAGCTCTGCCGCGGGCGATCCCCTGCCCGACCGGGTCGTCGCCTCAGGCCTGCTTAGGCTTGCGAACGAACAGCCCGCGGATCAGCGCCAGGAACGTCAGGAACCCTCCCGCACCAAGCGACAGCCAGAAGCCCAGCTGGAGATCGGAGACCATCTTGATCTTGGTGCCCGTCTCGGCCTGCAGGATCGACGACTTGCCGATGAAGTTGGCCCCTGCCCACCCCGACCTCAGCGTTCCGATGCCGTAGGCGATGCCGAGTGCCGCCATGTAGGACAGGCCGACGAACGCGATCAGGATCACCGCGATGGGCAGGCTGATCGGCCCGAGCTTGATCCGGCGATTGATGACCAGGCTGGCCGCGAGGAGCAGCATGCAGACGCCCAGGTAAACCCACATCAGCGGGGCGAAGAAGAAGGGCATGTCGAACTGGGCGGTGTCGGTATTGTTGCGCACCTGGGAAACCGCCTCGACTCCCCACGGGTGCAGCACCATGTCGTTCTCACCCTTGATGACGGCGATATCGGCGCTCCACCATGGCTGGAACCACGTATAGACCATGAAGGCAGCGCCGGCGACGAGCAGAGCGCGGAAGATCCATACCCCCACCCCAGCTCCGCTCCGCGTGCTGCCTGCCATACTTCCTGCCGTATCAGTCTGTGCCATCATTCCCCCGTCGCCGGCCTGTCTTCAGGCCACTCGCTGTTGTCTTGTCAATCCATTAATGGGCCGCCGGCCTTCTCCCGGCAATCCTTGACGAGAGGTTAGCAGCGACAATCCCTTGGAACTCCAATGAAGGATATTGGTATCGGCGAAATTGTGCGAATCCGGTCCCCGGGGGCGTGGCGCGGCTGGACTTTCCGACTGCGCGTCCCGCGACACAGCGACGCTTCGCTCGGACAGGTTGCCTGCTTCTGCTCGTCGCGAATAGTGGTACCACAACCGGCAAAGAACGGAAGCCGGACGTCCCGGGCGTGCTCCGGGTCGGCCCGTCGCGACCGGCGGACAGTTGCTCGTCGCGGGAAGGACAAGCCGATGCGCATTGCGGCCTTCTTGATGATCCTGATTGTTCCGTTGGGCCCCGCGCTGGCGGACGAGGCCCGGCCGCTGGCCGAGTGGCGGGCCTGGCGCGGCAGCGGGATTCCCCAGCAATGGACGCTCCGCGACGGCGTGATCGAGCACGCGCCCGGCGGCGGCGATCTCGTCAGCGTCGAAACCTTCCACAATTTCGAGCTGAGCTTCGAGTGGCGCATTTCCGCCGGTGGCAATTCCGGCGTGATCTACCGCAGCAGCGAGGAGTTCCGGGCGCCCTACCAGACCGGGGCCGAGTACCAGATCCTCGACAATGCCGGCCACCCCGACGGCCAGTCGCCGCTCACGTCGGCCGCCAGCAATTACGGCCTGTTCGCGCCTTCGGCCGACTTCACCCGGCCCGTGGGCGAATGGAACAGCGGGCGCATCGCGGTGAACGGCAATCGCGTCGCGCACTGGCTCAATGGCGCCGAGGTGCTGGACTACGAGATCGGCTCGCCCGAGTGGAAGCGACGCGTGGCGCTGAGCAAGTTCGGCGCCCTGCCCGAGTACGGCACGATCACCGCCGGCCACATCGTCCTGCAGGACCACGGCAACGCCGTCGCCTACCGCAATCTCATGATCACGGTGCTGCCCGATTGAGCCGGCCGATGCGCGAAATAGGTGCAGCCGGTGCCGAGGCGTGGCATGAATGCGGCATGAAGCCGACCATCCTGTTCGCCAGCGCTGCGCTGGCCCTCACCGCCACACCTGCCGCCGCGTTGTCGCTGACCTCGGGTCAGGTGGGCGAGATCTACTGTGCCGCCCGGCTGAGCGGCGACATGGCGCCGATTCTCGCCATCCTGACCCCGGAACTGACGGCGCTCGTCGCCCTGCACCTGCCGGAGGGCGCGGATGCCGCCGTCACGATTCCGTGGCAAAGCAGCGCCGACTACGCCAACACCTGCATGCCGGTGGGCGCCAGCGGCACCGCCGACGCTCCCGAAGTGATCATCGCCTTCGGCTATCGCGACCCGAACAAGGCGCAATATGCCGACCGGCTGGTGATGCACTTCGTCGAGCAGCGGCTGCGCATCGACGACATCGTCTACGCGACCGGCGGCACCCTGCGCGAGAAGCTCGGCGAGGCCCGGTAGCCGTCCCGTCGAAGGCCGTCAGGCCTTCGACATGAACTCGTACATGCGGATCAGCCCCTGCATGTAGCCGATGGCGTGCGAACGTCCGCGGTGGTTCCAGTCGCTGTCGCCGTCCATCTTGGGCACGTGATCGTCGAGCAGGAAGCCGTCGAATCCGGTCCTGGCGAGGAGCGCAATCACCTCGGCGGGATCGAAGTTGCCATCGCCGATGAAGCACTCGGTGAAATCCGGCACCGTCCCCTTCACGTCACGGAAGTGGATGTAGGAAATGCGTCCCCTGGGAGCGAAATACTCGATCATCTCGGTGACGTTCTTCCGGCCCCCGGTCATCTCCGAGCAGCAGCCGAGGCAGAGATCGAGGCTCCAGGCCTCGGAGCGGCCGACCAGATCGTAGGCCTTCTTGAAGTTGTCGGGCTTGTAGAACAGGCGCGCCACGCCGCCCAGCATTGGCACCGGCGGATCGTCGGGATGCAGCGCCAGCTTCAGCCCCTCCTCTTCGGCGACGGGCAGCACCGCCTTCATGAAGTAGGTGTAGTTGGACCACATCTGGTCCTCGGTGATCACCGGGCCATCCTTGCCGAACAGCGGCATCGAGGAGGCGCGCCCCAGCGTTGTCGGCATGAACGAGCGCAGCAGCTCGAGATTGTCGACATTGGCCTCGACCACCGCCATGTCGAACTGGCGGGCCGTGGCGCCGCCGCGGGTGGTGCCGCTGCGATCGGTGGTCCAGACCGAGTTCGGCATGAAATGCAGGCCCAGCACCGGCACGCCGGCGCGCGCCACGGCGCGGATGGTCGCCTGGTAGTTCTCGATCTGCTCGTCGCGGCCGTCGAGGCCCATCATGGCCTTGTGATAGAAATGCGTCGGGACGTTCTCGATGGCCTCGAACTTGAGCCCCGCCGCCTCAACTTTGTCGACGAGGGCGCGGACGTCCTTCTGCTCCCAGCGCGCGTCGCCGGGCAGCGTGGGGTTGTTCATCTGCAACCCGGTGGCGCCGATCTGCGCGGCAAAGCGCAGCCTTTCCTCGGTCAGCTCGTGAAACTGCCCTACCGCAACCCTGATACCCATTCTTCCGTTCCCATATCCAGGTTCTTGATCAATTCACCGGGTCATCCCCGAAAGGCGGGGACGTCCATTTGCCTTGCCGCCGGCGCCTTTGCCAAACAGGGATTCCGGCTTTCGCGGGAATGATCACCGTGATGGCGGCGAGATGCATACTCATCCCTTCACCGAGCCCTCGGTCATGCCGGCGACCATGAAGCGCTGGGCGACGAAGTACAGGATCATCAGCGGCACCGAGGAGATGACGGCACCCGCCATCAGCGGACCCCAGGGCAGCACATCGCTGGTGATGAGGTAGTTGAGCGCGAGGGGCGCCGTGCGCTGGCTTTCGGAGGTGATGAGAACCAGTGCAAACAGCAGCTCGTTCCAGGCGCCGGTGAAGGTGAAGATGGCGACCGCCGCGATGCCCGGGGCCGAGAGCGGCAGCACGATTCGGACCAGGGCGCCGAATCGGCTGAGTCCGTCGATCATCCCCTGCTCCTCGAGTTCGCGCGGCACGCCGCGGAAATAGCCCTGCAGCAGCCAGGTGGAGAGGGGCAGCGAGAAGGTCAGGTAGACGAGGATCAGCCCGACCAGGGAATTGCCCAGCCTCAGCTGCGCCATGACGATCGAGAGCGGGATAAACAGCAGCGAGCCCGGCGTCAGGTAGGCGAACAGGATCAGCCGGCCGATGACGCCACGGAAACGGTAGCGGAAGCGCACCATCGAGTAGGCGGCAAAGCTCGAGATGATCACCGAGATCAGCGTGACGATGCTGGCCACGATCAGGCTATTGCGGATGGCGATGAGGAAGCCGCCATCGCTCAGGAGCTTGGCGAAATTGTCGAGCGTGAAGGTCTTGGGCCAGAGCGAGGGCACCCGGTAGATCTCGCGCGGCAGCTTGAGCGAGGTGATGACCATCCAGTAGATGGGGAACAGCACCAGCAGCACGGCGACGACCAGCGTCGCATAGCTCAGCACGCGACCGATCAGCAGGCGCCGCCGCGCCGCTCCGGCGCCGGCCAGGTCCGCACTCATCGGCCCGGCGAGTGCCGCCATCTATTCCTCCCGCCGCATCATCAGCGAGGTGGCGAAGATGACGAGGATGGCCAGCACCGGCAGCATGTAGACGGATACCGCGGCGGCCTCGCCGATGCGCTGCGTCTGCATGCCGTAGTAGGCCAGCACCGGGAACACCATGGTGGCGTCGGACGGGCCGCCGGCGGTCAGCAGCCAGACGTGCTCGAAGCCATTGGCGGTCCAGATCGAGCTCAGGAGCGTTGTGACGATGATCACCGGCATGATGCCCGGCAGCGTGACGTTCCAGAACCGCTGCCAGCTGTTGGCGCCATCGACGACGGCCGCCTCGTAGAGTTCCTTGGGTACAGATTGCAGCGCCGCGAGGATCGAGACGAACCAGAACGGGAAACCGCGCCAGACCGAAGCGGTGATCACCGCGCCCATGGCGGTGGCGCGCTGGCCGAGCCAGTCGATCACCTGCGGGTAGATGCCGGTCTGGGTGAGGATCAGGTTGATGCCGCCGCCGATCGGCTGGTACAGCACCCGCCAGGTGAGGAAGGCGACGAAGGCAGGCATGGCCCAGGGCAGCATCAGGAAGGAGCGGAACAGCCCGCGTCCCGGCAGATGCTGGTGCACCAGCAGCGCCAGTCCCAGCCCGATCAGGAGCTTGAGCACATCGGAGACCAGCACGATGGTCACCGTGTTCCAGATGGCACTCCAGAAGGTCGCGGTACCGGCGAGGTAGGCGAAGTTCTTGAAGCCCACGAAGTTGCCGACGCTGCCGATCACCATGTCGGTGAACGACACCCAGATGGCGAACAGGAACGGGTAGGCGACGAGGCCGAGGATCAGCAGGACGACGGGCGCGACGAGCAGGTAGGCGAACAGCCGGACCCTGGCCCCTCCCCTGAGGCGCCAGGCGCTCGTCCGCTCTGCTTGCTGACCGGCAGCGTTCGCCATGGCCTGGTCCGTGCTGGAGATAACCGCGGACGGCCGAAGCCGCCCGCGGACCTTGGGAGGTTCTTCAGATCAGTACTTGTCGTAGATGGCCTGGCCCTGGGCCTGGGCCTCGTCCATCGCCTTGTCGAAGTCCCAGCCGTCGACGACGACGCGCTGCGCCATCTTCGGGATGATGAAGTTCGACGACAGGTCGGCATAGGCGGCGTTGTAGACATCCGGATAGGCCGGCGCGGTGCCCGCCTTGGCCAGCCCGAGCAGGCCGGTGAGGATGGTGTTCTGCCCGCCGAACGCGGCCAGTTGCTCCTGGTTCTTCAGCACCGGCCCGTAGATCGCCACGTCGAAATAGGCGTTCATGAAATCGGGGTTGGACAGGTGCTCGATCAGGGCCTTGGCCTCGTCCTGCATGGCGCTCGCCTTGGTGACGACACGCGACTGCGGGGTGATCGGCGAGATCGTGCCCTTGGGTCCGGCAGGGAGCGGGGAGAAGGAGCTGGCCTCGAACAGCTCGGGGTCGTCCTTCTTGGCAGCTATGCCCACCGAGCCGGTATTGGCGATGAACGCGGCCTGTCCGGACAGGTAGGCCTGGTTGTCGCCGGCGCCGTCCCAGGTGGTGTTGCCGGGCGGGAAGATTCCCTTGTCCCAGGCGTCCTTGAGCCAGGCGAGGTAGGCTCGCGTCTCCTCGGACTTGATGGTGACCTTCTTGCCAGCGTCGTCGGCGATGCGTCCGCCGTAGGACTGCATGACGTTGATCTGCACGTTGCCGTCGCCGACGTTGGAGAGGGCGAGGCCGAGGCCGGAGACCGGCGGCTTGTTGACGGCCACGGCCTGGGCGACCAGTTCCTCCCAGGTCTGCGGTGCGGCGGTGAACCCGGCCGGCTCGAGCAGGTCCTTGCGCCGGAGCAGCAGGTTGCCGTTGACGCCGAACGGCACGCCGGTGCGGCCGCCGGCCACGGCAGAGGTGTCGGTGGCGCGGGCCGGGCCGTCGAACCAGCCGCCATTGGCCTCCCCGACCTTGTTGTAGACATCGTCGATCACCGAGAACACGCCCTGGCGCGACAACAGCAGCAGCAGGTCGAGGCCAACATCGAGCGCGTCCGGCATCGAGTTCGAGGCAACCGCGGCGGAGACCTTCTGGGTGGTCTCGTTCTGGTTGATCATCACCACTTCGGTCTCGACGCCATTGGCCTGTCCCCAGGCGGTAATGGTGTCGACGAGCAGCTTGTTGGCATCCTCCGAGAAGATCAGGCCGCCCCAGTAGGTCAGCTTCTTGCCCTGGGCAATGGCGGGCATCGGCAGGCCGCTGGCCGCCGCAAGAGCGAGGCCGCTCG
>NZ_JAYRYM010000086.1:0-14114 GCF_041917035.1 Devosia sp. | reverse complement strand
CCGCCTGCTCCCCGCCGCCCGCCGCTGGTGGCCCTACTACCTGATGATGGCCCCCGGCATCCTGTTCTTCGTCGTCTGGCACTACTTCCCGATCTGGGAGGCCAAGATGGCGTTCGAGCAGGTTCGCATCATCCCGCCCAACATCTGGGTAGGGCTGAAGAACTTCCAGGTCCTGTTCGCCTCGCCGATCTTCTACCAGGTGCTGGCCAACACGCTGATCATCTCGGCGATGAAGATCCTCTTCGTCTTCCCCGTGCCGATCATCGTCGCCCTGCTGCTCAACGAGATCCGCAGCGGCAAGCTGCGCGGCGCCATCCAGTCGGCGATCTACCTGCCGCACTTCCTCTCCTGGGTGGTGATCGCGGGCGTCTTCATCGCGCTGCTGTCGCCCACCGACGGCGCGGTGAACCAGATCCAGCAGGCGCTCGGCTTTCCCGCCGTCAGCTACATGACCAATACCGGCACCATCCGCTGGGTGCTGGTCATCTCCGAAATCTGGCGCTCCGCCGGCTGGGACAGCCTGCTCTACCTCGCCGCCATCTTCGCCATCGACCAGCAGCTCTACGAGGCGGCCGAGATGGATGGCGCCAACCGCTGGCAGAAGGTCTGGCACGTCACCATCCCGGGGATCGTGCCGACCATCGCGACGCTCTTCATCCTCAACATGGGCATGTTCCTGTCGGCTGACCTCAACCAGGTCATCAACATGCAGAACGACGTCAACGCCTCCACCATCGATATCCTCGACACCTACGTCTACCGCATGGGGCTGTCGACGGGGGAATATGCGCTGGCGACGGCGGCCGGCCTGTTCAAGGCCGTCATCGGCATGATCCTCGTCGTCACCTCGCACCTCGTCAGCAAGAAGCTGACCGGCAAGGGGGTGTGGTGATGGTCCATTCCCTGCGCCGCACGCCGCTCGAGCGGCTGGAATACGCGCTGATCGTCTCCTCGTTGCTGCTGCTGGTCGTCTTTACCCTGCAGCCGCTGCTCAACCTGCTGGCGCTCTCCTTCTCCGATCCGGCCAGGGTCCCCGGTTTCTCCGGTCTCTCGATCCTCCCCGACGGCTTCTCGCTCGATGTCTGGGCGCTGCTGCTGCAGCACCCCAACGTGCAGCGCGGCCTGTTCAACTCCATCTGGATGACGGCGACCAGCGTCGCCATCGGCGTCATGGGCACCGCGCTGATGGCCTGGGGTCTGTCGCGCCCCGAACTGCCGGGTCGCCGCATCATCTTCCTCATGGTGCTGGTCACCATCGTCTTCGAGCCCGGCATCATCCCCGACTACTTCCTGATGAAGCGGCTCGGGCTGCTCAATACGCCCTGGGCGGTGATCCTCTACAAGGCGATCAGCGCCTGGTACCTGATCATCCTCGTCCGCTTCTTCGAGGAAATCCCCAAGGAACTGCTCGAGGCCGCCGAACTCGACGGCGCCAATCCCTTCCAGACCTTCTTCATGGTCGTGCTGCCTCTGGCGCGGCCGGCGCTCGCCACCATCGCGCTGTTCTACTTCGTGCTGCACTGGAACGAGTTCTTCCGCTCGATGATCTACCTCAACGATCAGACCAAGTGGCCACTGCAGGTGGTGCTCCGGCAGTTCGTCATCGAGGGCGACAAGATCGCCATTGTCGGCGCCACCAACGCCAACAACAATATCGGGCTGGCCCAGATCAACATCCGGGCGCTCAAGGCCGGCATGATCTTCATCACCATCCTGCCGGTCCTCGCCATCTATCCGCTCATCCTCAAGTACTTCACCAAGGGCACCATGACCGGTGCGCTGAAGGGATGACGCGTCACGCCTGAACGAAAGCACAAGGGAGGAAACACCATGCTTCGCAGACTGCTGCTCGCCACCACCGCCGTGGCAATCATCGGCGCCCTGGCCGTCCCGGCCATGGCCCAGACCACGCTCCGTCTCGTCAGCAAGGATCTGCTGACCACCAACCCCGACGACATGAAGGAGATCGAGGCCATCGAGGCGGCTCTCAAGGCCAAGGGCCTGGACATCGACATCCAGACCGTCGATCTGCCCGGCGGCACCTCAGCCTATGTCGAGGCGCTCGGCGTCATGCTGCTCTCGGGTGATATCCCGGACATCATCTACTTCCAGGGCGGCGACCAGAAGATGGCCGAGCAGGGCATTCTGGAGGACCTGACCCCCTGGATCGAGAAATCCGAAAACGTCAAGGCGGCGCTCTGGCCGCACAATGTCGATCGCCTGGCGAACTACCCCTACCTGCTCTACGTCTATCCGCCGCGCGCCCCGCAGCCGGTGATGCGCAAGGACTGGCTGGACAAGCTCGGTCTCGCGCCGCCGACCACGGTCGAGGAATACGAGGCCCTGTTCCAGGCCATCCACGATGCCGATCTCGACGGCGACGGCACGGCCGGCAACACGCTCGGCCTAACCGGCTTTGGCAACACCAACGAGCTCGACTCGATCTTCAACCAGGCCTTCGGCGTCACCGGCACCTGGATGAAGAACGCCGAGGGCCAGTGGGTCAACGCCCGCGTCACCGACGCCGAGAAGGCCAAGATCGCCTTCTATGCGGGCCTCGCCGCCAAGGGGCTCTACGACAAGGAATATGTCACCAACACCTTCGACGTGAAGGAAGACAAGTTCTACACCGGCAAGGCCGGGGTGATCTTCGGCTCCTCGCCGGAAGTCGTCGACATCTATTCGGGCAAGATGCGCCAGGCCCATCCGGGCGAGGACATCACGCTCGCCCTGCTGCCGATTCCCTCGGGTCCGGGCGGCAAGGGCCTCGCCGCCGTGGATGTCGCCAAGGAGTCCCGCGGCTGGGCCGTCTCCTCGCTCTCCGAGCACAAGGAGCAGGCCTTCGCCGTGCTCGACTTCATGACGTCCAAGCAGGGCCAGGACATCGACCGCATGGGCTTTGAGGGCACCCAGTACACCGTCGATGCCAGCGGCAAGGTGACCTTCACCGAGGCCATCTCCACCTGGTACGCACGCTTCTTCAACGCCGCTAACTGGGCCCCGCCGACCCCGCTGCTGAGCCCGACGGCCCAGGCGGCGCTCGACACCATCAAGGCGAACTTCGTGGCCGACAACTCCTTCGTCTGGCCCGCCGAGTACGCCGCCGATGTCGATGCCGCCGAGCAGGTCTATCGCTCCTGGGTGGCGCGCTTCATCACCGGCGAGGCCAGCCTCGACCAGTGGGACCAGTTCGTCAGCGAGTACAACGCTGCCGGCGGGGCCCGCATGGCCGAGTATGCCCGCACCCGGCTGAACGGCTGAGGCCGGAACGCTCGGTACGCTCGCCCCGCACCTCCCGCGGGGCGAGGGTGCCGCTCCCCTGCCGGTGGCGCCCCGGTGTCGAACCACCGGCAGGGACCTCCCCTCGCGAGGCCGCGAGGGAAGCAGTCCGGCGCCGTGAACTTGAGGTCGTCCTTTATGCCCAGCTCCTTCACCGGCCGAGTCCGCGCCATGCTGCACGGCATCGCCCTCGGCGACGCGCTCGGCGCGCCCGTCGAAAAGCTCTCGGCCGCCGAGATTCGCGCCCGCTACGGCCGCGTCACCTCGCTTGCCGCGCGCTGGCACAAGATGGACCTGCCGCCCGCCGAGCGGAACCATCGCGTGCGCGGCAATGGCATCGTCACCGACGATACGCTGATGACGCTCGCCCTGATCGATGTCTATGCCGAGGCCGGACGCCATCTCGATGCCTGGGACATGGCCTCGGCCATGGTGCGCCAGCTGGCCTGGACGCCGCGCTGGATTCCCGAGATGCAGCGCGAGGCGATGCTGCTCGATCGCGTCTTCTATCCCGAAAAGTGGATCTACCAGCGGCACCAGCTGGCCGGCTGCGACCCCCGCCAGGGCGGCATCGGCAACATGGTCAACTGCGGCGCCGCCATGTACATCGCTCCTGTCGGGGTGGTGAACGCCTGCGACCCGCGCGCCGCCTACGACGAGGCCATCGCCTTCGCCTCCGGCCACCAGGAGAGCTACGGGCTCGAGGCCGCCGGCGTTCTCGCTGCCGCCATCGCCCAGGCCTTCGTTCCGGGCGCTGGCATCGAGTCCGTCCTCGAGACCGTCCTTTCCCTCGCCAAGGACGGCACCCGTCGGGCCATCGCCGACATTGCCGAGGCAGCGCTGGCGCTCCGCCGCACGGGTGCCGAGCATGCCGCCGTGGTAGCCCGCTTCCACACCATCCTCGCGCCCTATTCGGCCATGGGCGACGACGTCAACCACGCCGCCCACAAGGCCGGCCTCGCTACCGAGGCCTATCGCCCCTCGCGCCTGCGCTCCATCGAGGAGCTGCCGCTGGCGCTCGGCTTCGCCCTCCTCAGCGACGGAGATTTCCGCCGCACCATCGAGGACGGCATCAATTCCGGCCGCGACACCGACTCGATCGGCGTCATGGCCGGCGCCATCCTCGGCGCCCTGCATGGCGAAAGCGTCGTCTCCGAGGATGACCGGCAACTCCTCGACGCCGCCAATCGCTTCGATCTGACGGCGGCCGCCGACCGGTTCGCGGCGGTTGCGGCGGCGATCATGCGGCACGACCAGGACCTGCTGGAGGCCCGTACCCGCAACCGGCAGGCACTGGCGAGGGCCCCATGACCCGGGACACGGGCACCGCCTGACCCTTCCCACGGGGAAGGTGAAAGGGCCCCGGGGCCGAGGACAAATTGCAGAACGAGACCGAAATGCTCACCACCACCGAAATCTTCGATCGCATCTATTCCGGCTTCCTCGGCAAGGCCATCGGCGTGCGCCTCGGCGCGCCGGTCGAGCCCACCATCTGGAGCTACCAGCGCATCCGCGACACCTATGGCGAGGTCACGCAGTACCTGCGCGATTTCAAGAACTTCGCCGCCGATGACGATACCAACGGCCCCGTCTACTTCATCCGCGCGCTGCGCGACTACGGACTTGCCGCCACCGCCGCCGATGTCGGCCGCACCTGGCTCAACTACGCCGCCGAGGAGCACGGGATGTACTGGTGGGGCGGCTTCGGCAACTCCACCGAGCACACCGCCTACAAGAACCTCAGGGCCGGCATTCCGGCCCCGCAATCGGGCTCCATCGCCCAGAACGGCACCACCGTGGCCGAGCAGATTGGCGGCCAGATCTTCATTGACAGCTGGGGCTGGGTGAACCCCGGCAATCCCGAACGCGCCGCGCGCATGTCGGCCATGGCGGCCTCCGTCGCCCATGATGGCGATGGCCTCAACGGCGCCCGCTTCTGTGCCGCCGCCATCGCCCAGGCCTTTGTGGCAAAATCCATCGACGAGATCGTCGAGACCGGCCTTTCGACCATCGATCCTGCCTCGACCTATGCCCGCGTCGCCCGCGCCGTCATCGCCTTCCACAAGGCCAACCCCGCCGACTGGCGCGCCTGCCGCGACATGCTTGCTGCCGAGTGGGGCTACGATCGCTATCCGGGCGTCTGCCACATCATCCCCAATGCCGGGGTGACCATCATGGCCATCCTCTATGGCGGCGGCGACCTGCCGCGCACCGCCGAGATCGCGACCATGGCCGGGTGGGATACTGACTGCAACGCCGGAAACGCCGGCGCCATCGTCGGGACGTTCCAGGGGGTGCAGCCGGGCTGGGACAGGTACCGCAAGCCGATCAACGATTTCATCGTCGCTTCCGGCGTCATCGGCACGCTCAACGTCGTCGACGTTCCGAGCTTTGCCCGCGAGCTCGCCGTCCTCGCGCTGCGCCTCGATGGCCGCGAGCCACCGGCGCTCTGGATCGAGGATTTCGAGCGCCGCGGCGTCCGTTTCGATTTCGACGCGCCCGGCGCAACCCACGGCTTCCGCACCGAGCCCTTCAACCAGATCGCCGTCAAGGCCGCGACGGACCGGCAGGGGCCGAACTCGCGCGGTGCGCTCGAAGTGCTGCTCGACCGGCTCGAGCGCGGCACGGGGCAGGGGGCGGTCGGCGACTCGGCGGGCCGCGTCTTCTGGAAGCCCTTCTACCGGCGTGCCGATTTCGACGACGAGCGCTACCGCCCGATGTTCACCCCGCTCGCCGATGCCGGGCAGGTGGTGAGGTTCAAGCTCCAGCTCGACCCCTGGAACGGCGACGGTAACCTGCGCGTCGCGCCCTATGTCCGCCGTGCCATTTCGGGCGAGATCGTCGAGACCGGGGCCTGGCATGTCCCGAGTTCGACCGGCTGGCAGGACTACGAGTTCACCATCCCCGAAGGTGACGAAGCCATCGACGAGATCGGCGTGCTGGTCGAGTATTTCGGCCGCCTGAAGTTTCTCGGCCGCCTGTTCCTCTGCGAGTTCTCGGTCTCCGGGGCCGGGCATCTCTCCATCGATCCCGCGCTCGAGAAGCCGGAATGGGGCGGCATCACCCGCTTCACCTGGAACCGTGGCCACTGGAGCCTGCAGGATCGCGTCATCCACGCCCACACCGCCGAGGACGCCGACGCCTGGACCGGCAACGCCTACCTGCGCGATCTGACGGTGACCGCCGACCTCACCCCGCTCGCCGGCACCTCGCACCTCGTCGCCGCCCGCGTCCAGGGCACCAGCCGCTTCTACGCCGCCGGGTTCGAGAACGGCGAGGCCGTGATCATCCGGCAGGACCACGGCACGACGGTGCTGGCGCGGACGCCCTTCCCGATCATGCCGGGCGAGGCACACAAGCTGGCGCTGACCGTCGTCGGCGACAAACTGACCCTCGCCGTCGACGGCAAGAACGTGCTCCCGGCAACCGACAGCCGGTTCCGCTACGGCATGGCCGGCCTGCGCATGGCCTCGGCCGGGCGGATGACCGTGTCGCGGCTGGAAGTGGTCGAGCTGTGATGTTCGAGCTCTTGGCACCCCCCTCCCCAACCCTCCCCGCAAAGGGGAGGGTGCCTGCCGGTGCCTGGCGCACGACCTTGCCTCACACTCGATCGGCACCTCCCCCCTTGCGGGGGAGGTTGGGAGGGGGGAAGCCACGCGCTGGGTCTCTCGGCGTGCCCTCATGACCTCCATCCCCTTCACCCCCGCACTCACCGGCCCGCTCGCCGGCATCCGCGTCGTCGATCTCTCCCGCCTTGTCGCCGGCAACATGCTGAGCCTCCAGCTCGCCGATTTCGGCGCCGACGTGATCAAGGTCGAGCCGCCACAGGGCGATCCGCTCCGGGAGTGGCGCGACGACGGGCACTCGCTCTACTGGAAGACCTACGGCCGCAACAAACGCTCGGTCATGCTCAACCTGCGCGAGGCCGCGCACATGGCCGCGCTGAAGGCCCTGCTCGCCACCGCCGACGTCTTCATCGAGAACTTCCGCCCCGGCACGCTCGAGGAGATGGGCCTCGCACCCGAAACCCTGCTCGCCGCCAATCCCGACCTCGTCATCGTCCGCATCTCCGGCTTCGGCCAGACCGGCCCCTACGCGCAATTCCCCGGCTTTGGCACCCTCGTCGAGGCGATGAGCGGTTTCGCCTACCGCACCGGCTTTCCCGATCGCGAGCCGGTGCTGCCGCCGCTGGCGCTGGCCGACATGATTGCCGGGGTCTACGGCGCCAACGCCACGGTGATGGCGCTGTTCGCGCGGCTTCGCGGGCTGTCCCGCGGGCAGGTGATCGACCTCAGCCTGCTCGAGCCGATGTACTCCGTCCTCGGCCCGGAAGCGGCGATCTACGCGGTCACCGGCAAGGTCAAGGAACGCTCGGGCTCCGCCTCCAACACCGCCTCGCCGCGCAATGTCTATCGCTGCGCCGACGGTCGCTACGTCGCCCTGTCCGGTTCCACCCCGCAGGTCGCCCGCCGCATCTTCGAGATCATCGGCAGGCCCGAGATGAACGACGATCCGCGCTTTGCCAGCAACTCCGCCCGCGTGGAGCACCGCGATCTCGTCGATGCCGCGGTCGGCGCCTGGTTCGCCCGCCACACCCACGACGAGGCGCTCGCCATCATGCGCGACGCCGGCGCCACCGTCGGCCCGATCTACTCGATCGCCGACATCGCCGCCGACCCCCATTTCCGCGAGCGCGGCATCGTCGTCGATGTCGAGGATGCCGAGTTCGGCAGCCTTCCGGTCCACAACGTGGTGCCCCGCCTCTCGGCTACCCCGGGCGTCTTCCGTCGTCCCGCCCCGGCGCTCGGGGAGCACACGGCCGAGGTCCTCGCCGAGGCCGGCATCGATCCGGCCACGGTGCGGTGATGCGGCTCCGCTCGCTCCTCTACGTTCCGGCCCACTCGGCACGCTTCCTTGCCAAGGCGCACGAGCGTGGCGCCGACGCCATCATCCTCGATCTCGAGGACGCCGTCCCGGAAGCCGACAAGGACGTCGCCCGCGCGGGCCTTTCCGCCGCGGTTCCGGCCGTCGGCCGCAACGGAGCCGCGGCCTTTGTCCGCGTCAACGCCGGCCCGCGCCAGGCCGCCGATGCTTTGACCGCCTGCCGCGCCGGGGCCATCGGGCTGGTCATCCCGAAGGCCGCCGATCCGGCCGCGCTGACCGCACTTTCAGCGGCTCTGTCGGTCGAGGAGCAGCGGCTCGGGCGTCCGGCCATGTCCTTCATCCTGCTCGTCGAGGATCCGGCAGCGCTGCTCGATGCGCGGATGCTGGCGCGACAGCCGCGCGTGCTGGCCCTCGCACTCGGCAGCGAGGATTTCGCGCTGGCCCTCGGGGCGGACCCCCGGCCCGACGTGCTGCGTCATCCCAAGCTGCTGCTTCACTACGCGGCCAAGGCCGAGGGTCGCATGTCTCTGGGGCTGCTGCGCTCGATCGCCGACTACACCGACCTCGACGCGCTCGCGGCCGCTGCAAGCGAGGCAAGGGCGCATGGTTTCGATGGTGCGACCTGCGTTCATCCTTCGGCCGTCGCGGCGCTCAATCAGGCCTTTGCGCCCACCGATGCCGAGCGCGACTGGGCGGCGCGGGTGCTCTCCCGGGCCGCACGCGAGACCGGCGCCTTTGCCTTCGAGGGGCGCATGGTGGACGCCCCGGTGCTGGCGCGGGCGCGCCGGATCGTTCAGCCCGCCGCGGACGAGAGCGCCACGAGGCCCTCGAGCGAAAGCGGTTCGGACAGCAGGTAGCCCTGCAGTTCGGCGCAGCCGTGCTGGTCCAGAAACGCCCGCTGCGCCTCCGTCGCCACTCCCTCGGCCGTGACCGTCATCCTGAGGGCCCGCCCCAGTCCGATGATGGTCTGCACGATGGCGTCCGCTTCCGCCGATTGCCCCAGCTGCTCGACGAAGGAGCGGTCGACCTTCAGTTTGTCGACATTGTAGCGCCGCAGGTAGTTGAGCGAAGAATAGCCGGTGCCGAAATCGTCGAGGGCCAGGCTTACGCCGGCGCCGCGCAACTGCTGCAGTCCCGCCGCGGTGACCTCGGTCGTCTCCAGCAGCACACCCTCGGTGATCTCGAGCTGCAGCCGCTCTGGCGCAATCCCGTGTTCCGCCAGCCCGGTGAGAATGCGCGACACGAAACCGGGGCTGCGCAGTTCGACCGGAGACACGTTGATCGCCACCCAGGGCAGCTTGGTCGACTTCAGCGTCCGGCAAGCCTGTCTGAAGGTCCACGCCCCCAGGCGGTCGATCAGGCCGCGTTCCTCGGCCACCGGCACGAACAGCTCCGGCGACAGCAGGCCGCGTGTCGGGTGCCGCCAGCGCACCAGCGCCTCCGCCCCGACGATCCGTTGACCGTCCCCTGAAAAGACCGGCTGGTACTCGAGCAGCAGCTGGCTGTCCGCGTCCAGCGCCTGACGCAGGTCCTGCTCGATGGCGCGACGCGTCTCGACCTTGGCCGCCATCTGCGGCCGGAACACCTGCCAGCGGCCGCGGCCCAGTGCCTTGGCCTCATAGAGCGCGATATCGGCTTCGCGCAACAGCTGATCGGAGCTCGACCCCGGCCGCCATGACGCCACCCCGATGCTGGCGCCGACGAAGGCGGCATCGCTGCCGAGGTCGAATTGTGCCTGCAGGTTCTGCAACACGGCGTCGCAGGTTACCGCAACCGCCGGCGCCGCCGGACCGGTGAGCAGGACCGCGAACTCGTCGCCGCCCAGCCGTGCCACCATGCCGGCGGATCCGATCAGGCAGGACAGGCGCTGGCCGACCTGCCGGATCAGGTCGTCCCCGGCGACGTGTCCGAGCGTGTCATTGACGTGCTTGAAGCGATCGAGGTCAATCAGCAGCAGCGTGGGCGGCACGCCCTCTGCGGCACCGGCCGCGCCCTTGAGCATCTCGCGCTCGAACTTGGCCCGGTTCGGCAGCCCGGTCAGGGCGTCGTGGTAGGCGAGGAAGTGGATGCGCTCCTCGGCCTGCCGGCGCTCGGTGATGTCGCGCGCGATTCCCACCAGACCGGTTACCGCGCCGTCCGGACCACGCAGCGGTATCTTCGATGTCGAGAGCCAGCGGCGCGTGCCGTCCGGGCGCACCACGTATTCCTCGATGTCCAGCATCGGCAGTCCCGTCCGCAGCACCGCGCTGTCGTCGGCGAAGAACTTGCCGGCGACTTCGGCCGGGTGCAGGTCCAGGTCGGTCTTGCCGATCAGCGCGGCCGGATCGGCATGGCCGAGGTCGGTGGCAACCGCCGCATTCGCAACGACGAAGCAGCACCTGGCATCCTTGACGAACAGATAGTCCGGCACCTCGTTGAGGACGGCGAGCAGCCAGGCTCGCTCCTCCTGCCACTGCTGCTGCTGCGCGATCATCTCGGCGAGCTGCTGCTGCAGCCGGTCATTGGCCGCGATCAGCGGTCCGAGGCGGTCGACCGCGTTCAGCGTCGGGGTCCGCGCGGTCGATGGCGTTGCGCTCATGCTTCGGTTCCGCTCGATCGGTCGCACCGATCCTGCCGTGCGCAGTGTCGCGCGTTCGAGCAAACGATACGTGAAGGCAGCGCCGAGAATCGTATTCAGCCTCGCAAGCAGAAGTGCTGAGCCGGCCGGCGCCGCGAAACGACTGACTCGGGAACCGGGCTCAACTGTGTTCGGCGGCGCTCCGCCGAAACTCGCCGGGCGATTGACCGTACTGCCGGCGGAAGGCCTTGGCGAAGTAGTTGGCATTGGCGAACCCGGCGGCGCTGGCAATGCTGGTGATCGGCCGGTCGGTGGCCAGCAGCAGACGAGTCGCCAGTGCCATGCGCTGCTGCAGCACGAATTCCGACGGACTGCGGCCCATCTCGACGCTGAAGCGTCGTACGAAATGGGCTCGACTGAGTCCCGCGACACGCGCCAGGCGATCGACATCGAGCGGCTGATCGAGGTGTCCGAGGATGAACCCGCGGGTTCGCGCCATTGCCGGAGCCATCTGCTCGGCGTCCGGCCTGACCGGTTCGAAGCTGCCGTCGTAGAGCGCCATCAGGGCGAGGTACGCGAGGCCGGATGCGAGGCCGCTGCTCGGCTCGGGCGCCTGCAGCAGCCCGACGCAGGCGGCGGCCATCTGGTCGATCGCCGCCGCGGGCGGCGACAGGACCGGTCCGCGGCTGTCGAGCACCGCCTTTACCAGTCGCAGGGACTCCCGGCCATTCGCCCCGATCCAGAAATACTCCCAGCTCCGGCCGCGATCGAGCCAGTAGCGGTTGGCATGGGGGAAGCTCAGCACCATCGTCGATCCTGGCAGCAGCGCATGCCGCACGCCCGCATAGTCGAGTTCGCCCCGCCCCGCGATGGTGTGCTGCACCACGACGAACGGCGCGTCGCCGCGCTTGAGCCCTTCCCAGCTGTAGACCTCGTTGGCCCGCTTCTCGAAACCGGCGCCTGTGGCCATCACATGCAGCCCGACCGGGCCGCGCGGCGGCTGCACGGCGCGCACGGCGTGGCCGTGGGCCATCAGGTCGGACAGCATGGAATTACCCGGGTGCGCACGACATTTCTCTACACCGTCCGACCGTGCAGCCGCTAGACCTCATGGGCCAACGGGGGAGAACAAGGCATGTCGTTCAAGGTCGCGATCATCGGCGCAGGCTCGGTCGGGTTCACCATGACCCTGATTTCGGACCTCCTGAAGGTCCCGGAATTCGCCGCGGTCGAGTTCGCGCTGACCGACATCAACCCGCACAATCTCGACATGATCCGGCAGATCATCGAGTCGATCGTCTCGGTCAACAGGCTGCCGGCCCGGGTCACTGCCACCACCGACCGCCGCGCCGCCATCACCGGGGCGCGCTACATCATGAGCTGCGTCCGCGTCGGCGGCCTCGAGGCTTTCGCCACCGACATCTCGGTGCCGCTGAAATACGGCGTCGATCAGTGCGTCGGCGACACCATCTGCGCCGGCGGCATCCTCTACGGTCAACGCAACATCCCGGTGATCCTCGATTTCTGCAGGGACATCCGCGAGGTCGCCGAACCCGGTGCGCTGTTCCTCAACTATGCCAACCCGATGGCGATGAACACCTGGGCCGCCCTTGAGCATGGCGGTGTCAACACCGTCGGGCTCTGCCACGGCGTGCAGCACGGCGCGCACCAGATCGCCCAGGTGCTGGGCGTCGAGGACAGCGAGCTGGACTACGTGTGCTCCGGCATCAACCACCAGACCTGGTACATCGACATCCGCGCCAAGGGCCGCAAGGTCGAGACGGACGAGCTGATCGCCGGCTTCGAAAAGCACCCCGTCTATTCGAAGCAGGAAAAGGTCCGCATCGACGTGCTGAAGCGCTTCGGCGTCTATTCCACCGAGAGCAATGGCCACCTCTCCGAGTACCTGCCCTGGTACCGCAAGCGCCCCGAGGAGATCGGCCGCTGGATCGACATGAGCGACTGGATCCATGGCGAGACAGGCGGCTATCTGCGCTATTCGACCGAGCGTCGGAACTGGTTCGAGACCGACTTCCCAAGGTTCAAGGCCGAGGCGGTCAAGCCGCTCGGCGAGTACCGGCGCACCACCGAGCATGCCAGCTACATCATCGAGGCGCTCGAGACCGGGCGCACCTATCGCGGCCACTTCAACGTCCGCAACAATGGCGTGATCCGGAATCTGCCCGCCGACGCGATCATCGAGAGCCCCGGCTTTGTCGATCGCTTCGGCATCAACATGGTCGAAGGCATCGAACTGCCCATCGCCTGTGCCGCCACCTGCTCGGTTTCCGTGTCGGTGCAGCGCATGAGCGTTGCCGCGGCGATGAGCGGCGATCTCGACATGCTCAAGCTCGCTGTGCTGCACGATCCGCTGGTCGGCGCCATCTGCACGCCCGACGAGGTCTGGCAGATGGTCGACGAGATGGTGGTCGCCCAGGCGCAGTGGCTGCCGCAATATGCCGGTGCCATCGAGGGGGCGAAGGCGCGCTTGGCGCGCGGCACCGTCAAGACCCGCGACTGGCAGGGTGCCGCCCGCAAGACCGTCCGCTCGGTCGAGGAACTGCGCGAGATGAAGGGGGCGCACCACTAGCGCGGCATTCGACCCGGTCTGGCAGCGGAAGCGTTAACCTCCGTTAACCCGAAGCGGTGCAGGATGGCGGCATGCCCGATGTCGCCGCCCTGCTTGCTCAACTGGCTAATGGTTCGGCGCAGCCATCGTCCGATCCGGCGCTGGCGGCGATTCGGCTGGCCCGCGCCAGCCTCGATGCGCTGGTGCTGCGCATGGGCGAGTCGATCGAGGCGAGGGTCGTGGGCCAGCTGGCCGGTGGACTGACGCAGCTGGCTTCCGGCGACGAGGCCTTCGTGCTGAAGCTGCCCGCGCCGCTGCCGACCGGGATCGCCGTCACCATCCGGACGCAACCTTTGCCGGACGGGCGGCCCGCCGTCTCCGTGCGACTTGCGGCGCCGCTGCCCGCCCCGGCTCCGACCGGCGGCCCGGCGACTCCGCTTCCGGCCAACCTCCTCGCGGCCGGTCCGTCCGTCCCCGCACCGGCCGCCGCGACCGTGCCGGTGTCGCTGCCGCAGCCGGTCGAGCCGGCGCCGGTGTCGATCACCTCGCTGCGTCCCGCTCCTGTCCTGCCGGCCCGCCCCGTGTCGGTCGCGGCGCCGCCGGCAGCGGTCGGCCCTCCGGTCGCCCCGCCCGCCATGCCGGCGCAGGGCGCTGCACGGCCCGTCGTCGCGACCGCACAACTGTCCATTCCGCTCGGAACAGCACCCCTCGCCGTCGCCGCCCCGGCGGTCGCGCCCGCGGCGCTGCCGGC
Organism: Devosia sp.; assembly: GCF_041917035.1. Classification (GTDB taxonomy): domain Bacteria; phylum Pseudomonadota; class Alphaproteobacteria; order Rhizobiales; family Devosiaceae; genus Devosia_A. The sequence continues at coordinate 74 of NZ_JAYRYM010000086.1, read as the reverse complement.
GGCCGCCCTCACCGCGCCGGCGCCTGCGGCGCCCGAGTCGATCCGGCCAGCGGCGACCTCGGCATCCGCGCCCG
>NZ_JAYRYM010000085.1:0-14205 GCF_041917035.1 Devosia sp. | reverse complement strand
GAGGTCGACGACGGTGAGGTCGGCATCGTAGCCCACCGCGATCCGGCCCTTGCTGGCGATGCCGAACAGCCGGTTCGGGCCGTGGCTGGTCATGTCGACGAAGCGCTCGAGGCTCATCCGGCCGGCATTGACGTGGTCGAGCATGACGGGAACGAGCGTCTGCACCCCGGTCATGCCGGAATGGCTCGCGGGGTAGGGATGGTCCTTTTCCTCGCGGGTGTGCGGGGCGTGGTCGGAGCCGAGGATATCGGCGACGCCGTTCCTCACCCCGGCCCAGATGCCTTCGCGATGCGCCGCGTCGCGCACCGGCGGATTCATCTGCGCATAGGTGCCGAGCCGCACATACGCGGTCTCGTCGAGGGTCAGGTGGTGCGGGGTGACCTCGACGCTCGCCACGTCCTTGTGGGCGGCGAGGAACAGCATCTCGTCGGCGGTGGAGATGTGGAGGATGTGGACGCGCTTGCCGGTCTTGCGCGCCAGCGCCACGAGGCGGCGGGTGGAGATCAGCGCCGCCTCGGGATCGCGCCACACCGGATGCGAGGACGGATCGCCGGGGACGCGGAGGGGCTTGCGCGCCTCGAGCCGGTACTCGTCCTCGGAGTGGAAGGCGGCACGCCGCGAGATGGCCGAAAGGATCGCCTCGACGCCGTCGTCGTCGGGGACCAGCAGGCTGCCGGTCGACGAGCCCATGAACACCTTGACGCCCGCGCAGCCGGGGAGGCGCTCGAGTTCGGGCAGGTCGCGGACATTGTCGTGGGTGCCGCCGATATAGAAGGCGAAGTCGCAGTGCATCCGGTGCGTGCCGAGCCGGAGCTTTTCCTCGAAGGTCGCCTGCGTGGTGGTCAGCGGGTTGGTGTTGGGCATCTCGAAGACGCCGGTGACACCGCCCATCACCGCCGAGAGCGACCCCGATTCGAGGTCTTCCTTGTGGGTGAGGCCGGGCTCGCGGAAGTGCACCTGCGTGTCGATGACGCCGGGGAGGAGGTGCAGCCCGGTGCAGTCGATGACCTCGCCCGCCCCCGCCGTGCCCAGGTCGCCGAGCGCGGCGATGCGGCCCGAGGCAATGCCGATATCGGCGCGGTGCACCCCGTCCTGATTGACGATCGTGCCGTTCTTGAAGATCGTCTCGTAGTGCGCCATGTGTCCATTTCCCTCTACAATGAGGGCATACTGGATTCCCGCCTTCGCGGGAATGACAGGGTGGAAAATGACGCCAACTCTCCGTCCGAGCCGTGCCCTGTTCCGCTTTTCGGGGCCCGAGGCCCAGAAGCTGCTCTTCGATGTGCTGACGGGACGCCTGCTCGCCGAGCCGGGTCCGGCGGTGTGGTGGGCGCTGCTCTCGCCGCAGGGCAAGATCCAGGCGGAAGGACTAGGCGCCTGGGCCGACGGCGCCTTCTGGCTCGACGTCGATGCCGGGGCGGCCGACGCCTTCCTCAAGCGCATGCGGATGTACCGGCTGCGCGCCGCGGTGGAGATCGAGGACCTGCGCGAGACCCATGCGGTGGGCTGGAGCGCCGACGGGACGGCGTCGGCCGGCCTCGTTCACGCCGATCCGCGGGCCGGCGGCCTCGGGGCCCGGGTGATCGCGCCGACGTCCGAGACGACCGGCTGGACGGCGCCCGACACCGCCTTCGCCGCCCGCCGCATCGCGGCCGGCGTTCCGGAACAGGGGCCCGACTTCGCCAGCGACACCACGTTCGCGCACGATATCGGCATGGACCTGCTCGACGGCATCGACTTCCTCAAGGGCTGCTATATCGGCCAGGAAGTCGTCTCGCGCATGAAGCACCGGGGCACGGCACGGCGCCGGCCGGTGATCGTGACCGGTGTCGACGCGCCGTCGGGGACGCCGGTCGTCGCCTCGGGGCGCGAGGCGGGCTCGGTCGGCGAGGTGGTCGACGGGCGGGCTCTGGCCATCCTGAGGCTCGACCGCATCACCGATGCCGAAGCGGTGACCGTGGCGGACCGGCCGGTGAAGCTGCTCCTGCCGGCCTGGGCGACCTATCGCTTCGGCGAGGCCCCGGGCGAAGACTAGCCGCCGGCCCGCGCCGGACAGCGGTGTTTCACGTGAATCGGGAGCCCCGGCTCCGCGCCGTCCGGCATCGCAAATTGGCGAATCATCCCGCTCCGACTACGTTCCTCGCTTCCAGATGCGGGACGGGTAATGGCACGGGGGAGTCAGCGGGCGTGGCAGCGGATGCTGAGCGGGCGGCGCCTCGACCTGCTCGATCCCTCCCCGCTCGATGTCGAACTGAGCGACATCGCCCACGGCCTCGCCCGGGTGGCGCGCTGGAACGGCCAGACGCTCGGCGACTATCCGTTCTCGGTGGCGCAGCACTCGGTGCTGGTGCTCGAGATCTTCCGCGCGCTGCAGCGCGACGCCGATGCGCGCGCGCAGCTCTATGCCGTGCTGCACGATGCGCCCGAATACGTCATGGGCGACATCATCTCGCCGTTCAAGGCGGCGATGGGCGGCAACTACAAGGAGGTCGAGGAGCGGCTGCAGGGGGCGGTGCACCTGCGCTTCGCGCTGCCGGTCAGTCCCGCGCCGGCGCTCTACCGGCAGATCAAGCGGGCCGATCGCGAGGCCGCCTATCTCGAGGCCGTGCACCTTGCCGGCTTTGCCGCCGACGAAGCGCGCCGCTTCTTCGGCGAACCGAGCTTTCCGCTCTACGAGTTCGAAGGCTTCGAGCGGCTGATCCGGCCCTGGCCGACTCGCGAGGCCTTCGATCGCTTCATCGGCGAAGTCGAGCAGCTGATCGCCCGTCTCCCCGCCTGAGTTAAGTTAAGCTTAACGCACGTTCCATTTTGACCCGATCTGCGTCGTCATGGTTGATGGATGGTTAAGACCATCAACTGGAGCAGCGTGCGGTGCGTGGCAAGCGGATCACCCCCGGGGTCGTCACCGGCCGGGACATCAGGACCATCGCGGGCATCGGCGTGCTCGGCGCCGGCATCGCCGGCGGACTGGTGCTGATCGGCACCTGGCCGCAGGTGCTGGCCTCGGATACGGCGCAGGCGGTGGCCGAGGTGCCGATGGCCGTGCTCGACAAGACGGTCCGGGACTTTCTTCCCCCGGCGGTCGATACCGATGCGCTGCTCAAGTGGGATTTCGTCGCCGACCCCGGCATCGCCCGCGAGCCGATCCGGCAGAGTACGGTCACCAAGATCGCCTTCGGTCGCGTCGTGACGGTCGACGTCATCGAGACGGCGAGCGGCATCTATTCGAGCGATGCCATGGTCGATCCGCACATCCGGTATCCCGGCATCACCCGCACTCGCAAGGCAGCGCAGCGCCTTGCCGTCTGGGACGGCTTCGGCTGGGCCGAGTCCGGTGCCATGTCGGCGGGCTCCTTCCTCACCATCACGCCGTTCGATGGCGGCAACCTCGTCGTCTCCGACGACGGCATGTGCGTGGTGCGCCCGAGCGGCAGCGACTGCTGAACGGCGCGACGCCGCCGACCGGCGAGTCCGCAGACCCTGCTCAGAGCTTCTTGGGGGCTTCCTCGGCGACGCTCGAGCCGCCGATCGTCACCTGCCGGATCGACAGGGCGAACTCGCTGCGGCCATCGGCGAGGAAGCGGAACACGCCATCCCGGCCGTTGAAGCCGGCCGTCGCGGTCAGCAGGTTGCGATCATAACGCGGCGTGCCATTGGCCAGCGACTTGGCGTTGGCGAGGATGGTGGCGGTATAGGCGAGGGTCGCGAACGGGTGCGGCGCCGCGCCATACTTGGCCTGGTACTCGGTGGTCAGGGCGGCCAGCCCGGTCTCGGACACGGCCGGGAAGATGGCGCCGGCGAGCGTCGTGGTATTGGCCACCGCCGGATCGTTGTTCCAGTCGGCCGAGCCGACCAGCTGCACCGAACCGGGCGCGATGCCGGCCTCGTTGAGCAGGTTGCCGAAGCTGGGGGCCGTGGCGCGATCCGGAATGAACAGCAGGTCGATCTGGCCCTGCTGCAACAGCGGCACGAGCTGGGTGACGATGCTCCTCGCCTCGGCCTCGGAGGAGAAATTGTAGACGGCGCGCGCCGTGAGCCCGAGATCGGCCATGGCCTGGCGGAAGGCGCCCTCCTGGATGCGGCCGAAATCGGTGGTCGGGAAGATGCCGGCGAAGGCCTTCTTGCCGAGCTTCTTGGCATAGCCCATCGACCGCTTCACCTCGGTCTCGGGCAAGACGTTGAGCAGGTAGACGCCGGGCGAGGCGGCGCCGGAATTGTTGGAGAAGCCGATCACCGACAGCCCGCCGGTGCGCGCCACCTGGCCCACCGCGGTGACCTGGTCGGCGCGCAGCGGCCCGAGGATCAGGCTGACGCCCTCGGCGAGCGCTGCGGTCGCGGCCTGTGCCGCGCCGGCGGCGGTCGAGCCGGTATCCTTGACCACGACCGTGATGTTGGAGCCGAGATTGGGATTGGCGGCGACAAAGCCCATCGCCAGTTCGGAGGCATTGGCCATCGAGGCGCCGACGGCGGCGAGGTTGGCATCGCCCGAGAGCGGCAGCAGCAGCCCCACCTTGACCGGGCCGGTGCCGAAGCTCCGCCCGCTGCTCAGCGTCGCCGGACCGGGGTCGGCGCCGCCGCCGCCGATGCTGCTCGAAGGGCCGAACGAGAAGCCGCCGGGCGAGCAGGCCGCCAGCGTCGCGGCCGTCACGAGGCCGAGCCCCAGGCCCTTCAACGCGCCCAACAGGAACCGCCGACGCCCGGCGCCGTTCACCGAAACACTCACTTGCCCAGCCTTCGCCATTTCCCGCACCCGGCCCTGTCGGGCCGGTCCCATTCGCGTCTATACAGGTTCAGGCCCGACGCATAAAGACCGAGTTGACGAAAGGTAAATGGCAGGGTGATGGCGTGACCGACAGGGCGAGGCACTTCTTCATCGCCGGCACCGCGTTTCCGGCGGCGGAACTGGCCGCCGGCCTCTATGTCGTCTCGACCCCGATCGGCAACCTCAAGGACATCAGCCTGAGGGCGCTCGAAACCCTGGCCGGGGCCGATCTCGTGCTCTGCGAGGATACGAGGCACTCGGCGACCCTGCTCGATCACTACGGCATCCGCACGCGGCGGCAGGCGCTGCACGAGCACAACGAGCGGGCGCGGGCCGACGAGATCGCCGCCATGATCGCCGACGGCCGCGCCGTCGCGCAGATCTCCGATGCCGGCACGCCGCTGCTGTCGGACCCGGGCTTCCCGCTGGTGCGGGCGGTGCGCGAGGCCGGGCTGCCGGTGATCGCCATCCCCGGCGCCTCGGCGCTGCTCGCCGGCCTCGCAAGCGCGGGCCTGCCGACCGACGCCTTCAGCTTCGTCGGCTTCCTGCCGGCCAAGGCCGGGGCGCGGGCCAATGCGCTCGCCGCCCTCGCGGGCCGCTCCGAAACGCTGGTGTTCTATGAGTCGCCACGCCGCCTCGGCGAGGCACTGGCCGCGATGGCCGAGATCCTCGGCGTCGACCGTCCGGCCGCCGTCGGTCTCGAACTCACCAAGCGCTTCGAGCGCTTCGAGCGCGGGAGCCTCGGCGAGCTGGCGGCGCGATTTGCCGCGGACGAGACCCGGGGCGAGGCCGTGGTCCTCGTCGGCGGCGCGCGGAACGGGGCGCCGGTGGCGGGTGATTGGGAGGCCGCCCTCGCACAGGCCCTCGCCACCGAGCCCCTGCGCGGCGCCGTCGACATGGTGACCGCCCGCTTCGGGCTGAAGCGCAAGGAGGTCTACGAGCGTGCCCTCGCCCTCCGGACCGAACCGTAGCCGCCGCCTTGCCGCCGAACTCTTCGGCCGGCGGGGCGAGACGCTCGCCGCTTGGTACCTCAGGCTCAAGGGCTATCGCATCGTCGCGACTCGGGTGAAGTCCCCGGTCGGCGAGATCGACCTCGTGGCGCGCCGGCTCGGGGTGACGGTCTTCGTCGAGGTCAAGGCACGCGGCCGACGGCAGTCGCTGGCCGAGGCGCTGGGCGTGGTCAACACCCGGCGCATCGCCCGGGCGGCCGCGTACTACGTGGCGCGGCATCCCGACCTCGCCGCCGCGGCGCTCCGCTTCGACGTGATTTTCCTTGCGCCGTTCACCTGGCCGCGCCATGTCAGGGACGCTTTCCGGGGGTGAGGCGCGATGCCGGCGCGGCCGCGGTGTCATTCCCACGCAGGCGAGACTCTCGGTTCCGCAGAGCCGACGAAACAGAGGCCCCCGCTTTCGCGGGGAGCGACACGGTGGAAGTAGCAGGATGCCGTTGAAGATCGCCGTACAGATGGACCCCATCGCCTCGATCAACCCGATGGGCGATTCGACCTTCGCCATGATGCTCGAGGCACAGGGGCGCGGGCACCGGATCGACTATTACGTGCCCGGCACGCTGGCCCTCCGCGACAACCGGGTATCGGCCAACGTCGCGCCGATCACGGTGTTCGACAAGCCGAAGGGCGAGCACTTCGCGCTCGGCGCATTCGCCCGCGCCGATCTGGCGGACTACGACGTGCTGCTGATGCGGCAGGATCCGCCCTTCGACATGAACTACATCACGCTCACCCACATGCTCGAGCGGCTGCATCCGAAGACCTTCGTGGTCAACCCGCCGGCGGCGGTGCGCAACGCCCCCGAAAAGATCCTCGTCACCGAGTTCCCCGAGCTGATGCCGCCGACGCTGGTGACGCGCGACCGGGCGCTGATCCACGAGTTCCGGCGCGAGCACGGCAACATCATCCTCAAGCCGCTCTACGGCAATGGCGGCGCCGGGGTGTTCTTCCTCCAGGAGGGCGACCAGAACCTCGCCAGCCTGATCGAGCTCTTCGAGCAATCGTTCCGCGAGCCGTTCATGGTGCAGAAATACCTGCCCGATGTCAGGAAGGGCGACAAGCGCATCATCCTCGTCGATGGCGAGCCGGTGGCGGGGCTCAACCGGGTGCCGGCCGAGGGCGAGGCGCGCTCCAACATGCATGTCGGGGGCCGCCCGGAACTGTCGCCGCTGACCAAAGGCGAGCTCGAGATCTGCGAGCGGATCGGGCCGGCGCTGAAGCAGCGCGACATGATCTTCGTCGGCATCGACGTGATCGGCGACTATCTCACCGAGATCAACGTCACCAGCCCCACCGGCATCCGCGAGATCAAGCGCTTCGGCGGCCCGGACATCGCGGTGCTGATCTGGGACGCGATCGAGAAGCGGGTGGGGTGAACCCCGGGCCGGCCGCTGCCGACCCGGTGCCCTCGCTGCGCTACTCGGTCGACACGCGGATGCCGGCCAGCAGGTTGTGGGTCGGCATGCCGTAGCTGTAGGTGCCCACAGGGCCCACGCTATTCGTCGGCATCCGCCTCGGTGAGGAAATGCGCGTCCCACAGCGCGCGCGGGATCGGTTCGCCGACGCTGAAGGAGAACCCCTCTACGTGGCCGAGGTCGGCGGCCACCGTGCAGGTGAAGGCGATGGCGAACCATTGCCGGCGGCTGCGAAAGGCGCCGCCCGGCGCGGTCAGCACGTGGTCGGCGAGTCGGGTCTGGGCCATCGCGTAGGGCACCAGCGTGTCGGCCGCGTAGCCGAGGGCGGCGACGCGGATCTGCTCGAGCCCCTCGATGTTGCACAGCTGGGTGATGCGCTCCTCGAAGCTGACGCTGCCGAGCGCGGCGGCGATCTTGCGGTCGCTGCGCAGGATGGCGCTGGCGAAGAACCGTGTTGCCTCGATGGGGCTGGCATCGGGGGTGGCGAGCGGTGCGACGGGCGCTGCCGGGGTCTGGGCTGGGGGCGTCGCAAGGACCGGCACCGGCGCCGGTTGCGTCATGGCATCGAATTCGGCGGCGCTGATCAACTCGACCGCGATGCTCGCCGGCTCGGGTGGCGCGTTCCGGCGGTCCGGCTGGGCCACCAGCGGCACCGCCGCGAGCGCCAGCACGTGCACCAGCAGCGACAGGCCGATACCCCAGGGTCGGCCGCGCGGCCGCACCGGCAGGTCAAAGGCGGTTGGGGCGCTGAACATGGGAACGCCGACGATGAGTCAGCGTCCATCGCAGCGCTTTGCGGCGCTATCGCGACCATCGGCCGGGCGCGGCGCCGATCCGGGCCGCCCTCGCCCGTTTCAGTCGAACGAGAAGCGCAGGCCGCTCAGCACATTGGTCGTGGGGTAGCGGATGTCGTAGCCGTTGGTATCGACGTCCGAGAAGGTGCTGAGATACTTGACCTCGCCGAACAGCGAGACGTTCTCGGTCAGCGCGGCGCGGCCGCCGAGTGCGGCCTGGTAGCCGGCGCCGATGCCGGAATAGTCGGTGTCGTAGTAGTAGACCAGCACGCCGCCGAGCCCGAGGCTGCCGTAGAGCTCGAGGCCGTCGGTCACCGGCACGGCATATTCGCCCACCGCCATCAGGCTGACGTTCTCGACACCGATATCGTAATACTCGTAGCCGACATAGTCGGCGCCCGACGCCATCAGGTCGAGCTTGAGGGCAAGCCCCTCGACCGGGGTCTTGACGCCGACGGCCGCGCCGATCGCGCCGCCCCAGTGCATGTCGTAGTCGATGCCGTCGTAGCTGGACACGCCCGGCAGCGCGGCGCCGCCATAGAGGTCGACGAACATGCCGCCGAGATCGTCGAAGGCCTGCGCTCCGCCGCCCGTCAGTGCCACCGTGGCCGCCACCGCCAGTACCTGAAGTCGCCTCGACATCGCCATCTCCCTGCCCCGTCGCCTCGGGACAAGGTGGCAGGGATTGGTTTCCGATCCGTAACTACCCGTAGTACGAGCGCCGACGGCAACGTCCCGGTCCTGCTCCCCTCGCCAAGCGGCGGCATTTCCGGCATGGTCACGCCATGCCCATCGACACCTTCCTACTCGCGCTGACGACGTTCTTCGCCACCATCGGACCGGCGGACCTCTTGGTCGTCTACGCGGCGCTGACGCAGAAGAACACCCCGGCCGAGCGGCGGGCGATGGCCCTGCGCGGCACGATCATCGCCGGCGTCATCCTCGCCTTCTTCGCCGTGTTCGGCGAAGTGCTGCTCAAGCTGTTCGGCATCACGCTGCCGGCGCTCAGGATCGCCGGCGGCATCCTGCTGCTGCTGATCTCGATCGACATGGTGTTCGCCCGCCATTCGGGCGGCACCGGCACGACGCCCGAGGAAGAGACCGAGGCGCAGGGGCGGCAGGACATTTCGGTGTTCCCGCTCGCCACCCCGCTGCTGGCCGGGCCGGGCGCGATCAGCGCGGTGATCCTGCTCACCACCGGGGCCGGCGGCTTCAGCCTCGAGTGGTTCGTCGTCGTCCTGGCGCTCCTCGCCATCCTCGCGCTCTGCTACGCGGCCATGCGCGTCGCCATCCCGATCCAGCGGCTGCTCGGCATCACCGGGCTTGCCGTGGTGAGCCGGGTGGTCGGCGTGCTGCTCGCGGCGCTGTCGGTGCAGTTCCTCATCGACGGGATCAAGGCCAGCGGCCTCGTCGGCGCCCTGCTCGACGCCGCCACCAGGTAGCGGCGGGTCCGCCCTCCGGAGCCGGAAGAAACGCCAAGGGCCGCGGCTCGGCCACGGCCCTTCGCAACAGATCCGCCTGCCGGATCTACTTCTTCTTGGCCGGCGCGGCGGTCGTCGGCTGCAGCCCTGCCGTTGCCAGCACCTTGGGCTTTTCCTTCTTGGGCTTCTTGGCTTCCTTGTTGGAGCGGAGCTGTCCCTTGGCCATCGCTGTTCCCCTTCAGATTGTCCTCGCGACCGGTGCCAGACCGGCCGATCACGGTGGGAAAGCTAGGCCTGCCCCGGCAGGCTGACAAGGTGTCGGAGCGTGGCGTAGCCGCTTATTTCATCGTGCGGCAGCGGCCCTCTTCGCTCAGCCGCGCAAAGCTGCGGGGATCGCAGCCGGTCAGCACGAAGGTCACCCAGTCGTCGGCGGTACCGTAGAAGGCGTTCCGGTCGACCTCGGTATTGATCCCCGACATCGTGCCGGTCTGCGTCCACTGCCAGAACAGCCAGTCCTTGCGGCCGTACTTGAGATGCGGCTCGGCGGCGGTCGAGCGCAGCCAGAACGAGGAATCGAAGGATTCGCCCGCGAGAATGTCGCGGTAGAAGTTCATGTCGGTATAGATCACCGGCACCTTGCCGGTGTGCTTCTCCATCGCCGCCAGCATGACGCGCACCTTCTCGAGGATGTCGGCGCGATCGTGCTTGTTCCGGCAGCTCGAGTGGTTGTTCCACTCGAGGTCGAGCACCGGCGGCAGCGCGTCGGGATCGTTGGGGACCTTGCGCACGAACCAGTCGGCCTGCTCGGAGGCGAGGCTGCACCAGGTCATGAAGTGATAGGCGCCGCGCGGCACTCCGGCCTCGCGGGCGCGCCGCCAGTTCTCGTCAAAATTGGGGTCGAGGTAGTCCTTGCCCTCGGTCGACTTGATGTAGACGAACTGCACCCCGCCGCCCCGCGCCGCATGGAAGTCGATGCGGCCCTGGTAGCGCGCCACGTCGAGCCCCTGCACCGGCAGGCCCCAGGCGCGGCGCACCCCGTCATGCGGGTCGTTGTCGCCGGGAATGCCGACATAGTGCGTCGGCGAGCGGCCGCAGGCCGCCAGCAGCAGCACGAGGCCGATCAGCAGCAGCGGGCGCAGGGTCGAAACGGCGGGACGAAGGGCGGCGGCAGCCATGCTGGACGGGGACTCTCGGACCAATGGATGGCCTTTGAATCAACATGGCGAACTTAATGAAACCTTGCGCTAACCTGTTGTTTTTCCATCATGGTTAACGCCGGAGGCAGGCGAGCTTTCGCTCTCGGACCGGCTCCCGGCCGCGCTGCATTGTTTTCCCGCCAATGTTCCTGAAACGTTCTTGAACGCGCCGCGCAAGTGCTGCTAGTCTGACACTATTGCGCGAGGGCTGAACAATGGTGACGCGGGTTGCGACCGTGGCGTTTCAGGGCATCGAGGCGGTGCCGGTGGACGTGCAGGTGCAGATCGCGCCCGGCCTGCCGAAATTCCTGATCGTCGGGCTGCCCGACAAGGCGGTCAAGGAATCGAGCGAGCGCGTGCATGCAGCGCTCTATGCCTCGGGGCTGAGCCTGCCGCCGCGCCGCATCACGGTCAACCTGGCACCGGCCGACCTGCCCAAGGAGGGCAGCCACTACGACCTGCCGATCGCGCTCGGGCTGATGGCGGCGATCGGTGCCATCCCGTCCGACGCGCTGAGCCGGCACCTGGCGCTCGGCGAACTCGGGCTCGACGGGCGGCTGGCGCCGACGGCGGGCGTGCTGCCGGCGGCGATCGCGGCGGCGGGGCGCGATCTGGGGATCATCTGCGCCGCCGATTCGGGGCCGGAGGCGGCCTGGGCGGGGGACGAGATCGACATCATCGCGCCCGAGAGCCTCTTGGCGCTGTGCAACCACCTGGGCGGCTTCCAGCTGGTGAGCCGGCCGGTGGCGCGGCGCCGGGCCGATCCGGCCGGACTCCCCGACCTCGGCGAGGTGCGCGGCCAGGAGGTGGCGCGGCGGGCGCTCGAGGTGGCGGCGGCCGGCGGCCACAACCTGCTGCTGATCGGCCCGCCCGGGGCGGGCAAGTCGATGCTCGCCTCACGGCTGCCCTCGATCCTGCCGCCGCTCAATCCGCGCGAACTGCTCGATGTCTCGATGATCCAGTCGATCGCGGGGGAACTGTCGGGGGGCGCACTCTCCGACCGGCGGCCGTTCCGGGCGCCGCACCACTCCGCCTCGATGGCGGCGCTGGTTGGCGGCGGCCTGCGTGTCAGGCCGGGCGAAGTCAGTCTGGCGCATAACGGCGTGCTGTTCCTCGACGAACTGCCCGAGTTCGCCCCCGGCGTGCTCGACAGCCTGCGCCAGCCGCTCGAGAGCGGCGAGACGGTGATCGCGCGGGCCAATGCGCGGGTGACCTTTCCCGCCCGCTTCCAGCTGATCGCGGCGATGAACCCGTGCAAGTGCGGGCTGGCCGGCACGCCGGGCCACACCTGCAGGCGCGGCGATGCCTGTGCCGCCGACTACCAGGCGCGGGTTTCGGGGCCCTTCCTCGACCGCATCGATTTGAGGGTCGACGTGCCGGCGGTGTCGGCCGCCGACATGATCGGCCCGGTCGATGCGGAGAGCTCGGCCACGGTGGCCGGACGGGTCGATCAGGCACGCGAGCGGCAGCGGCAGCGCTACGCCGAGGCGGGCGAGCCCGCCATCTTCACCAATGCTGCCGCCGGGCCGACGCTGATCGAGAAGGTGGTCAACCCCGACAAGGAGAGCCAGGCCCTGCTGCTGCAGGCGGCCGAGCGCTTCCGCCTCTCGGCCCGCGCCTATCACCGGGTGCTGAAGGTGGCGCGCACGCTGGCCGACCTCGCCGGGGTCGAGCGCGTGGCGCGACCGCACATCGCCGAGGCCCTGAGCTACCGCATCGGTTTTGCGGGGGCGTGATGGACGGGCGCAAGCCGTTCGACCTCGCCGGCGAGATCAAGCGCGCCACCACGGGGCCCTGCTTCATCTGCGAGATGCTGGCCGGACGCCCGGGCTACTTCCATCATGTCGTCGCCCAGGACGATGACGCCGTCATCTTCCTCAGCCGCTACCCGACACAGCGCGGCTACTGTCTGGTGGCGCCCAGGGCGCATGTCGAGGATCTCGCGGACGGGTTCTCCCGCGACGCCTACCTGGGCCTGCAGCGACGGGTGCATGACCTGTCGCGCGCCCTGAAGCACGTGTTCGACGCGGAGCGCATCTATGTGCTCTCTCTGGGCAGCATGGCGGCCAATAGCCATGTGCATTTCCACGTCGTGCCGCTGCCGCGCGGGGTTCCACTGGCGCGCCAGCAGTACCATGCCCTCATGGCGGAACACGGCATTGTCGAGCTCAGCGAGACGGAGATGCAGCAGATGGCGGTGGCGATCGGCAGCGCCTATGAGAGCCGGCGGTAGCCGCCGCGCACGCCGGCGGGGCTGAGCACCAGCTGCCACAGCTGCAGGTTGCGCGTCCGGAACATGGCGGCGAAGGACATCAGGTAGAAGCGCCACATGCGCCGGAAGCGATCGCCATAGCGGTCGCGGAGGCCCGGCCAGGCGGCATCGAAATTGGCCCACCAGGCCATCAGCGTCCGGTCGTAGTCGGCGCCGAAATTGTGCCAGTCCTCCATCACGAAGCGCTTCTCGAGGGCGGCGCCGATCTGCCCGATGGAGGGCAGCATGCCGTTGGGAAAGATGTATTTCTCCGTCCACGGATCGCCGTGCGTCGAGGAGAAGTTGTTGCCGATCGTGTGCAGCAGGAACAGCCCGTCGGGGGCGAGCAGCGCCCGCGCCTTGGCGAAATAGGCACGGTAGTTCTTGTAGCCCACGTGCTCGAACATGCCGATCGAAACGATGCGGTCGAAGCGCCCCTCGAGCGCCAGGTAATCCATCAGCCGAGTCTCGATCGGCAGGCTGCCCTTGTTGGCCTCGGCGAAGGCCGCCTGCTGCTGCGAGATGGTGATGCCGACGCCCTCGATGCCGTAGCGCTCGGCGGCGAACCTGAGGAACCCGCCCCAGCCCGAGCCGATGTCGAGCACCTTCATGCCCGGCGCGAGCCCGATCTTGCGGCAGATCAGGTCGAGCTTGGCCTCCTGCGCCGCGTCGAGCGTCGGCGCCTCCTGCCAGTAGCCGCACGAATAGATCAGCCGCTTGTCGAGCATGGCCGCGTAGAGGTCGTTGCCGATGTCGTAGTGCTTTTCGCCGACCTCGCTCACCCGCAGCCGCTGCAGGTTCAGCAGCCGGCCGCGCAGGTAGCTGACGGCGAGCCCCAGGTCCGGCTTCAGGTGCGCATAGATGTCGATCTCGAGCAGCCGCGCGATGAACTGGTCGAGCGCCTCGACGTCGAACCAGCCATCCATGTAGGCCTCGCCGAACCCCAGGGTGCCGTGGCTCAGCACGCGCCCCCACAGCCGCTCGTCATGCACGGCAATGTCGAAGGGACGGTCGCCGCCGATCTCGATGCCGGCCCGCTCCAGAATATCCGCAAAGTACCGTCCGGGCCCAGAGTTCATCGCTAACCCCTTGGCAGAACGGCGATATGCTAGCGCGACCGGCCGCGTCTGCCAAGCCGTTCCGCCGTGGTGTTTGCTTCCGGACCGGAAGGAACCGCTTAACGTCGGGGCTTTATCATGCGTCCGTGGGCGGCCGCAGCGGGACAGGGGCGTGGAGCAAGAGGATCGCGATCGGGAGAGGCTGGCGGGCATCGATGCGGGCGCCGTCGAGCGGGCGCTGGCGGCGCCGTTCTTCGGACGGCCGTTTCCGCCGGCGATCGAGGCGCTGCTTGAGGCC
>NZ_JAYRYM010000084.1:0-14463 GCF_041917035.1 Devosia sp. | reverse complement strand
CGCGAAGAAGAAAGCGACGAGGAACAGCACCGTCTGCAGCGTGACGATGACGCCGCCGGTCGCGCCGTCGAGAAAGAAGCTGACATAGGCGCCGGCGGCCGCGGTCGCCGCGCCGAGCAGGACAGCCAGCACCAGCAGCACCTGGAAGCGGTCGGTGAGCAGGTAGGCGGTGGCCCCGGGGGTCACCACCATGGCGATGACGAGAATGGCCCCGACCGTCTGCAGCGCGGCCACCGTCGAGGCGGCCAGCAGCGTGAAGAACAGCACCTGCAGCAGCCGCGGGCTGAGCCCGATGGTGCGTGCGTGGTTCTCGTCGAAGAACACCAGCATCAGGTCCTTCCACCTGGCGACGAGGATGGCGAGCGACACGACGGCGACGATCACCACCTGCACCACGTCGCTGTCCGAGATGCCGAGAATGTTGCCCAGCACGATCGCCTGCACGTCGACGGCGGTGGGGTTGAGCGAAACCATCAGCAGCCCCAGCGCGAAGAACGAGGTGAAGACGATGCCGATCACCGCGTCCTCGCGCAGGCGCGTGCGCTGCCGGGTCAGCACCATCGCCGCGGCAGCAAGGCCACCGGCAAAGAAGGCTCCGAGCGAATAGGGCAGGCCGAGCATGTAGGCCCCGGCGACGCCCGGCACGACCGCGTGCCCCAGGGCGTCGCCGATCAGCGACCAGCCCTTCAGCATCAGATAGGCCGAGAGGAAGGCGCAGACGGTTCCGACCAGCGCCGAAACCCAGATCGCCTTGACCATGTAGTCGTAGGCGAAGGGCGCAAGCAGATCGGGCATCACGGCTCCTCCCTCCGGCTGGGTGTGGCCGGCCGCGTGTCGGCATGCTCGCCGTAGAACACCACCGGGCGCTCGTCGTCGGTGAGCACGGTGACCCGCCGCGTGTCGCCATCGGCGTGCAGGTCGTGCCCCGCCAACTGGAAGTGCCGCAGCACCCCGCCGAAGGTCATCTCGAGGTTGGACTGGGTGAAGACCTCGGCCGTCGGCCCGAAGGCGAGGACGGTCCGCTTGATCAGCACCACCTGGTCGCAGAAATCGGGGACGCTGCCCAGGTTGTGGGTGGAGACCAGCATCAGGTGCCCATCCTGCCGCAGCTCCTGCATGAGCGCGATGATGGCCGCCTCGGTCGTGACGTCGACGCCGGTGAAGGGCTCGTCGAGCAGGATGATGCGCCCCTCCTGGGCCAGCGCGCGGGCGAGGAACACCCGCTTGCGCTGCCCGCCCGAGAGCTCGCCGATCTGGCGCCTGCGGAACTCGGACATGCCCACCCGCTCGAGCGCCGCGTCGACCAGGCGACGGTCCTGCGCCGAGGGGATGCGGAAGAAGCCCATGTGGCCCTGCCGCCCCATCATCACCACGTCCTCGACCAGCACCGGAAAGTTCCAGTCGACCTCCTCGGCCTGCGGCACATAGGCGACGAGGTTGCGCCGCAACGCCTCGCGCACCGGCAGCCCGGCCACCCGGACGGCGCCCGCCGAGGGCGTCAGGAACCCCATGATGGCCTTGAACAGGGTCGACTTGCCGCTGCCGTTGACGCCCACGAGAGCGGCAATCGAGCCCGGCCCGAGCGAGAAGCTCGCATCGCGCAGCGCCACGTTGCCATTGGGGTAGGCGACGGTTACGCCCTCGACCGACAGCGAGGCCGGCAGGCCGGTGTCCTGCTTCGCATGCGGATCAGCCAGCACGGTCACTTCCCGAACCCCTTCGCGATGGTGTCGACGGTGACTTCGAGCAGCTTGAGGTAGGTCGGCACCGGACCGTCGGCCTCGCTGAGCGAATCGACATAGAGCACGCCGCCATAGGCGGCCCCGGTCTCCTTGGCGACCTGGCGCGCCGGCTTGTCGGAGATGGTGCTCTCGGAGAACACCACCGGGATGCTGTTGGCCCGTACCGCGTCGATCACCTTGCGCACCTGCTGCGGCGTCCCCTGCTGGTCGGCGTTGATCGGCCACAGGTAGAGCTCCTTGAGGCCGTAGTCGCGCGCGAGGTAGCTGAAGGCCCCCTCGCTCGAGACCAGCCAGCGCTCGTCGGCCGGGATCTGCTCGAGCCGGGCCCGCAACGGCGCATCGATCGCCTGGATCTGCGCGACATAGGCAGCGGCGTTGGCGTCGTAGGTCGCGGCGTTGGCCGGGTCGTGCTGGACCAGCGCCTTGCGGATGTTCTCGACATAGGCGAGGGCGCTGCTCGGCGACATCCAGGCATGCGGATTGGGTTTGCCGGAATAGGGCCCCTCGGAGATGCTGATCGGCACAATCCCATCGCTGACGACCACTTGCGGCACGTCCCTGACATTCTGGAAGAACCGCTCGAACCATTGCTCGAGGTTCATGCCGTTCCACAGGACCAGGTCCGCGCCCTGCGCCTTGACGATGTCGCGCGGCCCCGGCTGGTAGCCGTGGATCTCGGCGCCGGGTCGCGTGATCGATTCAACCACCGCCGCATCCCCCGCGACGTTGCGTGCGATGTCGGCGATGATGGTGAAGGTCGTCACCACCGTGAATTTGTCCTCGGCCGCAGCGGGCAGGGCGGCCAGCCCTGCAGCCATGGCAAGTCCCGCAAGAACGTGGCGCCGGAGCATCGGTCGGGTTTCCTTGTTGCGAATGGTTCCTAATTGCATCAGGCTGCGACCTCTTGTCAACTCCCTTGCTCCCGATTGCTTTCCGGCGGCGATTCTTTCACGATCCGCACAAAACAGGTGGGCCCGAATGCCATCCTTTCGTCTGATCGACGCCGCGCTGCCGGCGTTCGGCGTTCCGCGCGTGCGCCCGGAACTCGACACTGCCATCTATACGCAGCGCCTCGCGGCGCTGATCAGGGCAAGGCGCGCAGCCGGTCTCGATGCGCTGGTCGTCTATGCGGATCGCGAGCACGCCGCCAATCTCGCCTACATCACCGGCTTCGACCCGCGCTTCGAGGAGGCACTGCTGGTCATGGTGCCGGACAGCCCACCGACGCTGCTCGCCGGACCGGAGAACCTCGCCCGTGCCGCCAGTTCCGCCATCGAGGTGGAGGCGCGGCTCTATCCGCCCTTCGGCCTGTTGGGCCAGGACCGCAGCAAGACGCCGGCCCTCGAGGAGGTGTTGCGCAATGCCGGCATCGGCCCGCGGCATCGAGTCGGCGTACTGGGCTGGAAGTATTTCGGCCCCTACGAGGCCGCGAAGCCGGAAAACTGGCTCGAGACCCCGTCCTACATCGTCGACGCCCTGCGCCGCATCACCGGGCCGGACGGGCGGGTGGTCAATGCCAATGTCATCCTGATGCACCCGGTCACCGGCCTCAGGGCCGTCAACGAGGTGCCGCAGATCGCCCAGTTCGAGTTCGGCGCCGTCGCCTGCTCGGAAGCGGTCAAGGCGCTGATCGCCAATGTCCGGCCGGGCATGACGGAGTTCGAGGCCATCCGCCACATGCAGCTCGGCGTGCTGCCGCACAGCTGCCACACCATGCTGTCCTCCGGCGACCGGCTGGTCGGCCTCAACAGTCCCTCGGGTCGTGTGCTCGGGCCCGGCGACCCGATGACCACCGCCGTCGGCTATATCGGCGGGCTGACGAGCCGCATGGGCTGGCTGGCCGAAGACGAGGGCGGGCTGCCAGATGCGGCCCGGGACTATGTCGATCGGCTGGCCGGGCCCTATTTCCTGTGTGCCGCCGAGTGGTACGAGACCATCGGCATCGGCGTGACGGGCGGCGAACTCGACGCGCTGGCGCGGCGACACCTCGGTGCGCCGTTCTTCAACCTGGTGCTCAATCCCGGCCACCTCATCCACATCGACGAATGGATGAACACGCCGGTCTACCCCGGCTCGCGTGAGGCCTTCGTCTCCGGCCAGGTGGTGCAGTGCGACATCATCCCGGCGGCAGGGCCGCCCTACCATGGCGCCAACATCGAAGACGGCGTGGCGCTGCTCGACGAGCGGGGCAGGGACGAGCTGCGCGACAGCTTCCCGGACCTGTGGGAGCGCGTTGCGGCGCGCCGGGCCTTCATGCGCGAGGTGCTGGGCATCCATCTGAAGCCCGAGGTGCTGCCGCTCTCCAACATGGCCGGTGCGATGCCGCCCTACTGGCTGGCCCCCGGCCGGATCGTTGCGCGAGCGTGACGCTATGCAACGCGCTCCACTTGCCAATTTGACGCAGGCCGATTATTTCGTTGAGCATCGACATTTGGCTGACATCCGGCCGTATGCCCCCGCTTTCGGTCAGGCGCACGCTATGGGACTCCAAACATCGACTGACCGGACAGGGTGATCCCCAGTCCAAAGACAACACTGCGAAGAGGACCACCCGATGCAGAAGGGCACTGTGAAGTTCTACAACGACCAGAAGGGCTATGGGTTCATCCAGCCCGACGACGGCACCAAGGACGTGTTCGTGCACGCCACCGCGCTGCAGCGCGCCGGCATGACCGGACTGGCCGAGGGCCAGAAGGTCTCGTTCGAGGTCGGCGAGGACCGGCGCACCGGCAAGATGGCCGTGACCACCATCTCCGCCGCCTGATTTCCGGCGTCTGCGATTTCGAAGGTCGGGTGCGTCAGGCGTGCCCGGCCTTTGCTTTGCCGGTGACGCCGCCGGCCTCGCCCCAGGTGATCAGCCGGGCGCTGCGATGCCCGGTGCGGTAGATCCACAGCCAGCTGATCGCCACCGAGATCCGGTTCTTGACGCCGATCAGGAAGTAGATGTGGGCGAGCCCCCACACCCACCAGCCGAGCCCGCCGGTGAGTTGCAGCCAGCCCAGATCGATCACGGCGGCGCTGCGTCCCGCATGAGGCCAGGTCCGCAGTCTCAATCGGCGCACCGAGCGTAGCTCGCATGCACAGGACGCGCCCCTCTGCCGATGACCCCAGCGGCGGGCGGCTGGTGTTTGCGCCCTCGATGGCCTATTGCGGGCCGGTGCCTTGCGGCGCCGCGCCGGTCGGGGGCCGGTGAAACCAACTCCCGGGTCGGCGAGTTGGTGAGACGGTGAGGAGACCACCCATGAAGCTGCTGCCATTCGCCTGCCTGTTCGCCGCGCTTGTCGTCGTGAACTCCACGACACAGGCGCAGGATACCCCCGCCTCGGTGGTCCAGGGCCAGCAGCCCTTCACGCAGAGGGTGCTGACCGACGGGCTCGAGGGACCGTGGGAACTGACCTGGGGGCCGGACGACTGGCTCTGGGTCACCGAGCGCACGGCCGGGCGGATCACCCGCATCGACCCGCAGACCGGCGAGAAGCGCGTCGCGATCGACATTTCCGAGGTCGAGGCGCCGGGCGGACAGGACGGGCTGCTGGGCATGGCGCTGCACCCCGAGCTCCTCGCCGGCACCGGCAACGACCACGTGTTCGTGGTCTACACCTATCGCGACAAGTCGCGGGGCGGCGATCCGACGGTCAAGGATCCCTTCAACCCCTACCACGATCTCTACACCAAGGTGGTGCGGCTGACCTACGACCCGGCGACCCAGTCCCTGTCCGATCCGGTCGACGTGCTGGCGGGGCTGCCGGCCAGCAACGACCACAATTCAGGTCGTCTGAAGATCGGTCCCGACGGCAAGCTCTACGAGACCATCGGCGACGGCGGCAAGGATCAGCTCGGCAACTGGTGCCTGCCGATCGAGGCGCAGCGCCTGCCCACCGCCGAGGAACTGGCGGCCGGCGACTACATCGCCTACCAGGGCAAGTCGCTCCGCCTCGACCTCGACGGCTCGATCCCCGACGACAATCCCGTCATCGGCGGGGTGCGCAGCCACGTGTTCACCTCTGGCCACCGCAACATGCAGGGCATCGACTTCGCGCCCGACGGAACGCTCTATGCGTCCGAGCAGGGCCCCAAGACGGACGACGAGGTCAACATCCTCGTGCCGGGCGGCAACTACGGCTGGCCGCACGTTGCCGGGTTCCGCGACGACAAGGCCTACCAGTATGCGCGCTGGGCCGACGCGACGACACCCTGCGCGCAGCTGCAGTTCAACGACATCGAAATCCATCCCTCGGTGCCGCGCGAGGACGAGACGGCGTGGCCGGAGACCTTCG
Organism: Devosia sp.; assembly: GCF_041917035.1. GTDB lineage: Bacteria > Pseudomonadota > Alphaproteobacteria > Rhizobiales > Devosiaceae > Devosia_A. Next base: position 8,444 of record NZ_JAYRYM010000084.1, on the reverse strand, counting down.
TCGAGCCGCTGGCGACGCTGTTCACCGTGCCCAGCGACTGGGATTTCACCGACCCGACCTGCCGCGGCGTCGACTTCATCTGCTGGCCCACCGTCGCCGCCTCGAGCATCGAGGTCTACGTGCCGCGCGAGGGCGGCATTCCGGGCTGGGAGAACTCGCTGCTGGTCACCACGCTCAAGCGCGGATCGCTCTATCGCTTGCCGCTCACCGCCGACGGCAAGGCCCTGGGCGGCCCGATCGAGCGCTACTTCCAGTCCGAGAATCGCTTTCGCGATACCGCGATCTCACCGGACCGCCGGACCATCTACGTCGCCACCGATCCGGGAGGGCTTGCCGAAAAGCTGGGTGGTGGCACGACCACGACGATGCGGAATCCCGGTGCCATCCTGGTGTTCAGCGCCGCCGAAGCGGTGGCCGATCGGCCGGGCGCGGCGTCGGATGGCTCGGATTCCGGCCCTGCCATCGGGACCGGCGGCGGCGGGATGCCGGTGTTCACTGCCGCCCAGGCGGATCGGGGCGAGGCGGCCTACCTCGCCAACTGCGTATCCTGCCACGGGCCGGGCCTCATCAGTGCCAACTACGGAACCCCGCTCGCCGGCCCGTATTTCGACGACAAGTGGCGGGGCAGAAGCGTCGCGGCGCTCTACGCGCACCTGCACGACCGCATGCCGCCATCGCGGCCGGGGAGCCTGTCGGACCAGACCTACGCCGACCTCCTCGCCTATATTCTCGAGGTCTACGGGCTGGTGCCCGGCGCGGCCGAGCTGCCCGCTTCGACCGCCGCCCTCGACGAGATGACCATCCCTCCCGCCTCCAACTGACGCGAAGGCGCCAACCCACGGATTTGCCTACCGTATAGGCAATCCGCGGGGGCGTCGGGGTGGATCACCGAAATCGTTTTCACAAAGCGGGCTATCTGTCATACCAGTTGTTGACAGCGTCGAAGGCGACGTGCAACGGTCGCGGAAAATCGGGAGTTTTTCGGGCAATCCTCGCAGAAGGCGCCCGAGCGGAGGGGACCAAGCATTAGTCTGCGGCCGGTGTGGCTGCCCGTGAGGGCGCCCGGATCATCTGCATGCACGCGCAATGGTTCGGCGGACCTGCGATCCCCCGGACAGGTCGGTGACCTGTCGATGTTCTTGCATGCCCGCCAATCCGGCGCGGCCGGAGTCCGGACGGCCTCGCCGCCCGGCGAGATGAGGGGAGTTCTGGGCCGCGAGGGCCGCCCATCCAGATCAGCGCCTCAGGCGGGGCGCGAATGTTCCAACGACAGTCAAGGGAGAATCTGTCCATGGCAAAACTGAAGTTATTGGCGGCCGCATTTGCGGCACTGGCGCTGGCGGTATCGCCACTCGCCGTGGTGGCGCAGGACGCGGCGCCCGCCACCGAGATCACGCCGGCCACGCCGCTGCCTGATCTGCCGCGCAACCAGGAGCTGATCCTGGGCTGGTCGATCACCTCGCCGATCGGCGTGACCAATCCGTGGGCCATCCCCGGCTACACCCACCAGGAAGGCAATGTCCTGATGTGGGAGCCGCTGATGTACTTCGGCATCTTCTCGGACAAGGAAATTCCGTGGCTGGCCGACAGCATGGAATACACCAATGCCGACTTCACCAAGCTCGAGATCAAGCTGAACAAGGACGCCAAGTGGAGCGACGGCACCGCCGTGACCTCCGCCGACGTCGTGTACACGTTCGAAGGGCAGATGAAGAACGAGAAGCTGCCCTATCACGCCCACTTCGACCAGTTCGTGGCCTCCGCCACCGCCGTTGACGACCTGACGGTGGAAGTGACCTTCAAGATCCCGGCTCCGCGCTTCAAGTTCGAAGTGCTGACCGAGAAGTTCGACACCGGTATCCCGATCGTGCCGAAGGCGTGGATGGAAGCACAGGCCGACTACAACGCGGCCCCCGGCGGCATCGACATCCCGCACTCGGGCCCGTACGACCTCGTGGCCTGGAACGCCAACCAGAAGATCTACAACCTGCGCGAAGACTGGTGGGCCGTCACGGCCGGCCGCATCGCGGCTCCGGCGGTCAAGCGCGTCATCTATGTCAATCTCGGCGGCCAGGTCGGCCAGAACATGGACACGATTGCCCAGCGCATCGTGAACAACGAGATGGACTCCGCGCTCGACATGCGCTCGTCGGTGATCGGCAACATCCTTGCCCAGAACCCCGAGATCACCACGCATGCCGGCAACGAGTCGCCCTACGGCTATCTCGACTGGTGGCCGAACTCGCTGTGGATGAACACCCAGCTCGAGCCCTACAACGACCCCAAGGTCCGTCGGGCCATGAGCCTCGTGATCAACCGCGAGCTCATCAACGAGGTGCTCTACGAGGGCGCCGAGATCGCCACGATCTACCCGTTCCCGCTCTACCCCGGCCTGCAGGCCTTCGCCGACTCGCCTGAAGTCAAGGCGCTCGAGGAGAAGTACCAGCCCGGCCTGTACGATCCCACCCAGAGCGAAGCGCTCATGGCCGAAGCCGGCTTTGCCAAGAACGGCGACGGCCTGTGGGAGAAGAACGGCGCGACCGTCAATGCCACCATCCAGGGCTTTGAAGGCATCCATTCCGACATCGTCCCGATCCTGGTCGAGATGCTGCGCAATGGCGGCTTCGATGCCTCGGTGAACTTCGGCACCGACGCCTACCAGAACATGGCGGACGGCACGGCCGGCCTCTACATGTTCGGCCACGGCGCGTCCCTCAAGGACCCGTTCGAGGCTCTGAACCTGTTCCACGGCAAGTACTCCGCCTCGATCGGCACGTCGGCCGGCAACAACCGGTTCTCGCGCTACAACAATCCCGAGTACGACGCCCTCCTCGACTCGATCGCTCCGCTCTCGTCGGAAGATCCGAAGTTCCACGAGGGTGCCGCCAAGGCGCTCGAGATCTACTGGCGCGACCAGATCGATATCCCGATCATCCAGTGGCTGCACCGCATCGCCTACAACCAGCACTACTGGAAGAACTGGCCGACGACCGCCAATCCGGCCATGGGCACCAATGGCGCCTTCTGGGCGCAGACCGGCCTGCTGGTTGTCACCAGCCTGCAGCCGACCGGCGCCGAGTAAGCCGGCACTCATCGCGGGGGGCGCGCCCGGCGCGCCCTCCGACTTCCTGGAATTGCGGTGCCGGAGTCGCTCGCGTGAACATCAGGCTGATCGTCAAACGCCTTCTCTTTCTGTTCCTGGTGGTCTGGGCTGCATCGACCATCGTGTTCTTCATCCCGCGGCTGTCACCCCGCAACGCCATTCGCGAGCGCTTCGCCGAACTGGCGCGCATGGGCGGCTTCTCGCCGGGCGACCTCGAGAAGATCATCGCCTCCTACACCCAGCAGTTCGGCCTCGATAAGCCGCTCTGGGAGCAGTATTTCAGCTATCTGGGCAACATCCTCCGCCTCGATTTCGGCTACTCGCTGCAGCGCTACCCCTCGACCGTGGTCGACCTGATCATGCAGTCGATCCCGTGGACGCTGGGGCTGCTGCTCGTCACCACCATCATCAGTTTCGTCATCGGCAACCTGCTGGGCGCCATCGCCGCCTGGCCGAAGGCGCCGCGCTGGACGCGCGCCGTGGCCACGCCCTTCGTGCTGCTCACCGGCGTGCCCCCGGTCATCATGGGCGTGCTGCTGCTGTTCTTCGTCGGCTTCCGGATGAAGCTGCTGCCGCTCGGCGGCGCCTATTCGATCGGCATCGTGCCCGACTGGTCGATCGCCTTTGCCCTCGACATGCTCAAGCACCAGATCCTGCCGGCGCTGTCGCTGATCCTCGGTTCGGTCGGCGGGTGGGTGCTGTCGATGCGCGGCATGGGCATCACCATCCAGGGCGAGGACTACGTCAATTTCGCCGAGCACAAGGGGCTCAACGGCAGCGTCATCTTCCGTGACTACTACCTACGCAACGCGCTGCTGCCGCAGGTGACCGGCTTCGCCCTGGCCCTCGGGACCGTGGTGACCTCCGCCATCGTGGTCGAGGGCATCTTCGGCCTGCCCGGCATCGGCACCACGCTCAACAATGCCATTCGCTCCAACGACTTCCCGGTGATCTACGGGATCGTTCTGTTCATCACCATCGCGATCGCCGCGCTGATGACTCTGCTCGAGTTCATCTACCCGCTGCTCGACCCGCGCATCCGTCACGAATAGGAGTCGGTCGTGGCCAACACAGTGCTCGCGCAAGCCGAGGTCCGCCAGCCCAGCAGCCTCGTGCTGCTGGTCCGCTACCTGCGCCGCAACTGGAGCCTCGGGATCGGCCTGCTGATCCTGCTCGCCCTCGTTGCGTTCACCGTCATCGGTTTCCTCGTCATCGACCCCAAGGACGCCTATCCGCTCGCCGCCGCCACCAAGAAGGCGCCGAGTCTCAAGTATCCGCTCGGCACCGATTTCTTCGGGCGCGACCTGTTCGCGGCCATGGTGGTGGGCATGTGGCAGACCGCGGTGATCGGTATCCTCGCGGGTGGCATCGGTACCGCGGTGGGCGTCGTGCTCGGCTTCATGTCCGCCTATTTCGGCGGCTGGATCGACAGCGTCATCCGCACCGTGTGCCAGATTCTCACCCCGATCCCGGTCCTGCTCATCCAGGTGGTGGTCGCCGGATCGCTCGACAAGCGCGACGTCACCTTCCTCACCATGGCCTTCATCGTCGCCATGCTGGCGTGGATGGGACCGACCCTGGTGGTGCGATCGCAGGTGCTGACCATGAAGGAGCGACAGTTCGTGGCGGTCGCCAAGCTGTCGGGCGTGTCGGACCTGGGCATCATCTTCAAGGAGATCCTGCCCAACCTGCTGCCGTTCATCGCGGCCGCCTTTGTCGGCCAGGTCTTCTCCGCCGTGTTCGCGTCCTTCTATCTCGCGGTGCTCGGCCTGGGGCCGCTGCGCGAGCCGCTGCTCGGCAACATCATCTGGGCTGCACAGGGGCAGGGCGCCTTCTTCAACGGCTGGTGGTGGTGGCCGATCGAACCGGCCGTCGCGATGATCCTGATCCTCGGCTCGCTCGCCCTGATCAACATGGGCCTCGACGAACTCGCCAATCCGCGCGTGCGCAGGACGGAATAGCCATGAGCAGCACAGTCTCGACTGCCGGCGAGGCCGGCGCGCGCAGCGCCTTCACGGCGGCGGGCTCCCCGCCAGTCCTGCGGGTGGAACATCTCGAGGTCACCTACTACACCGACCTCGGCCGGGCCAAGGCGCTCGATGACGTGACCTTCAGCCTCGAAGCCGGCCAGAAGCTCGGCATGGTCGGGGAGTCGGGTTCGGGCAAGTCCACGATGGCGCTGGCCATGATGCGGATGATCAAGCCACCGGGACGGATCGAGGCCGGCAAGGTCACCGTCGGCACCACCGAGCTGATGGGCCTGAGCGAGGAGCAGATGCGCAAGGCGCGCCTCAGCGAGATCGCCTACATCCCGCAGGGCGCCATGAACTCGCTCAACCCGGTGATCCGCATCGGCGCGCAGATGGTCGATGCCATCCGCTCGCATCTGCCCAACGAGCCGCGCCGCGCCATCGAGGAGCGCTGCACCCACGCGCTGCGCTCGGTCGATCTCGATCCCGGCGTCTTCCGCATGTATGCCCACGAGTTGTCCGGCGGCATGAAGCAGCGCGTCTGCATCGCCATCGGCATCCTGCTGCAGCCCAAGGTGATCATCGCCGACGAGCCGACCAGCGCCCTCGACGTGGTCACCCAGCGCCAGGTCATGGAAACCATCGACCGCGTGCAGGACGAGATCAACGCCGCCGTCATCCTGATCGGTCACGACATGGGCCTGATGGCGCAGTTCGTCGACCGCGTCGCGGTGATGTATGCGGGCCGGCTGGTCGAGGTCTCGACGGTGCGCGAGATGTTCACCGAACCCAAGCACCCCTACGCCCAGGCGCTGATCTCGAGCCTGCCCAATCTCGAGAACAAGGGCGTGTTCCAGGGCATTCCCGGCCTCGCCCCGTCCCTGTTGCGGCTGCCCAGCGGCTGCGCCTTCCATCCGCGCTGCGGCAAGATGATGGACATGTGTCGCACGGCGAGGCCCGATACCCGGATGCTCTCCAGCGGCCGGACCATCACCTGCCACCTGTATAACGACGAGGCGTGAGCATGGCCAACCTGCTGGAACTGAAGAACGTCTCCAAGGTCTACTCGCGCGGGCTGATCAACGCCCAGGCGACCATCGCCCTGCAGGACATGTCGCTCACCCTCAAGGAGGATGAGCCGACGATCATGACGGTCGCCGGCGAGAGCGGCAGCGGCAAGACCACCCTTGCCATGCTGCTGCTCGGCTTCATCACCCCGACCACCGGCGAGATCATCTATCGCGGCAAGAACATCACCGCGCTGCAGGGCGAGGATCGCCTGGCCTACCGTCGTGAAGTGCAGGCGGTGTTCCAGGATCCGTTCGCCGTGTTCAACCCGTTCTACACGGTCGATCACCTGCTCACCGTGCCGATCCGGCGCTTTCGCCTCGCCCGTTCGAAGTCCGAGGCGCGCGGCAAGATGGACGAGGCGCTGACCGCCGTCGGCCTGCGCCCGGAGGACGTGCTCGGCCGTTTTCCGCACCAGCTCTCGGGCGGACAGCGCCAGCGCATTAACGTCGCGCGCGCCCTCCTGCTGAAGCCGCGCCTCCTCATCGCCGACGAGCCGGTGTCGATGGTCGACGCCTCGCTGCGTGCCAACATCCTCGAGACCCTGCGCAACCTGCAGCGCGATCATGGCGTGTCGATCATCTACATCACGCACGACCTGACGACGGCCTATCACATCGCCAAGTCGATCATCGTGCTCTATCGCGGCGGGGTCATGGAGGCCGGCGACGTCGATGCCGTGATCAAGTCGCCGCAGCATCCCTATACACGGCTGCTGGTCGATTCCATCCCGTGGCCCAACCTCGATCAGCGCTGGGGCGCGCATCCGATCATGGCGCGCGAGGCTGCCGGCGGCCGCAGCCACGGCTGTCCCTTCAAGTCGCGCTGTCCGCAGGCCATGCCGGTCTGCGACACCCGCCCGCCGCTGTTCGAGATCGATTCCCGCCACGCTGCCGCCTGCTACCTCTACGACAAGCAGCCCAAGGTGCAGGCCGAGCGCCTGTCGGAACTGCTGCCGGTGTGACACGGACGGCCCGTCAACCTCACGTCGACCGGTCGATCCGGTCGTAGCGCCCTGCCCAAGACCATTGCGGATCAGAACCGATGCTCCAGATCGCCGAATTCATCTCGCCCACGCCGTCCCCCGTCTGGCGTCTCGCTCAGCAATGCGGGGTGACGCTCGCGGTCGGCGGACTGCCCTTCGATACCCTGCAGGCCGGCGAGCGCGTCTGCGACCTCGCCCCGCTGACCCGCATGAAGCACCGCTACGAGGAGGGGGGCTTCAAGCTCGAGGTGATCGAGGCGCGGCCGCCGCTCAACAAGGCCAAGCGCGGGCTGCCCGGCAGGGATGAGGAGATCGACGTCGTCTGCGAGCTGCTGGTCAACATGGGCAAGCTCGGCATCCCGGTCTGGTGCTACGAGTGGATGACCGATTTCAACTGGGTACGCACCAACTTCGCCACCCCCTCGCGGGGCGGCTCGGTGGTGACCAGCTTCAACGCCGAGGACGTGCCCGACGACATCACCTCCAACCCGCCGATCAGCGAGGAAGAGCTGTGGACCAGCCTCGAGTATTTCCTCAAGCGGGTGCTGCCGGTGGCCGAGAAGGCGGGCGTCAGGCTGTCGATGCATCCCGACGATCCCCCGATCACCCCGATCAAGGGCGTCAGCCGCATCATGCGCACCGTGCCCAACTTCCGTCGGCTGGTGGAGATGCTGCCCTCGGAGCACAACACCATCACCATGTGCCAGGGGAACTTCACCCTGATGACCGATGATCTGCCCTCGGTGATCCGGTCGTTCGCCGACAAGATCAGCTTCGTGCATTTCCGCGACGTGCGGGGCGTGCCCACGCGCTTCGAGGAGACCTGGCACGATGCCGGCAAGACCGACATGCTGGCCTGCATGAAGGCCTATCGCGAGATCGGCTTCGACGGCGTGCTGCGCCCCGACCATGTCCCCACCGTGGAGGGTGACAGCAACGAGAATGCCGGCTATTCGGCTTTCGGTCGGCTCTATGCCATCGGCTATATCCGCGGCCTGCAGCAGGCCGTTTACGCCAACTAGGGACTAACCTGATGAAGATCGCGCTCACTGGCGGCAGCGGCGGCGTCGGCCGCGCCATCACCGCCGAGGCCCTGGCGCAGGGTCATACCATCGTCAGCATCGACCGGGTGGCCCCCGCAGATGCGCCGCCGCCGGGCGTCAGCTTCGTCGCTGCCGACATGGCCGAGTACGACAGGCTGGTCGAGGCCTTTGCCGGCTGCGACGCGGTCATCCACATGGCGGCCATCCCCTCGCCGGGGAACCATCCCGACCACGTCGTGCACAACAACAACGTGGTGGGCAGCTACAACGCCTTG